>CAZOLK010000025.1:6807-37795 GCA_964580325.1 uncultured Verrucomicrobiota bacterium | reverse complement strand
CTCAACTTTGTCTCTAATCTCAATCGCTTCCATATTTTTTTCCTTACTTTGCATAATTTGCAAAATTAAAACACGGCATTGCACATAGAGCAAGTTTTTTTTACAAAAAAATATGGCAGCAGAGGGGCGTACCGGGTGATTTTTTCTTTGTCGCGAGCTTTGTCGATCTCCTCGGACTCGTCGGACATGTCGGACATGTCGGACAGAATTTTACCTTGCCTCTCGCCACTTTTTCATGAAACAGACAGGGAAAAAAACTGGCAAAGTTTCATCGTTATGTTACATTACAGCATCGCACGATGATAATGGGGACATCCCAGGAGCAGGAACTATGGATCGGATGTTGGAATGGCGCCATAGAGGCTGCACGCGTGATATTTGGATTATCTTTTTCGGTTTGACTTGAATTTTGATCAAGATCGGGATAATAACAATATTTCCTTGTTGAACTATAAACTTATGTACGACAGATTTTGATGGGTGTTTTAAAAACGGGAAGTGTGTTAACTGTGAGTCTTTATGATCATCTAAATTTTTCTCAGTTATCGGATGTTGGTCGCAAGCGCAAGAATAACGAAGACAATCTGATCAGTCTTCCCAATTATGGCGTGTTCTGCGTGGCGGATGGCATGGGTGGGTTGGAAGAAGGCGAAATCGCCAGCAAAGCCGCCGTGGAAGCCATGCAGGAAGAATTTTCCAAGATTTCCGCTGACGACGGCAAATATACCATTCAATACAGGGCGCAAATGGTTCGCGAAGCCATGAACAAGGCCAGTTACTGGATCAAAGATCGTTCGCTGCAACGTCAGAAAGGCAATACCGGCACAACATCCGTTGTGCTGGTTTTCGATCATCAGAATCAATCACGCGCGGTCGCCCTGCATGCCGGTGACAGTCGCGCTTATCGTTTTCGCAACAAAAAACTGGAACAAATCACCAAGGATCACTCTGTGGCGCGTGCCATTGGCATGGATAACGAAAAGATGATGCCCACCATGCTCAAGGGCGTGATTACCCGCGGCGTGGGCCTGGCGGATCATGTCTCCATGGAATTGACCAACGTCGACGTGGCGCCCGGCGATATGTTTCTGCTCTGTTCCGATGGTCTGTCCGGTATGCTTCCGGACAAACAACTGACCAAGCTGCTACGCCAGTACGCCAATTGCGAACTCAACGTCACGGTCAAGAAACTGATTGACGAGGCCAACCGGGCCGGTGGCAAGGACAATATTACCGCCATTTTAGTCAGGGTCGAGGGCGGCGCAGCGCATGATGCCGTTAAAGAAACGGTTTCCGAAAGCCCTACGTCGGAGCAGGGGGTCGGCGCACTGGAAATTATCCATAAAGAAAGGGAGGCCCAGAGCCATGCTCCCATCGAAGAAATGCCTGATGACCCCCCTCCCGTTGAGGAGGCTTATGTCGATGAACCGCCGCACCTGGCGCCGGACGAAGAACCGTCCATGCCAGACGAGCTTTTCGAACCGAGCAGCGAGCGCGATGCTTTGATGGCCCGTTCGACGGCCTTTAAAGCCGTCGAACGTAAACCTGTGGGGGACCGGTCCTTCACCATCCTGGCCGTGTCGCTGATTGGCCTGCTCTTGTTGCTGATCGGCGGCTTCGTGGCCACGATCAAGCTGGGCTACATCAAGCTGCCTGAAAAAAAGAAACCGGCGCCGGATCACATGGAGAACATGGCCGAATTGTACGAAACGCTGGATCAGGAAGTGCCGTTGTCGGAACTGCTGCGTCGTGTGGACTGGGATGTCATGGACAAGATCCACTCCTTGCAGAAAAACGGACGCTGGGGGCCGTTCCGGGATGAAATGACGGCGTTGACCGTCAGCGACATGGTTTTTTCCAACGTGCCCCAGGCTGCCGCCATTTACCACGCATGGCTGACACGTTGGGAAGACATCGCCGACATCGCCTTGAAAGGCGACGCCGTAAAAAAGCTTTACACCGATTACGAAATGAACGCCATCGAGCAATTGGACAAATTCGGGGTGGATGCACTACCGCGCTCGGACGTGGGTTGGATCCGCAAGCCGGAGGAAAAGGCCAGCCTGTTCTGCGCCCTGACCCACAAATGGCAGAAGGATCTGTCCAAACATTATGTGGAACGGGTTACGCGTTGCCGTCAACTGATCGGTTTGTTTGAACCAATTTCACGTATTGAAAAAATGATGATATTCTTCGGGAAACGTAAAGATTTCCAAAAAAATAAATCAGATTTCGTCGTGTCGCTAACAAAACTGAAACAAAAACTGGATAAGCTTGAATCGTGGTCAGGACTGAACGGTGACTTACCGATTGACGTGCACCAGATCCGCAATTGTCCAATCGATGTGCTGGACGATTTCTTTGTGGAAGCAGACGCAAACCTGTGGATCGTCATTCGTACGTTGATCGATATGAGCTACAATCAGATTCTGGCGTGGAAAGATGAAGAGCGCGACGATATACGCGAAGAAGTGAATACGATGCTCAAAATTCAGGACGCCATTGAAAAAGAGTACAGCTCTTACAATCGCGATGCCAGAGAATGGCTGATTAATGTCGATATCGAACGTTTGAATACGTTGTTTGAAAAGATGATGCAAGTCATTGCCAAAATAAGCAAAGCAAAAGAAAGTACCATGTGAGCAAGGAGCCTGTTTCTATGCAAGAAACCATGGTCGGTGATTACAAACTTCTCAGTGAAGTTGGACGAGGGGCGCAGGCTCAGGTCTATAAAGCCGAATATACAGGTGAATCCAAGGGTCGGGTGGCGCAGGGTGAAATCGTAGCGCTCAAAGTTCTGCATTACGGCAGTGAATCTGGTTCGGATCAGTCCTTCAACAACCGGGCGGAATTGCTTTGCAGCCTGGATCAAGCCAATATCGTACAATATAAAGATTATTTTGTCAGTGAGATCGGTTTCGAGGAATCGCGTTGCCTGGTCATGGAGTTTCTTGACGGCGAGACGCTGGAAGATCGTTTGAAACGGTTCAACGATGGTCTGCCGTTTGAAGAGGTGCAGGACATCTACATTCAAGTCATGGAAGGCTTGGTTTATGCCCAATCCAAGGGCTTGACCCACCGCGATTTGAAACCGTCCAACATTTTCATCGGCCGTGACGAATCAGTGAAACTGCTCGATTTTGACATCGCCAAGCAGGAATCGATCAAATCGGGCATGACCACGGTCTGGCAGGGCGCTTATGATTACCGTGCGCCTGATTACATCACCACCCGCGATTTCCATGGCGATGAAGTGTCCGATGTGTTCAGCCTGGGTGTTTGTCTTTACGAAACCATTCGAGGTAAAACCCCCTTCCCCAGCCTGGGTGAACAACCCGAAGTGGGCTACATGAATCGTTGGCGTGGCGAAGAAACTGTGGCACCCTCGTTCGATCATGGTTGCTTTAAGGTGCTGACGCCCAACATCAGGACATTGCTACGCAAGGCACTCAACCCTGTGCGCAAAGAGCGTTACGCCCTCTTTTCCACCATGTTGAACGATTTTCAGAAAGTTCAGCGCAAGGCGATCAACGGCGGCGAGGCCATATATGAGTTGATCAGTTTCGCCGGCAAAGGCGGGTTTGGCGAAGTCTACAAAGCTGTGCGCCAGGATGACGGCGATGAAGTGGCCATCAAGTATCTCTATGCCCAGGCTCATTCCGAACGTTTTCTCAAGGAAGCCCGTATTCTCAAGGAAGTGCGCAACAAATACCTGGTCAAGGTGCATGAATTCATTGAAATCGAGACTATGAAGGACCGCAAGGAGTTCTTCATTGTCATGGAATTTCTCAAGGGCATGCCGGGCTGGAGTCTGCGCAAACGGGTCAGCCCGAAAAAAGGCGGCTTGCAAGTGGTGGACGCGTTGAAGCTGTTCGCCAATTACCTGGATGCACTGCAGGGGTTGCATGATCGGGGCATTATCCATCGCGACATCAAACCCGGCAACCTTTATGCACCACCGGACGATGCGGAAAACGCGCGCATTTTCGATCTGGGCATCGCGCGTGACGCCAATGCCACCATGACCACCGGTCATGTACCCGGCACCCTGGATTACATGGCCCCTGAATTCGCCCTGCCCAATCGTAATGAGCGCGGTTCTCCGCGAACGGATATTTATGCCATGGGCCTGTCGTTATACGAGGCTTTGACCGGCAGAATGGCCTTTGAACGTTTGCCTATGGAGCAGACCGCGGCTTTTGAGAAGTTCATGGCCCGTGCCAACGGCCTTGAAAAACCGGCTTTGAGCTATCGCATCCCTCCGTTCAACGAACATCCCGAACTGGTACGTGTCATTGAAAAGGCGATCAGCATCAAACCGGAAAAACGCTATCGCAGTGCTTCGGAAATGCGTCTCGAGATCAACAAGATCCTGCTGGATATTCTCCAGAAGGATATGAATATGTACGATATCGATATCGAAGACGAAACCGTGGTGCTGAATAAAGACATGCTCACCATGGCCGACATCAGTGATGGCGAACAGGCCTCCATCGGCGTGAAGCCGGAACAGAGCCTGCAGATGGTCAAGGACATCCAGAAGGCCATGAGCGCGGTCATGGCTGAGGAAGAACGGCGCAAAAAGCAGAAGATGATGACCATCATGGGCATTGCCGCTGGTATTCTGCTGCTCGTCACTTGTGCTGTCGGGTTTTTGGTCTGGAAGAGCATGCAGCCTCAACTAGCGCGCAGAAGCATGCCGCACATCATCCAGAAACTGAGCTTGTATCGCACCCAGAGCGGCTACATCAACGACTTGAAGAATGCTCTGATCAAAAGCAGCATGTGGCGGAAGAAAGACAAGGCGCATGAAAATCAATGGGATAATTGGCACATTGAACTTCAGGGCTATGCGCGGTCGATCCCCATCAATATCAGCAATGCCTTTGCCCATTGCATCCAGCATGATGACGGTGTCCGGGCCTCGAAATGGCTGGAAGAGTGGCAAACCCTCAGTCCGTTTATCGATGTCATGGGCATGACCGAGAGCGAGTACAAGGACATGTATGAGTTCATGCGCAAGAAGATCATGGCGCACAACCGCGGCTTCCTGCTCGGTCGTGCCTCTACCGATGCAGGAGCTGCCATGGGCATGGTCAAGAGCGACGAATCCTCTGAACTCAGGGTCGATATGCGCAGTCGTGTTGAACTGGAAAAGGTGAAATACCTGATTCGCGAACTCGCGGCGCGCCGTCCCGTTGTGCAAAACAACGAAAAGGAATTGCAGGATTGGTTCAGAGACCGGGATAGCTGTGAAAAAGATATTTTGCGAATAGTGGAAATAACAGAATCGCCGGATGAAAGACATGAGCGTCTGGCATATATTGATGATCTGCTCAATTCCAAGAGTGGCGGCAAGGTTTTTGGCCATGAAATAGCACGATTGCTTGATGCGCTTAAGGATGCCCGGGAGTATTTTTTCTTGAGCATCGAAAACCGATCGGAATTTGCCATGACCGTCAGCGGCACGTTGATGGAAAAGAAACTGGTCGATCCCGAGAAGTCCCAGTTCTGGATGGTCAAGCTGACCGAGGAAAACATGCTGGCCACAATCACCTGTTCGGCAGAGGCCAAATATGAACCCCATGTCCGCGAGATGACCTATGTCGGCGGTCATGGTCTTGAATTCGCGGTGACCAATTTCGGTTTGAAACGCATTCAGATCGACATCGATCCAGGCGATTTTGCATCGCCCCGGGTCAAAATACGTTACCGTCTGGTGACATCCACCAATTGGTTTCATTACAATCCCAGCAAAAATAAACTGCGCCTTGCACCGGGCAAATACAACCTGGTTTTTTATCGACCGGATTGGATGCCCGTTACCAACAACATCACCATACTTGCCGGTGATAAACCCAAAGTGCTCAAAGCGCCTGATAAATTCACACCTTCGCGCGCGCTTGAGTTGTTGACCAAGGTGAAGGATGCTTCGGAAAAAGAAGATTATTATGCATTGAAGAAGATATTCGTGCAGACCGAGCCCGGGTTTCAGTGGGGCGCCTACCATCGTCTATTCAATACTCTTCGGGATGATTGGCGCTCAAATCCCAAGTACGATTTCATGCGCACTCTGGATCAAGCCGAGAGCCAAATCAACAATATGATGCGTTGGCGTTACCAGGTTCTGGATCCGGAAATGCCCACGTTTCGCAGCGAGGGCGTTGGGGAACCAGCGCAGAAACCGCCGCATCTCGATTTCGATATCAGCATGTTCACCAAGGAGATGGAGGATCGTTATCCCGCTATTCGACGGTTGAAGATCTGGCATAAAGCCACTGAGATCGAAAACCAAGGCTTTGACAGCACGTACGTGCGCCGCCAGCTCTATTACGAACTACAGGCCTTGGCTTCGGAATTGCGCGTTACCGGGAAAACCGACGAGGCGCGCAAGTGCGAATGGGAAAGTGAAGTGCTGGTCGATCCAGATAATATGAAACCGGCCCTGACGAGTATGATACAATGGATTCCGGACGTTCATCAGTGGATCATGCATCGCCAGTTCAAATCCAATGCCGCACAAATGGATGGCTTGGAACATATTGAAACGTTTATTGACGAGGGCGGCATCATCAACGAATACGACGTATACCTGGCCATGTACATTTCTTTTTACATCATGCAGGATTCGCTGGAAATCATCCGATTCAAAGGCCACATCCCCCACGAAGAGCGTAAGAAAATCGTAAAAATGGAACGCATTCTGGCCAAAGTGCTCAAAACCCTCGACGACAGCAGCCAGAACAATACGATCCGCTATTTGGTTGATAAAGCTAACAAATACCGCCAACCGGAATCCAATGTGGGCCTTTTCATAATGAAATTCCTGTCCATTATGCCGAATCTGCCGAAACACAAGAGTATTCGCCAAACCGCCGATATTTGGCTGAACCATCCCATCAACCAGCGCAGGTACAGTTTCGGTATCTCAAAGCTGAGCGAGAAACTGGACACCATCCTGGGTTGCTTGCAATAGTAATCAATTTATATTGATTTCTCTTCAAAAAGTATTATATTTCTAAACTGAAAACGTTTGGTTATGAAATGAGGAGCAAAATCGATGAAGAAAACAAATGTTTGGCTGATGCTGATGGCACTGAGTTTTTTCAGCAGCACCATCATCAGCAGTGCTATAGATTATTATCACTTGGTAAAAGTCTACAAGATGGATAAGAGTTTTGAGTACAAAGTGTGCAATGCGGAAGAGTTTAAAGCGTTGCAGGAACGGGTACGCGCGGAGGGAATGTATTTCTCGCAAGCCTTGCGCGAAGCGGAAAAAGAGTGGAAAGAAGAAGCCAAGCAAGACGATACCAAACCGAGTTTTCCCGGCGGTAAGATGAGTGCACCTAAATTGAAGGTGGTCAAAGCCTACACCGACCCCGTGGATGCCGACGAGAAATTGGCCAAATACGAAGATGCCGAATTCAAAAAGATGGAACGTGAGATGGAAAAAGTCGGCAAATTGAGGGGGAAGGCGCGGGAGCGTTACGATGAGAAACAGGCCAAGGAAGAAGAAAAACAGGCCATTCTGGATGAAGCCATCGAGCTGACCCGTTCCAAACTCAATCCCCATGTGGCTAAAAAGCTCAATATCCCCGAATCCGATCTTCCCGGCGGTGAAAAGGCCGCGGATGAACCGAAACCCGAACCGGAAAAGAAGAAAAAGTAAAAAAAACCTTCCCGGAAAAGGGGGGGCAAAATAGTAAGATTCAAGGTAACCGTTCACGGGACAGAACTTCACCAGAATCGTAGACCGAGTGTTCTTGGTTAGAAGCCGTAGGACCATAGCGACACAACGGCCAACGATTGAGGCAGTGCAAGTCGATCAATCGCTGCTCCACCAAGATCCGTGCTTTGTCGCGAAAAAGCTTGCGACAAAGCTCGCGACAATTGGATACTATGGGTAAAGCCGCTCCTCGGACTTCGCGCATGTCTTCCATTTTCCATTCCTGGGCTAATGTGCTCATGATTCGATCTCCCCGGATTATAGGACGGTCTTACAATATATGGGAAAAGTGGTGATGAGTAGCGCTGGGGCTTGATCTTTTTGGATCTGTGGTTTGCGGCTCAGCACATCATGGGCTGACCATCTCAAGCTGGCTGATATCCAGCAATTCATCGATAGTTCTGGTCAATTACGACTTGAGGAACCAGTCGCAATATTATTATGCGAAAAGGTATCTTTGAAAAATCTCTTTCACCTAAGTCCGGCGCGTGCCATCCATAACGTTGTCAGTTGCGTCAGCACGGGAATGGTCAGATCAGGTACGTGTTCCCGCGTTGGGGGTTGTGTGGCATGATGTTCGCTATCGGGGCGCTGGATCCAAACTGTTCGCAGACCCAGTTTTTTCGGGATCAGGAAGTCGGTCAGTGGATTGTCGCCGACATAAAGGGTGTCCCGAGGATCTACGCCCAGTTGCAGGGCAATGATGTGAAAGGCGTCTTCGCTAGGCTGGCCAGGGGCTTTGCGGCCCAGCAGTTCGTCGTTATAAACTACTGCGTCGACCAGTGGCTCCAGGTTCAGGGCCTGCACTTTGTTGCGCTGGATCGAGGACGAGCCTGTGGTGACGATGCCGACGCGGATGCTTTGTTCCTGCAAATCGGCCAGACAGATGTCGGCATCCGCATAGAGCGCGATGCGCGGGATGTGGGCCCAGTATATATAGAGCACCTTGTTGATAAAACTATCCTCAACCCCTTTGAAGTGGTTCTGCAAGGAATGTTTGAATAGATCTTCGCGTTCGCCGGCCATGTAATGCCGCACCAGATCGGGATAGATTTTGCGGCTGTAGAGGGAATCGATGAACTCGGCGACTTCGCGGAAGCCGCTGAAAGCATATTGCCGTTCAGGATAAAGCGTGTCATCGAGATCGAAGACGACGGCCAAGGGTTTGCTCGGTTTTTTTTCAGACATAATAACGTTTTGGTTCAAAGTGTTCCATGCGTTGGCGCATCCAATCCGCGGTTTTGCGCAGGCCGTGTTCCAGCCTTGCCGGCGGTCGCCAGTCGGTCAAGGCATGCAAGCGACCGGCATTAGCACAAAGCCGCATGACTTCGCTGGCGCCGGGCCGGATACGGGCGCTGTCTCCGCGCACCTCGGCTTGGCAATCCAACACTGTGCAGGCGGTTTCGACCAGTTTGCCGATGGCGATTTCGCGGCCCGTGCCGATGTTGACGACCTGACCGAGCGCTCCATCGCATTGGGCCAGGCGCATGAATCCTTCCACGGTGTCGGCCACATACATGAAATCGCGGGTGGTCTCCAAATTGCCCAGCACGATCCGGTCCGCGCCGCTCAGCAATTGCATCAGGATGGTCGGAATCACGGCGCGCGCGGACTGGCGCGGTCCGAACGTATTGAAAGGTCTGACTACGATGGCGGGCAGGTCGAACGAGCGGACATAACTTTCGGTCAGTTTTTCGGCCGCGATCTTCGTTGCGGCATAAGGGCTTTGTCCTTGTAGGGGATGCTCCTCGTCAATGGGTATGCGCAACGCTGAGCCGTAGACCTCGCTGGTGGAGGTGACCAGCACGTGTGGCGTGCCGTAGAATCGGGCCGCTTCCAGGATGTTCAGCGTGCCGGTGATGTTGGTCTCGACATAGGAGCGCGGCGCGTCGTAGGAATAGGGGATGCCGATCAGCGCGGCCAGGTGAAAGACCATGTCGCATCCGTCGAGTAGGCGGCGCATCTGTTCGGCATCGCGTATATCCCCGGCTATGCATTCGATATGGTCGCTCAGTTCGGCAGGCGTTTCGTCCAACCATCCGCGTGATCCACGGGCATGGTACAGGGTCAAAGCGCGCACGCGGGCGCCTGCGCGGGCCAGGGCCTCGGCCAGGTGGCTGCCGATAAAACCGCAGGCTCCGGTAACGACAGCCGTTGTTCCGTTGAAATTCATGACGCGCTCTCGACCGCGGCGGCAACCTGGGGACGACCGTTCTTTTTGTGAAGCCGGCTCTGTTCTTCCACCGCGGCGCGCAAATCCTCGGGCCGCCCGATATCGCGCCAGTATTCGATAATGGGAAATGCGCCCACGCCGCGCCCCTCGGCCAGCAGGCGGTTGATCAGGTCGGTCATATCGTAGTAGCGATTCTCCGGTATGAATGCGAGGCAATCCGGATGGAGCACGTAGATGCCGGCATTGATGAAGTGGTGGTAGACCGGTTTTTCGCGCAACGCATGGACCGTTCCGTTTTCCAGGTCGACCACGCCGTAAGGGACCTGGAACTCGTACTGACGAACGCAGATGACCATGGCGTGATCGCTTTCCTGTTGAAAGCGGAGCAATTTGGCGAAATTGAGGTTGGTCAGTAGGTCGCCGTTCATCACCAGGAAAGGCTTGGTCGGGCGTGGCCGGATCAGCGACAAGGCGCCCGCAGTGCCGAGGCGCTGCTTTTCGGTGACGTAATTGACATGCAGATCGTGCTGTTGCCCATTCCCTACATGACGCCGGATCTGTTCGCCGCGATAGTTCAGCGACAGGATCACGTCCTCGATCCCGCTGACGCGCAGCCCGGCCAGTATATGGTCGAGGATGGGACGGTCGCCTACGGGCAGCAATGGCTTGGGTGTATCGTCGGTGAGCGGGCGCAGGCGCGATCCCAGGCCGCCAGCCATGATTACGGCGTCGTTGCCGCCATGCAGGTCGTCGATCAACGTCTCCATGCGTTCCAGGCGCACCGGCCGTCCGTGTTCGTCGATCACGGGCAGATGGCGGATCGAGCGTTCGCGCATGATGCGGAGCATGGTTTCGTGCGACGTGGTGCGTCCGACTGTTATGGGCTTGCGGTTCATGATCAGCGAAACCGGTTGGCCCAGGTCGACGCCGGCCAGGAAACCGCGGCGAATATCGCCGTCGGTAATGGCGCCGATCAAGGCGCCGCGCTGATCGACAATGAGCACGATCTCCATGTTGGCGCTGTTGATGCGTTGCAGGATATCCTGCAGGGTTTCGTGTTCACGGGCCAACACCGCGTTCAGGGTTTTGGGTGGGGACGCGCGTTTGAGCAGCAACGCGGTCTGGGTCATGGTTTCCGCGGCGGCTACTACGAAATGGTCCGGCAGTTGCGTGTGGGCCTTGATTACGGCGCCGGTTCCGATCAGGTTGTTGATGCCGATGCCGGCGCCCTTACCCACGCGACAACCGGGCAGCAGCAACGCGCCTGAACCCACGACCGCATCCCGGGCGCGGCGGCTGGAGGGGGCGATCAGTGCGGGCAGCGTGATGCCGCGGCTGAGCAGCAGGTAATAGACCGCCTGCCGGTCAAATCCGGCTGGTTTCAACGGTGCGCCGATGACCGCTGCTTCGACATGGTGCGGCACATCGCCCAACCAGCCGAGGACCGGAACATCGGCGATGAACTTGCCGCGCAACGTCGGGTCAGGATCGAGAATGCCGGTCAAACGAAACGCGCAAACCGATTGCACCAGGTCGATCAGCTTTTCCACCGGTTCGCCGGCGCCGACAATGACCAGCGCCTGGGCCACGGTTTTTTTGGTTGAGCCGTGTTTTTTCATGGGTCAGCGGGGTGCATCCACGAATGCGACTCAAGGCCGGTTCTTGACCGGAGCTTTGCGCAATGCTTCGGCATACGACTCCAGGTGCTGGGCCAACACGTACATATTGTTGTTCAGCAGGTTGGCCAGGTTCAATGCTTTCCTGGTCTCTTTTTCCTTCTGGTTTTCCTTTTTCATGATGCTCCCGGGTTATTGGCTGGTTTAACGTTTCATGGCAAAGAGCGTGTCAAACATGCCGTCGACGACCGACACCAGTTTGGCCGAAGCCTGGTAGGCGCGTTGGGCGGAGATCATTTCGATCAATTCGTCGTCGAGGCTGACGCCCGATTCGGACAGAATCATCTCGTTTAGAAACTGCACGGTATCGGTGCCGTCCTGGGCCGCGTCGACCTCTGAGGCGATACGCGAACCGAGCAACGTGGTCAGGCCGGTGAAAAACTCGCTGAACGTCTGGTTGTCGAGGGCGGGCCAGCGCATATAGAACAGGTCGGCAATGGCCAGGGCCTGGGCGCCGTCGCCCACGGTCGGTAACGGCGCCAGCGGATCGAACTGGGTGGTCGAAGCCGCGACCAGGCGCGGGTTGTTGAGCAACGGATTGGTCGGGTTGTAGAGCGCCGGATTGACCGTGATATTCGCGGCCGTCGTGCCGGTGAAGAAATCCAGGCCGGCATTGCCGTCCAGATCGAAGCCGGCGAGATGCAGCGTGTTGACCTGGGTGACGACTTCGTTGGCTAGGGTCGTGATGTCGTTACGCAGCGTGGAGGCGATATTGTCCAACTCGACGTAACCGCCCAGTTCGCCCAGCATGGATCCGGGGATCGTATATACCGCGCTGCCACCGACATTGAACGTCAGCGGATCGATGCTCGATATTTCAAAGTCGTTACGCACGACGCCGTCGCCGCTGACCAGCACCTCGCCATCCATCTGTACCGTATTGTCGGCATCGACCGTGATGTTGACCAGCCGGCTCAATTCGCGGATATACTGATCGCGCCGGTCCATCAAATCGTTGGCCGTGGTGTTTTGCAGTTCCGCCAGTTCGATGCGCACATTGACGTCCTGGAGCATGGTGGCCAGGTCGTTGATGCGGTCCACCATGTTAGGAACGGCGCCGACAAAATCAGGGCCCGAGATACGGGCAATGGTGGCGCGGTAATCGACGATGTAGGCATCGGCCAGGTTGAAAGCGTCGGTCAATTGTCCCGAGCGTTCCAGCAAGACATTGCGCATGGCCAGGTTCTCGGGATTCACGGCCACATCCTGCCATGCTTCGAAAAAGCCGCGCAAGGTTTCGTTGATGCTGGTCAGGCCGCCCTCTTTGAGCAAGCCTTCCAGGTCCGGCAACATGGAGCCCAAGATATTGTGGTAGGACGCGGCCGATTCTTCGGGCAGAATCGCGCGCTCGCGAATGATGTTGTAATCGCGCACCACATCGATAACCGTCACCCCTGTGCCAATGGAGTAGCGCCGGGTCTGGTAGATGTTGGGCATGTTCTCCGGATTGGTTCCCAGTACGGCGCGCTGGCGATGGTAGCCTTCGGTGTGCACATTGACGATGTTGTGGCTGATAATCGCGAGTCGCTCTTGATGGGCCAGCACACCGCTGCGGGCAATGGTTAAAGCGTCGTTGAGCGAGGCCATGAGCTTATCCTTTCTCCTCGATGATCACGGGTGCCTGAACGGCGTGTTTGCTGCCGTCGCGCGCATATACATCGGCGTTGCGGCGGCCCTGCTGAGCGATGGACGCAATGGTCTGATCGATGACTTCCAGAAAAACCTGGGCGATGCGTTGGTTGGTACGCAGAATATGACGAGTGCGATCGACAATGCGATGGATCGTCTCGTCATCTTGGTCTGCGCCATTCCGCGCGGCCGCGGTATCGTGATAGTGTTTCAAAAGCTCCAGCGTATTTTCCTGTTCAGCCACGATTTCAAGAATGGAATGGGTATTCCTGGACAATAGCGCTTTCTGCAACTGGCGCGCGCCGCTTTCAATTTCCCGCAGGGTTTTCCGCAGTTCTTGAGGTGCTTTTTCTTGCGTGTTCATGATTTGATCCTTCCTTGGCTAGGGGAACTTCCGTGTTGGTTCGTGGACATCGGATAGGCAACCGGATATTGACCCAGTTGCTGGGTCAAGGTTTCTCCCAAGCCCAGGGTGCCGGTTTCGCCCAGGGTACGCGCCATCTGCTCCACAGCGGTTTCCAGCATGCTGACCGCGTGCATGGATCCGTTTTCCGCCTCTTCCAGCGCGGGACGCAATCCTTCCTTGAGCAGGATGTTCAAAAACATGCCCTCCACCTCGGCGCAGGCGTGTTTCAATTTGGGATCCAACGGTTTGTTTGCCGCTGCCTGGGGCGTGCGATTCAAGGGGCATGCCGTTATGTTCAATTCGTTCATGGATCTACATGGTCTCCAGTTCCATTTGCAGGGCGCCCAACCGTTTGAGCGCTTCGAGAATCGAAATGATGTCGCGCGGCGTGCTGCCCAATTGGTTGAGCATCTCGGCCAGTTCATGCACGGTGGTGGTGCCGGGCAACAACATGATGTTGGCCTTTTCCTCTTTCTTTTCCACCCGCGTCTCCGGGGTGACGACCGGTTGCGCCAGGGTAAAGGACTCCGGCATGTATGTGGCCAGTGAAGAGGTGATGCGCACGGTCAGGTTGCCGTGTGCTACGATCGCCGGACCGATGTGAACGTCTCCGCCCATCACAATGGTGCCGGTTCGTTCGTTGACCACGATTTTGGCCTGAGTATCCGGCACCAGGGTCAGCGATTCCATGGTGGCGACAAACCGGGCTTCCTGGCCCATGTCAATGACCTCGCTGGGCACGCGCACGATCACTGAACCTCCGTCGCGCGCATAGGCCGCGCCTTCGAATGTGTGGTTGATGGCGTCAGCCACACGATTGGCCGTGGTGAAATCGGGGTTACGCAACACCAGGCGCATGATGCTGTCCTTGACGAACTCGGCGTTCTGGCCCAGCCTCAGTACGGCGCCCCCGGGTACGGTGGCAACGGTGGTGTAATTGCGGATATCGACCTGCCCGCCATCGCCAGCGTCGCCCACGCTGAAACCGCCTGTCACCAGCGCGCCCTGGGCCAGGGCATACAGCTTGCCGCCCGCGTTGAGCATGGGCGTCATCATCAGCACTCCGCCCTCGAGCGAGGTGCAGTCGCCGATGGTCGAGACCTGCACGTCGATGTTGTCACCGGGCCGGTGAAAGGGCGGCGCCTTGGCCGTGACCAGCACGGCAGCCACGTTTTTACTGGAGATGTCGTCCGCGGCCAGGCTCAGCTTGTAGCGCTCCAGCAGGTTGGCCATGCTCGCTTTGGTGAATTCCAGGTTTTTGTCGCCGGTCCCGTTCAAACCGCCGACTAGGCCATAGCCTAACAGCGTTTCTCCATACAAACCTTCGATCCGGGCGATATCCTTGATCCGGGCTTCGATGGCATGCGCATCAGGCGTCAAGTTGATGCCGGCCAGTAGCAGCAGACCGCTGAGCAGAAGCTTGAAGTTGGTCTTCTTGTTCATGGCGAATATTCCATTTAAAACGGATTGATAAAATCGACGATGCTGGGCAACACGCCCTTTTTGGTGGTTTGCTGAACCGAGCCTGTACTGACATATTCGATCATTGCGTTGGCGATCTGAGTGGACTGGATCTGGTTCTGGTTGTTGATATCCCGTGCACGCACCACGCCGGAAAGGGTCATTTCGATTCTTTCCTTTTTCATGTTGATGTAGCGCTTGCCCTCGATGACCAGGTTGCCGTTCGGTAGGACATCAATCACCTGCACGGTGATGGCCGCAGAAAAGGAATCGGAATCTGAAATGCCGCCCTTGCCGTCAAACGTGCGATTCGCGGAAACCGTCCACGCGGGTTTGGAGACAGCGCCCCAGATGGCGTTGCTGTTGACCACGGGAGAAGGGAAGCTGAACTGGCTGTTATAGGCGATGCTCTTCTCGGTGCTGTGTTGTGCGTCTTTCTTGATGGAGGACTCTTCGACGACCAGGATGGTCAACAGATCGCCGATCCGGCGCGCTTTCTCGTGCTGGTACAACTCTGCGGCAAACGACCAGTCAGGCGCCTCGTCGGCGGCCATGAACTCAGTGCCTGCCGTCAACAGCAACAGCGCGCTCACGCTTGCAATAACTTTTTCGATCCTTGCCTTCATGGTATGCCGTCCTTACATATTGACTGGTTTAGCCTCGTGATCGCCGGTGAGTTGAACCAGAATCTGGCGCCGTGAACGCTCGTTGAGGCACAGGATCCGGTCGCCCAGTCTTCCGTTATCCATGGCTTTGGCGCGCAAGGTCACCTGCATGCCCTCGCTGCCCATGGTGACCATGATCCATTCGCCCCGTTTTGCGCACAGCGGTGTGCGCAGGTAGGTGGTCAGGATGGGCTGCCCGACCTGGACGGATCGGTTGAGGTCGAAGCCGGTCGGCGACTCGTCGATGGGCAGCGCATGCCGCGAATGCCGGCCGCGTGGCAGGAACTCGATCCGCACGTCATCGGCACTCAACTTCAATCCGCTTTGCAAAGGCCTGGTGGCAACCCAGACTTTTTCCATGCTAAATACTTTAGCGTATATACTGACGGTACGGGATACGTCGTCTTCCACCAGGACATTCACCCGGAACTGGTTGAAAGCGCTTTCGTCGGCCGCCCGGTTTAAGCCGGCGACTTCGATTGTCATGACGCCGGCCGGCACGGTCAGCGCCTGCGGCACTGGTCCGAACTTGATCGTGATTTTACTGGACTCCCATGCTTCGTGGCCGCGGATATAGGCTTCGACAGCTTCCTTGATCAGCGTCGGGTCTACTCGCTGGCGTTCGCGCTCGATACGGATGCGCAGGTTGCCGCGCAGATGGATCTCGTTCATGTCCGGGTAACGTTGCAGTGCATAGGCAATGGTTGCCAGGGGCATGATTTGTCCGCCGTCGCTGTCTGGGGCATCGATCACCATGCGCTGCCGCCATTCGCGCGGTAGCGCCGTGGGATCCTTGACCATCTCGACCAGGCGGACTTTGGAGCCGGCAGCCACTATGTGAGGTTTGATGTCCAGGGTAATAGCTGTGGCAACGACGGTCCTTGTCCCGGCAGCGAGCAGAAAGACGGCGAACCATAGGGCAGGGTGGTTGTTGTGATGTCTCATCGGTCAGGTTCCCTCATCGTCAGCGTCGTAAAGAATTGGCTATGTTGAGCATCTCGTCCGCGGCCTTGATGGCCTTGGAGTTGGCTTCGTAAGCGCGCTGGGTCTGGATCATGTCGACCAGTTCCGTGGCCACATTGACCGCCGACGCTTCGACGTAGCGGTGGCCCAGCGTACCGATGCCGTTTTCGCCCGGGTTCAGGCCTGTCTCCGCGGGGCCACTCGATTCGGTCGGCATGAACAGGTTGCGCCCGATGCTGTGCAAGCCCTCGGGATTGCGAAAACGCGACAGGGTGATGCGCGTTTTTTCAACCGTATCGCCATTGACCGTGGCCGAGAAGGATCCGTCCTGGGCAATGGTAATGTCCGTCGTGCCGTCGTCGATCGCGTCGAATCCAGCCACGCTCAAGCCGTCGACTGTGACCACCGCGCCGTTGGCGGTCATGCGGAACGAACCGTCGCGCGTATACGCCGAGGTTCCATCGGGCAGCGTAACCTCGAAAAAGCCTTCGCCTTCGATGGCCAGGTCCAAGTCGCGACCGGTCTCCTTCAAAGCGCCCTGGCGAAACGAGCGCGATAACTCGGCGACACGCGTGCCGTGACCGATCTGGATGCCGTTGGGGATGACATTATCGCCGCTGGTGGCGCCAGGCGTGACGAGCGTGGAGTAAAGCATGTCCTGGAACGATGTGCGAAACGGTTTGAAGCCGTTGGTGTTGACGTTGGCCAGGTTGTTGGCGATGTTGTCAAGGCTCAGTTCCTGGGCCTTCATCCCCGTTACTGACGACCATAATGCTCTTTCCATGTTTCCGTCTCCTGTCTCTTCGCTTTGCGCTGTATCAACTTATGGCAGACACCAAGCGCCCCTGGTTTTCATCGTGTGCTTCCAGCATTTTCTGACTGGCCTGGAATGAGCGCACCGTGGTGATCAATTCCGCCAGCTCTTCGTAAACCGTGGTGTTGCTCATTTCGAGCACACCGCTGACCACTTGTTCGGCGGCGCGGTCCGGCACGCTGGGCGCCATGTCCGGCGGTTTTTTGAACAAGGTTGTTCCGGCCCGGTCCAGGCGATGCGTGTCGTGGAATACGACAACCTTAAATTTGCCTACAGTCACCTGTCGACCATCGTTCGCGTTCATGGACGGACCGCGGATGGTGCCGTCATGGGACACCGTCAACTTGGTCACATCTACATCCGGGGGAAATTCGATCTGTCCATTTTCGCCCTGCACTTCGAATCCGTCGGCATTGCGCAGCACACGGTTAGGATCGAGGGTGAAATGGCCGTTGCGCGTATAAAACGTCTGGCCGCCATGGCGCACTTCAAAGAAGCCGTTGCCACGCAAGGCGAAATCGAGCGCCCTGTCCGTAGGTCGCATGGGGCCGGGCGTGAAATCGACAGCCACTGGGTCGTAATGTTCGGTGTTCGGCGTCATGTCATACTGGGTAAGATGTTCCTGGAACAGGCTGTCGAACCGTTTCTGCGCCACCTGGATGCGTTTGAAGCCCGGTGTCTGGCAATTGGCCAGGTTCTCGGACACCGCATGCAGTCGCTCCTGCTCGCGAGCGATCATTCTAAATGCTGGACTGTAAAAACCTGAATTCATGTTTCAACGTAAAGCAGGCAGGATGCCACGGGGTAGGAGGAGGGTGCAGGGTTCGGGGAGCGGGGCGCAGGTAGCAGGGGGGTAAGGTGCAAGGGAGGATGCAGGGCAATAAATACGATGGATTCGATTTTGTTCTTTCGACAAATTGATTAACGGATTAGGCTCGCTTTTTGGGCTGTCGATTTATTCATCTCACCCCGATGAATTGGATTTTTTTGTGAACCAAACGATTAAGGCCCTCAATCGCGGTGATGTATAGGCGGCAAGAACGGTTGACGATAGCGTTTGACGATAGCGGATTACGATTCTTTTTGAATAGCCAAGCTCATTCAGTCGTCCGCGGGCCATTCGATCAGCAGGCTGGCTGAACTGTATTCGTTAGCGCGTCGCCAAATGGGCTGGTTGCTCATCCATAGCATTAAGACCGGTTGCTCTTGATGGTGGGCTGTTGCTTGATCGAAATATGCGTGCTCGACCAACTCGCCGCTCAGCCAGCGGTCATGTCCTTGTTCATTCAACTCCAGCCCCAGCCAGATGGTCGGCTTGTCTTCCTGTTCCAGCATGGCTGCGATAAAAGAAGTCTGCTCGGGTGCTGCCAGGGTTACCGGTCGTCCTCCCAAACGGCGACTGCACTCGACAGCGCACTTCCAGCTCAGTTGTCGCGGGATCAACAGGTAGCGGCGCCCCTCAAAACGGATCGCGTTTGCGAGCAGGGTTTTGCGATCCTCCTGCTCAAATGCGCGCAGCAGGCGGATACGCCGTGCCAGGTTTGAACTTTGCGGTTTTTTTTCCCACCTGACCAATACATCGTTCAGGTAGCCGGCGGATAGCCGATTGATGCCGAAATCGAGTTTTTTCGGCGGCTGGCGTTCAAAAGGCGCCAGGTCTTTCAGGGGGTTGGCCAGTCCGTTGAAGTCGTCCAGATCCATGCCGTCCAAGGGCGACAGGTCGTTGACCAGGTTTTCCGCGATATTCAACCGTTTCAACGGCATGCCGGTCAGAGGCGCAAGGTCCCGTACCCGATTTCCGCTTATATCGAGCAAGGTCAGAGGCATGTCGCGCAGTGGGGTCAAATCGGTCACCTGGTTGTATTCCGCACGCAGCATTTCGAGCAGCAGCCCTTTAAGCGGTGAAAGGTCGGAAACCGTGTTGTAGCCGAAAGCCAATACACGCAACGGAGACCCGCGCAAAGGTTCCAGCGAACCAATCCGGTTCGCCTGGCATTGCAGTTCGATCAGCGGCATATTGGCAATGGGAGCTAAATTACTGATCGCGTTGCCGCTGCAATGCAGCGTGATCAGCGACATGTCAGTCAAAGGCGTCAGGTCATCGATCAGGTTTTCGTCGCAATACAGCCTGGTCAGTGTCTTGGTGCGCAGGGGCGCCAGCGAAGCGATGGCATTGTCCTGGCAGTGCAGCTCGGTGAGCGGCACATGGGCCAGGCTGTCCAGGTTGCTGATCGCATTGAAGGCGCAATTCAAGGTTTCCAAGGCGGTTCCGGCCAGTGGCGTCAGGTCGCGCACCATGTTGTTGTTGCAATGCAGGCTGCACAGGGGCATGCCGGCCAATGGCGCAAGGCTTTCAATCCGGTTGTTGTCGCAGCGCAGGAAACGCAGCGGCATCTCGTGCAGCGGCGCAAGATCGCGGATGTGATTGCGGCCAGTGCGCAGTTCGTATAAGGGCATGCCGCGCAAGCTGTTCAGGTTGGTGAGGGCATTTTCTGAACAATCCAGCCACTCCAGATTCAATTTCGCCAGCGGCTGCAGCGAGGTTGCGCCGAGGCCACGGATGTCCAGTCGCTTCAGGTAGGGCGTGTTGCCAAGTCCGTGCAACAGACTCTGCGCCAAGTCGGGCGACAGCGTGCCGGACCGCGCTGCCAGCAGATCCAGGGCAATGCTCGTGTGCGGCGTTTTTTCGAACAGTTTCATCATTTTTTTCAGGGCTGCTTTGTGCCGGCCCATGCGCCAGGCGCTCAGGCAGTCCGCTTCCTCGAGTTTGAGCAGGTAGGATGAGCGCGGAAAACGACTGCGCAGCCGTTCCATGATCCGTTGACGTTCTTCCGCGGTATTGGCCGGAACCCGGGTGGCAGCCATGAAGGCGTGTGCCAGCGCTGATTCTTCGAGCGGTTCATCCCTGAAATCGTCGGCAATCTGTTTGTATAGATGCACGGCGTCCAGGTAATGACCTGCATTGAAAAGCGCGTGCCCGGCCACCAATGGGCTGGCATGGTGCGGCAGCCCCAGGCGATAGACCTTAATCGAACGCAGGCAAACATCGCCCCAAGCGCGCACAGCGGTCCATTCCAGGCCACGCTCATCCAGCGGTGCCAACTCGGTTTTGCTCAATACGACGCGCCCGTTCACCAGCAGGCTGAGCACATCGTCTTCGCGCTGAAAGGCAAGGCGATAAGCGCGACCGACATAAAAACCGGCCGGACCGGCATAGGTCATACTCGGCGCCTGGCTGACTTCGTTGCGCGAGATGAAGTTGAAGGTGTTGCCCCAGGCGCCGAACTGACACGAATACCCAGCCGGCACTTCGACTGGAGCAGCGGTGGCGGCGCGGCGCGAGTTGAGCAGCAATTCAACCCCGTCCACGCTGCTGGGCCAGCGCAGGTCCACTTCCAGGCGCACGTTCTGGCGCAACCGACCGTGTTGCACCCAGATCATACGCCCCGAGTGCAGCGCCATGCCTTCGGCGCTGCGTGGAAACGGAGCCTGGCATGCCAGGTGGTCGAGCTGGTTGAAATCAAGTCCGGACAGATCGGCGTCCGGATGGCGCAGGTCGACTTCATAGACCAGTTCCCATTGGCCAAAGCGCAAGTAATAATCGTGCACCTGCCAGGCGATCAACACGGTCAGCCCCACGCTGAGCAGCCCCAGCAGCGTTGCCAGCCAGCGTAGGCGACGGTGACGACGACGTTTGTGCTGCTGGCGTCGCTTCACTTCGTTTAGCAGGTGGGCATGCCGTATTTTGGCGGGATGCAGCAATCCTGCGGCCAGTTCGGTTTCATCGCGGTCCAACGCATAACGGGCGAACAGCAAGATTGCGCGATCAAGCCCGTTCGCGGCAGCCGTGTTGTCCGGCCAGATGCGCAGTGCCTGTTTGAAATCCGCCATGAGTTCGACATATAAGGCATGGGTTGCGTCTTGGCCGACCGAATCCAGGCGCTGACACGCCTGCTCTGACAATTTGATACTGGCTGCGTGTTCGCGATAGTCGCGAATGGCCTGTTGGAAAGCGCGAACACTGCCATAGCGGTCTTTGGGCCGCGTTTCCATGGCTTTGAGCGCGATCTGGATCAATTCGCCGCGGTTGCCGCCGGGCAGTTGGATGATGTTGTCGATCGCGTCTTGGATGCAGTCCCAGAAAGCCTTGCGTTCGCGGGGAGGTTGGCCGGTGACGAGTTCGTAGAGCATGCCGCCGAGCAGGTAGATATCGCTGTGAGGTCCCAGTTCGCGCATGGCGCTACGGGCCATTTCGGGCGCCATGTAGAT
The DNA here is from genome assembly GCA_964580325.1 of uncultured Verrucomicrobiota bacterium. Lineage (GTDB taxonomy): Bacteria > Verrucomicrobiota > Kiritimatiellia > CAYTQP01 > CAZOLK01 > CAZOLK01. Next base: position 16,013 of record CAZOLK010000025.1, on the reverse strand, counting down.
GGGCGTGCCGCATAATTCCCGGGCCTCGAACAGGTTCGAGTCGCCTTTGTCGGAGATCGTGAGCGCCAGCCCCCAATCCGTGACCAGCACTTCGCCGAAATCGCCCAGCATCACGTTCTCTGGCTTCAGGTCGCGATGCAGAACTTGGCGGCTATGGGCAAAGGATACGGCATCGGCGACTTTTAGCAGAATATCGAGGTTGTCGCTCAAGGATAAGTCGGGCATGGCCTGGCGCCAGCTTTTGCCGCGCACGCGTTTCATGGCGTAAAACAACAGGCCCTTGTCGTTTAGGGCTACGTCGTGAATCGGGACAATATTGGGATGCTCCAGTTCGCCCATGATCAAGGCTTCGCCCAGGAAATCCTCACGCGCTTCGACTTCGAATCTCTGTGCGTCCTTCATCGTTTTCAGGGCTACAATGCGGTCCAACGAGGTTTGCTTCGCCTCGTAGACATGCCCCATGCCGCCCTTTCCCAGCAGCTTCATGATGGTGAAATTGGACGGCGCATCGGCTTGCTCCGATGTCTCGGACACCCGCTGCTCACGCAGCATGATACGTGAGGAATGATGGGCGTGGCGCTGCCGGCAGGAGTAATCGGCGGCGCGAACGGTCTGCTCAGGGTTGCCATCGCTTTGTGACGAGAGCGGTGGCGCCTGGTTCATGGACGATGCTGGGTTTTCCGGGTTCACGGTACGGTAGTATAAAGAATTGCAAGGTGGGAAGCAAGTGTGGAAGACACGGACTTTGCCGAGGAAATCGACGACGCCGTCTACCTGGTTCTGGGTACATCGGAAGTGCATCGCCGCGGTGCTGGATTGTATGCGCGCAACGAACCTGAACCGAGCGGATTTCGCCGGATCGTAGCCCTGGACTGCCAGACCGGCGCCCGGCGCTGGACGTGCGCGTTTCCCGCCGAAAACATTCTGGAAGCGCTCATGCAAAAAGAGGGCGGCAAGTTGGACTGCAAAACTGCGACGTACAGTGTTGGGGCAAATGAACGAATGCATGGGGGCATGCGCCATAACCTATTGCGCTTTCGTCTGGCTTTCGGCATTGCTTTTTTTCCCAAACCCGTTACATTGTTGGGCACGAAGTACACTTACAACGTAATGTTCGGTGGTCAGGGAGTTTTTCGAAATGAATGCAAATGAAGCGCACACTGTTTTTATGGACGCGTTGCGTAGCTACCTTGCGGAGCAGCGCAATCTCCGAGTGTCGCCAATAGGGCCGCCCCAGCTCAACGACAGCGAGGAAGTCGCGCTGACGCCGCTCAAGGCCGTGCCCTGGAAACCGCTGCCCGAGGAACAGGTCTTTATGGAAGAACGCTTGCGCGTTTTTCAGGAAGATACCTATGGTTCAATGCATTGGTGGAATTATCCGACCGTTGAAGAGATGCCCCGGATCGACTCGCTCGCGGAGGCGCGTCCGCTGGAGGAGATCCAGTCTGGCGTCCTGGTTGGCGATCCGGGCAGTGGCAAGACTGAATGGCTCATGGCGCTGGTGCGCCGTACAGCCGCGGAAGAGGTTGATAAACTGGCTGCGCAAACCGATCCAATCAGGCTGGTCGTGCCTTTCTATGTTCGTTTGGCGGATGTTGCCAGGCAGTTGCGCGATCCGGATCTTGCCGCTTTTCGCGAGAAGTTCAGCGTGCGCGCCACCAGGCCGAAATCGCGGCGCGCCGAAGAGATGACCGCTGCTCTGTTGAAAACAGCGGTCGAACGCAGCGCGCTTCCCACCGAAGCGCTGCCCACCTTGTGGCAGCGCTTTTACGGCGGTCAGGGCGTGGGCGCTCAGTCCGGGATCCTGTTATGTCTAGACGGATGGGAAGATCTCCGCAGCGACTTGGACTTTTTTCGTCCATACCTAAACGAATTCCTGTGCTCCATGAAAGTGCGTGTGCTCATGACCGCACGCACCCGCGACGCCAACATGCAACCCTTACAATGGCCGCTCCGCGATGAGCAATCCTGCATGTGGCGCATTTGCCCGCTGGATCATGAAGGTTGTGTTTCGCTGGTCAGCGCCTTTTTCGGCGATGCATGGGACGCTGACGCCCTGGGCCTTGTGCGCCGGGAGCTGGCCGGTTGTTCACCCGTGGCCTTGATGGCCCGTAACCCGCTCTGGGCCAGGATTATGTGCCTGACCTACCGCATGAGCGGGCAACAGAAGCAACCGGCCTTTCTCCCAGCCTCGCGCGTAGCGTTGCTGGAATCTTTTTTGCGGATCCTGTTCGAATATAAAACCGCGGTCGCCACGCTGGAGCAGCACCGCGCTTGGTTGCGCGAGGTGGCCTGGAAGGCCTTTCCCGACGATACGCTGCCGGAGGAGAACATCGAAAGCGCCATGCGCGCCGGTCTGGGCGCGTCAGCGCCCAATGCCCGCGACGCGGCCGATGAACTGGTGCAGGCCGGTTTGCTCAAGCGCGTGCGTTGCGGCGACTACGCGGTCTACCGTTTCCTGCATCCTTTGCTCCAGGATTATCTGGCTGCCGAAGCCCTAGCCCAACGGGAAGACAAGTTCAAGGTTGCGATCAACCGGCTCTACGACCCCAAGTGGGGCGAGATCCTGCGCATGGCTGCCGGTCGGATGGGCGGCGATGCACCCATGTACATCGCTTCGCTGCTGGAGGAATTCCCGCACGATGTTCTGATCCGGCCGTTGCGCATTGCCATGGGCGCCGTGTTCGAGGGCCGCGATAATCTGGGCGACAAGTGGGAACCGTTTTCCCAGGCTTTTGCCGCGGAGAAATCGACGATCTGGAATAACTTGCCGGAATGGCTCGATTTTGAAAACATCCCGGCGCTGGCCGGCGGCCAGGACGATGCCCGTGAATTGGCTGCTCTACTCAAGGAAGGTACGCGTCAGGATCTGGTCCTCAAGCAGATTTCGCGCACCGGCGGGTCAGCCGCACTCGACCAGATACGCTCGTTTCTCAACCATCGCGACGGCCGTTTGCGTCAGTCCGCGATTATGGCGTTGGGCCGGCTGGCCGGCCGTGGCGAAGTGTTGACCCTAGTGCACCGGTTACGCGACCGGGAAGAAACGGTGCGCTGCGCCGCGGCCCTGGCTCTGCGCGCTCTGAGCGGCAAGCAGGCCATCCTGGCCATTCAATTGCTGCTCGGTGATGAAGACCAGGGCGTTCGGCACAGCGCAGCCCAAGCTCTGGCCTGGCAGGAAGGCCGCGACGCCGTGGACCTGATCGTACCGCTGCTGGAAGATGACCGCGAGTTCGATCGACAAGCTGCCGCCGTTGCGCTGGCCGCGCACAGCGGCCGTCGCGCCGTATCCGCGATCACCGGTTTTCTGGCGCACGAACAGGAGGTGCCGCGCATGGCCGCGGCCATGGCGCTCGCGATCCAGACCGGGTGGGATTCGCTGCGTGCCATTGCGCCGCTGCTCGAGCACGAGGACGAATTCATCCAACGCGCCGCGGCCGTGGCCCTGTGTTATCGCGGCGGTTGGGATATGTTGCGTGAGTTTATCCCCATGCTGTACAAGCAGCGCACCGTCGTATTGGCGCCGGGCGTCAATAACGATATGTTCAGTATGATCGTACCGCTGCTGAGCGTAGACCTGAAGCCACTGCGCCGATCGGCGCTGCTCGCTCTGGCCCAAGCTGGTGGAAGGCAAACCTTCACGCTGATCAAGCACTGGTTGAAAGATCGCGATCCCAAAATGCGCAAAGCCGCAATCCAGGCACTGGTCAAAGCTGCTGGCCGCGATGCGGTCACGACAATCCTTCCGTTGCTCGGCGATGAAGCCGGACACGTGCGCGCCACGGTCATCGATGCGCTTGCCGAAATGGATGTCGTCCATTATTTCGACGACATCCTGCCCCTGCTCGACGATGCGGACGGCCTGGTGCGTCAGGCCGTGCTTCATGCCATGGTCCAATCCGGTGAAGTCGAGTCTCTGGACAAAGTTTTTCCCTACTTGCTGGATCCCAATAAACATGTGCGCGAATTCGCCGTTAAAGTGCTGGGCCAGTCGCGCAACCCGAATGTCCTTAAAAAAATTCTGCCCCTGATCGAAGACGTAGACAACGATGTGCGCGCCGCTGCCGTGGAAACGCTGGCACGGGCCCGGCTGCCCAACTGGTATGCCGTCATTGAGCCGCTCGTGCGCGACAAGGATGAATACGTGCGCAAGCTGACGATCCGCGCCATTGCCCAGGCCGGCAGCCGGCCCATGCTGGATAGCATTGCCGCGCGCTTGAAAGATGCGGACGAAGACGTGCGCCGGGCCGCGGTGCGCGCGCTGGCACAATCCGGCAACGCGGACTTTTTTAAGAAAATCGCGCCACGCCTTAAGGACCAGGACGAACAAGTGCGCAAAGCAGCGCTGCACGCACTGGTGCAACTGGATCAGCAGGAGGCGCTGCAACGGGCGCCGCGATGCCTGCGCGACAAGGACGCCGATATCCGCGCGGCGGTCATTAAGACGCTGACCCAATTCGGTTCAGCGGACCAGTGGCCCCGCATTGCGCCTTTGCGGCGCGATCCCAATCCCTATGTACGTAAAACCGCCATCGGTGCAGCGGTCAAATTCAGACCCCATGACCTGGCCGAACTGATCGTCACCGCGCTGCGCGATCGTGACGAAATGGTGCGTGCCTCCGCGATCAAGGCCATGGGCCGGATCGGCGGCGATCAGGCTCTGGCCGCACTGGAGACCTGCCTGACCGATCCAGTCGATTACGTGCGCACCGCGGCCATGAACACCCTGCTCAAGCTGGGCGGTGTTGCGGTGCTTGACAAACTGACGCCCCTGCTCAAGGACCAGGACCGGGGCGTGCGCCATACCGCGATCAATGCGATTGTAGGTAAAGTGCAGGAAAAAGCCGTGCGCTATTTCCTGCCGCTCATGGAAAGCGAGACCGGCGAAGTGCGCTGCGACCTGACACGCGCCGTGCACCGACTCTACGCACGTAAGCCATTGCCCCTGAAATCGGCGGGCGCCCCGGACGGTTTGAAGAAAAAACTGCACGCCTTGCATGAAACCATGAACCGGTTGCTGAAAGTGCTCGAAACATGAAGCGCATGAAGACCAAGCGTTCGTCCGGATCCCATGCACTGGAATGCGCGGCATGTGGGTTTATCAGCGATTCACCGAATGTGTTGACCTGCCCTAAATGCGACGAATGTTTTTTCGCTGAAACGCGCAACACGCTTTATGAAGTGGATGCCGTGCATGCCGGTGAAGATGCCTACGTCGCGCTGGATAAAATCCGCGACGCGATCAGCCAGGCGCACTTGCAGCGTTGCAAAGGCTTGAAAGTCATCCACGGTCACGGCACCAGCCATGGCCACACCTCTTTTCTGAAAAGCAGGATTATTGCCTTTCTGAAAAAATATGCACGCGAACACGGTCATCGTCTGGCGTCGGACCGCTATACGGACGGGGCACACATCCTTTACTTTTGATGACATCATGAAGACATTCGTTTCTTTACAGAGCAACGTGCCATCGCTGGACCTGCAACCCTCGCTTTTCAAGCGGATCGCTTCGCGTTATCCTCAACTGAAGCTGGAATTCGTGGATCAAGCCCAGTTGCGGGACCGAATTGGTGAAGTTGAAATCGCGGTGGTCTGGGAATTCCCGGCTGAGCTGTTTGCGTATGCTGGTAAATTGCGCGCCGTGTTTACGCCGGTCGCAGGAAAGGACTGGGTGGCCGAGGATCCAGCCGGACGGGTGCCGGTGTTTTACGGCGAATTTCACGGCTGGATGATCGCCGAGTCCCTGCTGGCCATGGTGCTGCACTTCAACAACTGTCATCGCGAGATGTTGCAGTGCCAGGTGCGTCGTATCTGGGACCGTGCTGTACAGGCGCGCCGCCGGCTGTTATCTGGGCAGGAGGTGCTTATCGTCGGTTATGGCCGGATCGGTCGTTTCTGTGCTCAGCGCATGCATGGATTGGGTTGTCATGTCACTGGCATCCGCCGTCGGCCGGCTGGTTGCGTCGACGAACTCGGTGTTCGCCTGGCGCCATGGCGTGATATGGGGCTTCATCTGGGGCGTGCTGATCACGTGGTCCTGCTGCTGCCTGGCAATGCGAATACACAGGGCTTGATTACGGGGCATCACCTGGCGGCCATGCGGGAGAATGCGTATCTCTACAATCTGGGGCGCGGCACGGTGATATGCGAAGCTGACCTGGTCCAGGCTCTTGTTCAAGGCTCCATAGCCGGCGCCGGCCTGGACGTGTTCGAGCGCGAACCGCTCTCGCCCGATTCCCCGCTGTGGCGGCTGGACAACGTCCTGCTGACCCCGCATTCCGCCTGTTGCTATAAGGAATACGGCCGTCTATTCGCCGAAGAATTAAAAGGCAAGCTGGGCACGGTTTTGTGAGTAACCTGCACCCTGCACCCTCCCCCTGTATATTTCCCCTTGCTCCGGATCGCCTGTTCCTTTAGTCTTCAACGTATGCAAAACCCGTTCATTGTCTGGTTGCCGCTTGGCGACCGTGAATCGCCATCGTCGCGCTTGCGCCTTTATGCTATGCAGTTGCCGCCTGGCTTGAGCAGCATGATCGCGTGCGCAGCCTTTTTCCGCCTTTTGAACTGACCGAACCGCCGCATGTGCTGTTTGTGGACAAGAAATGCGACCCGGCCACGCTTCAACTCGCTCAGGGGCTTAAACCGTACGGTACGCGGATCGTCTATGACTTGTGCGACCCGATCTGGCTTCAGGCCGATATCAATCGGCAACGCTCCTGGCAACCGGAAGCTATGCTCCGACTGGCCGACCGCATCACCGTGCCCACTCGCATGTTGGCCCAGGACTTGATTCGGCAATACCCCGTATTGGCTGCGAAAAGCATTGCCGTGATTCCCGACAGCCTCGATTTCAATGAACCCGGCCTGACCGAACCTGCGGAGCCGCGTCAACGCGATCTGCTGCGGATCGGCTGGATCGGCACATCGCTCAACATGGAGCATATTCCCATGATGGCCGATGCCATTAGCGAAGTCCACCGGCAACATCCCGTAACGTTCCGGCTCATAACCCGCTCGCACCAGGGCCTGGTTACGGCTATTCCCTATGTGGCCACCGAATACTGGCCTTGGACCCTCGACAACTGCCATGCTGCTTTGCGCGATTGCGATTGTGCGGTCTTGCCCATGGCCGACAAACCGGCCACGCGCACCAAGAGCGCCAACCGGCTGCAATTATGCCTGGCCCTGGGCGTTCCAGTGGTGGCCAGCCCACTGCCGTCCTACAAGGATTTGGTCGGTGATGATAGCGAAATAGTCTTTTTCGCCGAAACCCCGGCCCAATGGCGGCAGGCGCTGCTGGAACTGATGGACTTCACCTTACGCTGGGATTGAGCAAAAAAAGGCGTGGAATTCGCCCGCCGGCACTGTGGTTTTGATAAAGCAATCCCGCTGTGGCGGCATGTGGTGCTCGGTCAGTAGTCCACCTAACTTACTTGTTTCGCGAATGTTTCCGCCCAGATCCATAATAAGAGCTATAATAAGTATAATAAGGGTCAGGCCATTATAGATGACCAATATGTTTATTATGAATTATCCAATGTTCAATCACAAATAGGGGTCAGGCCATTATAGATGCCTAATATGTTCATTATGAATTATCCGATGTTCAATGCTTCAAAAAATCATTTTTTTTGGGTCGCGGGCTTGACACACGACAGTCGTTTGCATACATTGCTGGCATTAAAAAACGTTGGTTCATGTTTAATAAGAACAATAAAAAGAGGATTCAGGGATGCGAAAGCCGCGTGTTAAAGGCATTGCGCCAACAAATCATTATCATGTGATAAGCCACCTTGTTGATGGCACACCGTTCTTGACCGCTGTGGAGATGGAATACTTGATCGGTCTCATGTTTGCTCAGGCCTATTTCAGTGGGATCCAGGTGCTTACCTACGCGGTGCTAGGAAGCCACTGGCATGCCCTGATCCAGGTGCCGCAGCCAGAGGAACTGGATGAAGCTGCTGTTCTCCAACGTATGCGCTATATTTATCCAGAGTCGCATATTCGGGATGTTGAACAGAAAATCGATCGCTTCCGCGTCTGGAAACGGGAAGATGTCGTGGATGAGCTGCTTCAAGATTATCGTCGGCGCATGTACGATATGGCTGACTTTGTCAAAGGCATCAAGCAGCGTTTTACCCAATGGTATAATCGTCGTCACGGACGTCGCGGCACCCTGTGGGAGGGGCGATATAAAAGTGTGGTAGTTGAGGGCTCCGACAATCCCTTGTGGACCATGGCGGCCTACATCGACCTGAACCCGGTCCGCGCCAGTCTTGTCGACGACCCGAAAGACTATCGTTTCAGCGGCTATGGCGCGGCCATGGGAGGCGTTGAAGCGGCCCGACAAGGCCTGACCGAGATCACTCATTTTCTGGGTGGAGCTGAGACATGGCATGAAACGCAGCCGATCTACCGCCGACATTTGTATGCCGCTGGCTTGAAAAAGGATGCACGCCAGGGATTTAACCAGGAAAAAGTGCGTGAGATTCTGGAGCAGGGCGGCCAATTGAGCAAAGGCGAGATGTTGCTCTGCCGGGTCCGTTATTTCACGGATGGACTAGCTCTGGGAAGTCAGGAGTTCATCAACAGCCTTTTCGCAACCTACCGTAGCTGTTTTGGCAAGAACCATCAGGCATGCAAAATGCAGGGCACGGATTGGGGCAACCTGCACACCCTGAGCAAACTGCGCCAGGCCTCGATCGTGATGATCTGCTGAACACTCCGTTTGTCGTTCCAATTCATTCCAAGATCATGCACTTTAAGCAAGTGCAGCAGGTGCGTTGTAATTTATCCATAGCAAATTCGAACCAAACTTCCGTCAAATTCATTACCAAAGCCCGTCGCAACGCCTGCTTATAAGAAACACGGCAATCAACGCGGCAACATAATCAACAAAAAGTACCATAGCTACCTAACATACATGCCTTGATGCCGTATACTTGGGGCCTGTCCCTGCTTTGTTCCTGCTTTGTTCGGCAACATAATCAACAAAAAGTACCATAGCTACCTAGCATACATGCCTTGATGCCGTATGCTTGGGGCCTGTCCCTGCTTTGTTTGCTTTGTTCTGCTTTGTTTTGGGGCCTGTCCCTGCTTTGTTCGGATTGGGGCAACCTGCACACCCTGAGCAAACTGCGCCAGGCCTCGATCATGATGATCTGCTGAACACTCCGTTTGTCGTTCCAATTCATTCCAAGATCATGCAC
>CAZOLK010000025.1:0-6707 GCA_964580325.1 uncultured Verrucomicrobiota bacterium | reverse complement strand
GAAACACGGCAATCAACGCGGCAACATAATCAACAAAAAGTACCATAGCTACCTAGCATACATGCCTTGATGCCGTATACTTGGGGCCTGTCCCTGCTTCCATGCTTCCACGGACGCGACATTGGATAGCGGCATTAGCCATTGCATCAATTCGCCTTGATTTTTTCCTTTCTTTGCTATACTTTTCTTACGGTAATATGCAAAGAGATCATCCTATATGTCTTTTGTTGGATGCCAGTGACGATATCGCTTTTCTGTTGGATGACGATTTCCACGTGGTGACCTGTAATCGTAGGGCTGCCGAAAAAGCAGAAGCTTCTCCGGCATCACTCGAGGGTTGTGCCTATGAAGAGATTCTGCATCGGTGTGGAGCGGAAGAGTGCAACGTCCAGCAGCACATGGGCAAATTGGGCGAATGCCTGCGAAAAGACGCTCCGGTCGTATATGAAAATGCTTGGGCCGGTATAGACTGGCGAAGTACGTTCAAGCCCCTGGACGCGCAGGATGGAAAACGTTTTCTTGCCGTTTTCATCACAGATATTTCCAGGGAAAACGCCATGCGGGCTGAACTCGAGCAATCCGCCCGGTTTCAGCAGATCCTGCTGGACGGTTTGTCGTTGCCCGTGTTCTACAAAAATATCGACAGCGTTTACCAGGGATGCAACAAAGCTTTTGAAGCCATGATCGGCAAACCCCGTTCGCGGATCATTGGGCACAGCGTGTTTAATATGGGCTATGACGAAGAATTGGCCCGGAAATACCATGCCCGAGACCAAGCCCTGTTCAACAGCAATGCAGAGACCCAGCAGTATGAAGGGCGGGTCACCTGGCATGATGGAACTGTCCATGATGTCGTTTTCGCCAAACGTATCTACCGTGACGCTCAGGGACGTAAGGCAGGTCTGATCGGCGCCGTATTCGACATCACAGACCGCAAGCGTGCCGAGCATGCCTTGAGTGAACGCGAAGCCAATTTGTCGCTGATTGTGGAAACCATGACCGACTGCGTGTGGCTGCTAGACCGGGATTTCAACTTCACCTACATTACACCCAGTTCCCAGTCTTTGATCGGCAGAACGCCGGACGAGTTGCTGGGACAGAACCTGTTCGAGCTGCTCACGCCCGCATCCGTGTCCTCTGTCCGGCAACAGATCGGTGAGCACCTGAAACGGATTGCCGCGGGGCAGGTCGAACCGGAAACCATTCGGCATGTTCTCCAGTTCGTTCATGCGGATGGATCCTGGCGTTGGATGGAAGTCGTGACCAAGCCGCTGGTTGAAAAAGGGCGTATGACGGGTTGCCTGGGCGTTACCCGCGACTATCAGCAGGCCCAGCAGGCGCTGGAAGGATTGCGCCAGAGCGAACGCAGGTTCAAGGCGATTTTTGCCGCCGCCAACATTGGTATCTGCATCACTAATATCGGCTCGGGCCGCAATATGTTGTGCAACGGGCACTTGGCCGTCATGCTCGGTTATGACCTGTACGAACTGCAGGACATGGAGATTGCCGCCCTGTTTCCGGTTGATCGGCGCAAAGCGGTTATGCGCGAATACGAACGCCGTGTCCGTGGCGAAACCGGTTATTCGCCAGAGGTTCCTTTTACACGCAAAAACGGCGAGGTGATCTATTTCGATGTCTCGTCGGTTCATATCGATATGGATGGGCCATGCCTGATCAGTTTTATGGTCGATGTCACTGATCGCCAGCGCTACATCAAACAACTGCAAGTGAGTAAAGAGGCTGCCGAATCCGCCAATAAAACCAAGAACACGTTTCTGGCCAATATGTCCCATGAAATACGCACGCCGTTGAACGGTATACTCGGTATGACCCAACTGATCGCGGAAGCAGGTGTGCCGCAAGAGCAGCAGGTCATTTTGGACAATATCAAAATGTGCGGCGAATCCTTGCTGGGCATTCTGAGCGATGTCATTGACATTTCCCGCATTGAAGCGGGCATGCTGATCATCCAGAACAAACCCATAGACCTTCACGCCCTGGTGCGCACGATGGCGGCCATGCATAAAGTTGATGCATCCAGAAAAAAACTGGATCTGTCCTGTCGGATTGCGGACAATGTGCCGCAATGGATGTATGGCGATGCCCTGCGTTTGCGCCAGATCGTTGGCAACCTGCTCGGCAATGCGATCAAATACACGGAATCCGGCGAAATCAGCGTTTTATTGAGCAGGCGTGAACAAAATGGCCGCGCTATCCTGGTTTTAACGGTGGGCGATACAGGCATAGGCATTTCACGCCATGACCGGAAAAACATTTTTGAAACATTCTATAAGGTGGAAAACGGCAAAGGCAAGGTCCATGACGGCACAGGGTTGGGCCTGGCCATTGTGGCCAGGCTGGTCAAACTCATAGATGGGCGCATCGACGGACAAGGCAGCCGGTTCAATGTCATGTTACCCTTGCATCCGGCAACGCCGCCAGAACCAGCGCCTGCGCCGACGCCACCCGCAACGCCGGCTGCTCAAGAGCAGCAGCTACGGTTCGACCGCATCTTGATTGTCGAGGATGAACCGGTTTCGTGCATGCTGCTGGAGCGGCTGGCTTCACGTTTCACCGGCAACCTGGATGTCGCCTGCAACGGCCGGGAAGCCCTGGAATCTTTTCAACGCCATCGTCAACCTGTCATCCTGATGGATGTGAACATGCCGGTCATGGACGGATACGAGACTACGCGCGCAATACGGCGGCAAGCCCAGCCGGAACATCAACCCGTTATCGTTGCCCTGACCGCTTATGCCATGCAGGGCGACGAGGATGCCTGCCTGGAAGCGGGCATGAACGATTACCTGACCAAACCCATCAACATCAAAGCGTTGACAGCCATGCTGAAAAAACATCATCGTCGGAGCGTGCAAGAATAGGCCATGGCGGAAACCTTGATCAAAAACCACCTGATCGAAACGACAGGATGTGACACTGCCTTGATTCATGCCGTTGTCGATGTTTTCCTTGAAACGATCCCCGAAGCCCTGGACCATTTACAGTGGGCGCTTAAACAACAAGTCGCGCCCAAAGTCTACCAGGCAGCGCATTACATCAAAGGCGCGGCCTTGAACGTTGGCGGAGAACGCTTGACTGAACTTGCAAAGGCCCTGGAACTGCGTGCCAAAACAGGCTCCCTTGACCATGGCATGGAGCACTACCGGCAGATATATGACGAATATCAAGCGTTGAAAAAAGCACTGGAAAGCTGCATCTGGGATACGTGAATGGCATTCGTTCAAAGCAAAGGCGCTTGCGCATGAAATAACATGCCATTTTGCTTTTCCAGAGAAATCGATGCCGGTTACGTGCGCGCCGTGCCGGGTTAGCCGACTTGTGTAGAGTCCGGGGCCGCAGCCAAAGTCAACCACCTACGTATCCGGTCCAAGGCCAAAATGCATAGTGATTTACTTGGTTTTATAGATTGCAAACGGCGTCGACCGGCGGTTGATTTCTTCCAATTCAGTAAACATGTTCTTCATCAAAATACAAAAAAAAGTGTAAGTAGTGCGTAAATTTATTAAAACGCATTGTACGGATTACGTAAAGCTTTTTATCGTCGATTTTGATGAAGCACCTCTTTTCCCGGACAGGTGCATTTCCGATTTGCGAAATCGCTTATCCATTGCAAGTAGCAGCGTCTTGGCTTATACTCGTCTCTCTTAAATAAAACCCAATTGAAGCAGGTGAAGCATGAATTATAAAATCGGACTGATCGGATTAGTGGGCGAGGAGTTGAATAACGACCGCTGGGGTACGTTGAAAAAGCTGGCCGAAGCCGGTTATCAGGGCCTCGAGGGCGCCGCACTGGTGGAAGAGAGTCTGGACGCGACGCACGAAAACCGTAAACGGCTCAACGATCTGGGCCTTGAAAGCGTGGCCCTGTCCTGTAAACACTTCAATCCCGAACTGCTGGACGGCGTCATCGAGCAGGCGCAGGCCATTGGCGCAAAGTACATCGTCACCTACTGGGGCCCGACTGACAGCGAAGAGCAGCTTGAAAAGGACGCCGGTGCACTGGAAACCATGGCCAAGCGCTGCCAGGATGCCGGTTTGACCTATTGCTATCACAACCACAGCCATGAATTCGCCAACCTCTTCGGGCCCAAAGCCACGAAATACGCATTGGAAATCCTGATGGAGCATGCGCCCAGTGCAGCGATCGAATTGGACGTGGCCTGGTGTCATTTCGGCGGCGCTGATCCGGTGATGTTCTTGCGCCAATACGGGCAGCGCATCCCCATCATCCATGTCAAGGATTTCTATGACGACAACATCTGTGGCCGTTTCACCGCAGTGGGCACGGGCGTAGTCGACTGCATGGCTTGCATCGAAGCCGCGGCCGCCCAAGGCACGCAATGGATGGTGGTCGAGCAGGACAAGCCGCACAACCTGACCGGCATGGAGAGCGCCCTGGCCGCGATCTATAATATCCGCGAAGCCGGATTGAGGTAGTGGAGAAGTGTTCGAGGAGTTGGGTGTTCGGAGTTGGGACTTGCCTGCTCCCTGCTCCTTGACCCCTGCTCCCTGAACCCTGCATCATGCATAAACCGATAGGCTCTATGTTGAACGCGGCGCTGACCGCACTTGGTTTTTTTCTGGCCGCGGCTGGTGCGCTGCACCTGCTTTATTCTGCGCTGTGCGCGTTTTCGTGGCAGAACTTTTTAATGTCCGATTACGGGGTCTACACCAACACGCTCTGGAACCTGGCGCATGGGCGCGGGTTCAGGTTTCTGGTGGATCATGACTACCTCAAAACGCACCTGTCCTTTTCGCTGGCATTGCTCGCTCCGTTGATCCGGGTCTGGGACGACCCTCGACTGTTGATCTGGGTGCAATGGCTTTTTCTAGTCGGCGGCAGCGCACTGCTCTGGCGTGTGATGCTTCGCGGCGGCGTGGCCCTGCCTCTACGCGCAGTGCTATTGGCGCTGTTCATGGCCCATCCATTTACCCAGAGTGTGATGATCAGCGAATTTCATTTTGTCTCCGCCTACCTGCTGCTGTTCCCCTGGCTGCTGCACCACCTGCTGTTGCGTCGGGCCTGGACCTGGCTTCCGTTGTTGATCATCCTGGGCTTACGCGAGGAAGCAGGTTTGCTGGCCGTACCGATGCTGATCCATGCAACGCTTCGCGAACGCTGGAAACCGGGCTGGGCCTGGGTTGCGCTGACCGTGTTCTACGTGGTCGCTGCTGTTCTGTGGATCTATCCGTTGGTTCACGGCGAGAGCCTTTTCAGCGTTCGCAACCAGGAAGTGACCGGCGGCTGGCACCTGTGGAGTGCGGCTGAACTGGGGGCGCGGGCCACAGCCACCGGTCGGTTGGTCGCGGTTGGGCTGCCGTTCCTGACGTTACCGCGCAAAGCCTGGATGCCGCTACTGGTCTTACCCTGCGTCGCCTGGGTTCTGTCCATGGCCAGCGGCTTTGCGCGCCAATACAGCCTGGGTTTCCACTACCCGGCCGCGCCGTTCAGCTTGCTTGTAACCGCCATGGTCATGGGCGCTTATACCGTGTTCAAAGCCCCGGCGGATCGGCCTGGTCCTGGCATAATGCGCACTTTGAGCATAGTCATGCTGGTCTTGGTAGTGGCGGATCACGTGTTTTGGGGCTATATCGGTGGTGGAGGTCGCTGTGACAAGGTGTACCTGCGGCCCAACCCGCGGGGCGCTGCCCTGATGAGCGTTGCGCGTCAGGCCCCGCGCCGCGGGCTGCTGTTGGCGGAACAGAGCCTGGCCCCTATGCGGGCCAATCGGGCTGACATCGTAACCTGGCGCTATTGGCGACCGGAAGAGCAAACCGTGGACGCAGTGCTGTTTGATATCAACGACCGCGGCCATCGGCGCGAGCGCGTAGTACAATGGGTGTGCCATGGCGAAATGCGATGCACGGCTAAGGCCTGGCCCTATGTGCTGCTCGAGTGCACACCCGCCCCGCAGGTTGACGAACAAACCCTGTCCCTGTTCGAACCAGGTTTGCTGGTCGTGGCGAGTATGCCGGGGCACGGCGGCGCTAACCGTTTCGAACCAGGCTACGGCGTGGTGCGCACCTGGGAGGGCGATGGCAGTCGCGCGCCCATCAACCTGGCCCATGGCCGTTGCGTGCGGCTGAAACCGGGCGCGTATGTCGTCGAGTTGAGTTTGCGTTCACGCAGGCCTCGCCGGAATGTGCGCGATACCTACGGCGCTTTGAGCTTGCACGGATTCAACCAGGCCGACGCACTGGTCGAGATCGAAATTCCACCAGTGCCATCTGGGGAATGGCGTACGGTACGGTTGCCTTTCAAACTGGCTGCCGTCACTGACATCGAACCGCGCATAACCGGCGGCGATGCTCCGTTATGGTTACTCACGGTTGTTTTTAAACCGGATCTGCCAAAGCAGTGAACAGCATCAAGACTGCGGAAGTTCTTGAACACAGGGGATCGATCCCCATGATGCGTGCGATCTCTTTGGCCGGCATGCCCTGGTCATACTGTGTCAGCGCAGGTGCATTTGGGTAGGTCTCATAATCGCGTCGCTCTTCATCGGACAGATGGCAGCATGGCGAGTTTCTCCTTGGCGCCATCCAAACCACGGGCGGAACACCTGGGAGTTTGTCAGCCACAACGCAAGTGAAGGTGTTGAGTCCCGAAATTTTCATCAATGCACAGGGCGATGGCGCTCATCAGAATTGACCCACTTTTACTCATCAAAAACATCCCATTGAAT
>CAZOLK010000024.1:25631-38362 GCA_964580325.1 uncultured Verrucomicrobiota bacterium | reverse complement strand
AAGCATGGGGCGGCGACAAGATTCTGGCCAACATCACCGGCTCGGCAGCCTCGGAGCGGTTTTCCGGACCGCAAATCCGCAAGTATTACAAAGAAGATCCGGAAGGATACGCTGCCACGGCTCGTATCTGTCTGGTCAGTTCGTTCATGGCGTCGGTGCTGACCGGAAAAGTGGCGCCCATCGACTGGGGCGACGGATCGGGCATGCACCTCCTGGATCTGAACACACGGCACTGGCGTTCCGAGGGGCTGGATTTCACCGCGCCCGACCTGGCCGCCAAACTGGACGATCCGGTCGAACCCTGGCGCGTGGCCGGCGCGATCAGTCCCTATTTCCAACAGCGCTATGGTTTTGCCGCCGCGACGCAATGTTTGGTCTGGTCAGGCGACAATCCCAACAGCTTGGTCGGATTGGGCCTGTTCAAGGAAGGCGCCACAGCCATCAGCCTGGGCACCAGCGATACCTGTTTTGCCTTTTATCCGGCATGTCCGTCCAACGCGAGTATGGAAGGGCATATCTTTATGACGCCCACCGGTCATTATATGAGCCTGTTATGCTTCAAAAACGGTTCGCTGGCGCGTGAGGCGGTGCGCAACCAGTATGGTTTAGACTGGTCCGGTTTTGAAGATGCCATAGCCCGTACACCGGTTGGCAACGAGGGGCGGCTGATGCTGCCCTATTTCGAACCAGAAATCGTGCCGCACGTTCTGCAACCGCATGTGCTGCGCGTGGGATACACGAAAGGCAACGCAGCCGTGGACTGCCGGGCCGTGGTGGAATCGCAGATGGCGTCCATGCGTCTGCACTCCGAAAAACTGGGCGCGCAGGCCAAACACATCAAGGTCACGGGTGGAGCTTCACGCAACAGCGCGGTGCTGCGCATTATGACCGATGTATTCCAATGCCCGGTTGAACGCATTGAAATCGACAACACGGCCGCACTGGGTGCGGCGCTGCGCGCGGCACACGGCCATATCCTCGCTGAAGGCCGCGCCTGTGAATGGACCAAACTCTACGAAAGCATCCACGCCGCGATCAACACACAGACCATCCAGCCCGACACCAAACAGAAGGGAAAATACGAAGAATTGCTTTCCCATTATGCAACAGAAGAAAAAGCCTATTTAAAAAAACATCTGACAGGCTGAGTAAATCTTGACATTTCCAGCCATATCCTTAATATTATGGGGATCAAAAAGGCGTGTATTCCGATTAAAGATGGTATATGTTGTTAGTTAATGTTTTATGAAAGAAGTAGCGAGAAAAACAATCGACGAACAGGCATGCACGGAAAAGCCGCACAGAAGCTCCTGTTGTTATTTTCCGTGTAAGTGATTTTTTAAGGAGAAGGTTATGACGAAACGAAATGTCAGACTGTTGTTGTTTGCGCTGGCGGGTGCGCTCGCGATTCCGTCAGTCGCCCTAGCGGCAACCCGTTACGTGAGCATGAAAAATACCACGCCATCGAGCCCATATACCACATGGGGCTCAGCGGCAACGAACATTCAACAGGCTTTGAATACATCCCAGGACGGCGATGTGATCATCGTCTCCAACGGCGTCTATGCGACCTCGACGACAATGTCTCCCTGCGGGTGCCCGACTCGGGTGACGATTACCAAAGGCGTGACGCTGCGTTCCGCGAACGGCCCGGAAACCACGGTGATTCAGGGTGCCGGTCCCAACGGCAGCAACGCGGTACGCTGTGTTTATATGAGCCACAGCAATGCCGTGCTGACCGGGTTCACCGTGCGTAACGGCCATACGCCGATAATCGGCGACAACATGGCGCGCAGCGGCGGCGGGATCATGTGTCGGCAAGGTACGGTCCAGCAGTGCATAATCGTTTCTAATCTCGCTCATTTCAGCGGCGGCGGCATTTACGGCACAGCGGCGACCCGGGTGCGCAACAGCATGATCAAGGACTGCTTCGCGGAGCAGGGAGGCGGCGCCTATGGCACCAACAGCGTGATCCAGAGCTGTACGATCATCAATAACGGCTCGGTTTTCACCAATTCAGGCGGCGGCGTACGTTACTGCATTGTGGAAAACAGCATTCTCTACTTCAACACCAACTATTTAGACGCTGCCATCAACAACTATGTAGGCGGATCATTCAGCTATACCTGCACGCAACCGCTGCCGGCCGGAACAGGCAACCTGGCCGCAGACCCCATGCTTTATGCCAACAACCATTTACACACCGCATCGCCCTGTCTCAACAGGGGCACGAACAGCGCCTATACCGTAGGCGCGCTGGACCTGGCCGGCAATCCGCGCGTACTGGACGGCATTCTGGACATCGGCGCCTATGAAGTGCCTCACATCGTCGCGGTCCAGCAGCCCAACGGTCTGATTACACCGACCGGATTGACCCAGGTGGCTTACGACTCCACCATCAATTATGTCGTGGCTGCAACATCGGCCAATTACCGCATCACCTCGGTCACCACCCGCGAGGGAACCACCGATATCCCCTACAGCGGCATCAACGTGGATACGCTGACGAATACGTTCACGCAAGTGCGTCACACCAATAGCATCACCGCCACATATGCGCTCGACTTGCACACCTTCGACGTTACGAGCACGTACGGCACGCCGCAACCGCCGGTCGGCAAAACCACCAACGATTACAACACACAGATCACGGCCGTGATGCAGGGATCGCCCATCACCCAGAGCGAAACGCAACTTGTCTGCATTGGCTGGAACGGCACGGGCAGTACGCCCGCGAACGACGGCACGGTCAATACCGGTCCCTTTGCACTGCAGACCGATTCCACCATCAGTTGGCTCTGGATGACCAACTACCGCTTTACGGTCAGCGCCAATGCTGATGGCAACGTGACCGGCGATGGCACAGCCTGGTATGCCAGGGGCAACGGGGTCAATGTCACGGCCGTGCCCAACGACCACTACCATTTCATTGGCTGGACCGGAACACTCCCGCCTGCACTGCAAATGGTCAATCCGCTCGGTCTGACCATGACCCAGTCATGGACCGTGGCAGCCAACTTCGAGATCGACCGGCACACCTTGAGCGCCTCTTCCGCCTATGGCTCGCCCAACCCGGTCGGAATCATCACTCAGGATTACGGGACGGCCCTGTCGCCAACCGTCGACGCCTCGATTGATCTGGGCACAACCCAGTATCTCAATACCGGTTGGACCATGACCATCTCACCCCACAACGGCACGACCAACAGCTTCAACATGATCCTGACCAACAATGCCGTTCTGACCTGGCTATGGCGGACCAATTACCAGTTCACGGTCAATGCCGGACCAAACGGCAGTGTCACCGGGGCCAACTCTGGGCTGTACATCCGCGATTCGGTGGTCAATGTAACTGCGGTTCAGGACGAACACTACAACTTCCTTGGCTGGACCGGCGACGTACCACCCGGGCAAACCACCAACCACAACCTGACCCTGACCATGGACCAACCGCGCAGCATCACGGCCAACTTTGCCATCAATCAGCACTCCCTGACCGTTTTTTCAGCCTACGGAACACCCAACCCCAGCGGCATCAATCCGTATCCTTATGGCACAAATCTCCTGCCCACGCTGAGCGGTTCTCCTGTAATCCAGGACACGACCCAATATGTCTGCCTCGGCTGGAGCATGCCCCAGCATATGCCGTACAACGGGACTACCACCAATTTCAGCATGACTTTTACCAATGACGCAACCCTGACCTGGCTCTGGCGAACCAACTATTTCTTCACCCGCACAGCCGGCGCCAACGGGCAGATCACCGGCGCGACCAACGGCTGGTATACCAACGGCCACGTTCTACAGATAACCGCAATACCGGAAACCAACTATTTCTTCTGGCAATGGACGGGCGATGTACCCGCGCCCATCGCCACCAATTCAACCATCGATCTGACCATGGATCGTGTCCGCGGCGTCACGGCCCTGTTCTCGCTGGTGCGCCACGAGTTGACCGTTGTTACACCTTATGGCACGGCCAATCCAACAGGGGTGACGGAAATCGAAAACAGCAATGTCGTGACCTGTACGGTCGGTCCGTCGCCATTGACCGTCGGTGCCACCCAGTACGTTTGCCGGGGCTGGACCGGCACAGGCAACGCGCCTGCCAGCGGCAGCACGACCAACACAGGACCCTTCGCCATATTGACCGCCTCGTCAATTAACTGGCTATGGACCACCAACGTGCAATTTACAGTAACCTCAGACACCGGCGGCAGCACCACCGGTAACGGCAGCGGGTTCTATGCGCTGGGCACCAACATCACGGTCAACGCCGTCGCAAATCCGCACTTTGTCTTCACCCACTGGACCGGCGATGTATCGTCTGGCCAGGAATCGAACCTGACCTTAAATATCACCATGGATCGCGCCAAGAGCGTCATGGCCCAGTTCGACGGCGAAACCCATACCTTGACCGTAAATAGCTTTTACGGCACGCCCTCGCCCAGCGGCGTAACCACGGCTGAATACAATACAGCCTTTACCCCAAGCCTTGCCGGATCGCCGGTCGTTGCGGGAACTACGCAATATGTCTGTACCGGATGGAGCATGGACAATGATCCAATGACCGGTTCAACCACCAACTTTTCCATGTCATTGACCAATGACACAGTATTGACCTGGTTGTGGACCACAAATTATTACATCGATTTCGAGAGCGACGTTTTTGGCGTGGTCAACCGGTCGGACGGCTGGTATCCCGCGGGCACCAGCATCATGGTCACCGCTCAAGCAAACACGGGTTATGCCTTTGACTACTGGACCAACAGCCTGGTCACTGGGACCCAGACCAACAATCCTGTCACGGTCACTAACAACGCGGCCTTCCTGATCAAGGCATTCTACCAGACCAATCTTGTTTTGGATTCAATGAACATCGAACCTTTTACCTATACGCCGGGTCCCCTCAATGGAAACGGCACAACCACCAACGGATTCACAGGCGCCTGGTCCCAGGACCTGGTCGGCCGGTTCGGCGATGTCATCATCCCATCCACTCAACTGATGTACAATTACCAGGCGCCGAGCACAGCGATCAGAATCCAGGGAGGCAATCGGGCAGCGCAAAGCGGCGAAGACCCTGGCGTGATCTATCGCCTGCTCGATACACCACTCACGACGGCCAGCAACCACTACATGAGCTGCCTGGTCCGTTTCGAGCAGTCCCCGCGTATGTCGTCCAATCATTACACACTCGGCTTTGGCATATCACAGACCAACATCGCTTCAACCGGTTTTGAAGTCCCGGCACTACATGCGACAAACCATGACGGGTCAGGCGGTGAAATAGGCTTTTCCATGGCAGGATCCGGGATCGGGAGCGAAGTTGACAATTGGGTCGCCTTTTCCGGCAGTAAATCCCTGCGCCTTCATGGTCAAAACAATCATACCATCACCTTTGACAGCGTTGACTGCAGCAGCTATGGCTGGGTCGGTTTTTCGATGCAGCTCTATATCAGGAGTGACAACTACGAAGCCGATGACCAGATTACCATCTTCCTGAGACTGACCAATGCACCAAACATCATGCTACTCGACGTATCCGACCTTGACGAATTGCCGGAAAGCAGATGGTTCCCCCTCTCAGCCGCCATACCACCGGTTGCCGATTCAGCGCAACTGATCATACAGGTAAATAGAGTAAATCAAAACCCTGAAAACGCTTATGTCGATGCGATCCAGTTCAATCCGCTCGATACACTGCTGGGTGGCGTGACGCTCTCGTCGCAAACCAACACCTATGAAATTTACGCCCAGGGACCATCCGGCAACCTGTCTGTACCCTATACGGCTCAAACAGGGATATCTTACTTGTTGGTGTGCAAACTGGAAAGCGACCAGGTCGGCGAATTCACCAATATCTGCGTATTTGTCAATCCCACCAACCACGCTCTGGAACTAGCCGAAGCTCAGCTCAACGTGGCCGCCAGCATCACCAACAATCCAGATACGCTATACTGGGAACATACCATGTATTCGACGTTGACCAACCTGCTGATTACGGAAGTCTATTACGACTCGCCTCAGAACGTTCCTGACGACGTCTATGAATGGATCGAACTATACAATCCCACACCAAACCCGATAGCCCTGACCAACTACCTGCTTACCGACGTGATTGCCGGAGGAACGGATAATGAAAGACTAAGCGGCCTGATCCGACCCAACTGGCATCACATCATTGCCGCCAACAATGACTTCCACGTCAACTTCGTCCTCACCAATGCGTCCATCTCCTACCTGACCCGCGGCGAAATCGGCAACGGATTGAACGAATTCAGCGATGGCGTTGTATTGATGGATGGCGCCAGCAACATGGTCGACGGTATGTCCTACCTCTTGGCGACCAACATCCTCGATCCCTCGGTAACCAATGCGCTGGCCGGCGAAAGCCTCGAGCGCTTCCCATCTGATCGCGATACCGATTCCAACGCGGACTGGCAACCCCAGGAAAATCCATCACCCGGTCGTGGATCCGTTCCCCAGGCCTATGTCCAGTTAGACGAAATCCGCTTCGGCACTTCCTGGAAAGCAGTGCTGCCCACACCGTGGTTCCAGTTGCAGGTGGTTTCACCCTATGATACCCCGCAACCGGCTGTCGGCTACCACATCTTTCCGGGCTATTCCATGATCACCGCCCAGATGACCCAACCGTTTGTCACCAACATGGGCGGCACGACCCAATATGTCTGCAATGCCTGGACCAGCGCCGGTTTCAACGTCAACAGCGGGCTCGGAACCTCGACCAACCTGACCATTGTCCAGTCCAATGCCGTGCTGACCTGGCTCTGGACCACCAACGTCCGTTTCGAAGCCAAACCCACGGCCGACATGCAGGGTGCCACGAATGGCTGGTATGCTCTGGGATCACAGGTTACGGTCACCAACATCGCTCCAACCAGCTATACCTTCCTTTCCTGGACTGGTGATGTGCCTTTGAGTGCGGTCTCCTCCAATCCCTTGACCCTGAACTTGGATCGCGCCCGTTTCATCAGGGCCCTGTATAACATCCTGGTGATTACCAATGGACCTGTGCCTGTGCCGGAATGGTGGTTGAGCCGGTACTTTACAAACAACTTCCAGGCCGCAGTCACCAACGATAACGATGGCGATTCCTACTATACTTGGGAAGAATGGATTGCGCTGACTGATCCGACCAATGATGCATCCTATCTGAGGATCACCCAAGTCGCAGCCAGCAATGCCATGGCCCAGGATATAACCTGTGTCCTCGTCGATCCCAGCACCAATTCACGCAATTACCGGTTGTATTCCAGCACCAATCTGGCTCTGCCGGTGCCATGGGTCTTGTCTGTGATGAAGCCAGGTAACGATGACGTGTTGAAGCTATGCGTCACCAATTCGCCATTCCCGCTTTATCTCCGGCTGACCGTCCAGGCGCCGTAAAAGGAAAACGTCATGTTACCCATGCCGTCAGGACCTGGCAGACCACAGGTCAAGCTCCGCTTGACAGAGCTTGAAATGACAAGGTTGTTCATGAATATGGGGTATTACATCCCGCGCAGCTTCATCCTGACCCATCCTCGTCCAAAACCTGACCCGGAAATCCGGCAACCCATGCCAGGCCAGGCTAAGATGTTGGAATATCAGAAACAGGAAAAAGGGTCCATGCTGCGTTTCAAAGCCACAGCCATCAAAGTGGTGGGCGGATATCACATCACCTGCCGCCAGGAGTCGGCCCAACAACAGGGTGGCGCCAAACGTAACAAGTACAAACCATCGTCCCAACAACAGGACGAAGGCATGGACCAAGGCCGCAGCAAACTCTTGCAGGACCTGGAACGCTTTGCCGGCAAAGGCGTCTATATCGCATTATAGCCTATCTTCACAATCCCTCAGAGTCTGTCAAAAAGCCAGATCATCGCCCTGGCTGGCAATGACTTTACGGTACCGGACAAACCAGCCCGAACATTTAAAAGTGGGCCACAGGTTCAACTTCCAACAAACCAGGTCCATTCTTGAGGGGAACCGCGAATGAACGCAAATGGACGCGCATAAATATAAAGGCATTCGTAACCGTTCACGAGGGGCGTCAGCTTCTAACCAAGAACACTCGGCGAACGATTATTAGGCACTTCAGGGTTTTCCGGGTGATTTCTTCTTTGTCCCAAGCTTTGTCGCGAACAAGTGCAGACCAAAGAGAGCCTGCTCGACTTCTCGTGGAGCAACCTCAGCTTTGCTCTTCCCGCTAGTGGCACGAATACTGCGGTGGACATCCAATGACTCGTCAGAAGTCGTCCCTGTGCATCGCGCCTGTATCTGCCGACGGGCAGTCAGTACGACACCGTCTCTACTCTGTGCGATCGGCCCACATATTTGCCGCCGGCTTCCTTCACCCCCGAAGGGACTCTGCCTTAAACTACTCTTAGCCGCCATCTAGCTTGAGACCGGACTAACTCTTTGGTACGCAACAAATAAATGATCGACGATCGACATCGTTCACCGATTTGGTACGCTCGCAAAGCGCACCGGCAAGCAACCGGGCCAGGCCCGGCACATAACAGTCGCGTGCACCCTATTCCGAGAAGCCGCCGGCTTCTCGGAATAGGGTGATTTTTACGTTGGAAGATAATGAGATAGATGAAATTTTTCCGTGCGAATAGGATTGACTTAGGCAAATACAACGTGCTATGCTTGGAGCTTAACATTGGAACAAGAAATGAAGAAATCAATCGTCATCGCTTTCGTAGTTGCTCTACTTGGAGCAGTCGTTGCCCCCGTCGTTTTCAATAGCATTCGCTACAGGATAAACCCTCTCGCGGCGGCATTCATTTCGCTGATGGACGGGACCGAGTGGGCACCGAACTATTCGTACTCGAAATTCAAGAACCCATTTCAGAATTGTATCATTTGGACCAGGTGGTTTGGTTTCCAGGAAGACCTACACATTCTACTTTGACTGACAAGGAGAGTTTCAACAAGATGAATGCAGACTATTGTCGCTAGCAAGCCAAAGTCTGATTCACGGCGTTCGGTCAATGAAAAATAGGTAGAGAATCAATCACCAGTTTGGTAGATTTCTGAAATGACAGCTAAAGAATTTTATGACTGGCAGACTTCGGGCGGCACCGACGACGTGATGAAACTCGTTGCCGCTTTGGAGAAAGCCGATATTTCATGGTGCGCAATTGGTGGAGTTGCGGTAAACCACTGGGCAGAGCACCCTATGGTCACACAAGATGTGGATCTTGTCGTTGCGTTCGAAGCAGTAGACCTGACCATTGCCGTTATGGAGAAAATCGGATTTAAGGCAGAGAAATTTGAATGGTCAGTCAATTTCAAAGGTACCTCTGCCGTAAGCGTGCAACTTAGCACTGAGGATGCTTACAGGGACTTCCCTTCCCGGGCAGTGCCCGCAGATGTGCACGGCATCCTTCTGCGAGTGGCTGCTTTAGAAGATACCCTTCAAGGCAAGATAATGGCATGGTCTGACTCAGCGCGGAGACAAAGCAAACGCATCAAAGATCTTGCGGACATTGCCCGTCTTGTCGAAGCCCATCCGAACCTCTGGGCTCTACTCACCGATGACCTGAAACAAAAGGTCGAAAAACCAAAGACCGAACAAGAAAATGCATGATTTTTTAGTGTAACGCGAAAAATCATGATTTTAGACGTTAGCCCGTCTTTCGCAACTGGGCCATGATCTTGATGTAACGCGTTGCAAACCAACAAAAATAGGACGAATTTCCAAGTCTTGCTTCATGTCGTTAAACGCCTGCTCTATTTCGGTTAGCAACAAGTAATGCTGCCACAAATTAGACGGCTTATGATCACATAGGTTTGATCGCAACAAATACCGACCTTCTCGTTTTCGTACCTGGCGCAACTGTTCATCCATTCCAGGAAATCGCGCTCGAAACCGCGCGGGTCGTCGGGATCGCCCTGAGGCTGACGCTCTTTCCTGGTTCCGCGTTTGGGCATGGGTACATCTCCTTTGAGTACGATCAGGCGGTTTGCTCGCTTCCGTGCGACAGGCCCGGTTGCCCGTTTTCGTCGATTTTGGTCGCGATTTCGGTTTCAGTCTCGTGTTTATTGGCTGAAAACGGTGTCAGGGTCATGCTCCCCGGGGCCTCCCTGGGGGCTCCCCTCCCTGCTGGTTTCAGGATGCTCCCGGTCGGCTTTTTGCCCCTCCCGGCTCTCGTTCACGGTCAGGACCAGGCAGCGGTTGAGCAGCTCCTCGTCGATCTCCACACCAGTGGTGGTGAAAAGCAAGCTCATGGTTCGTAATGTCCAGCTTGGCGTAATTTTTGAGCGTTTCAAAGCTCTTGTGTCCCAACAGTTGCTTGACGTGTTGTTACAGATTAGATTAGCGTTGCTCTTGAGCATCTCCGATATGCACGAGCGCTGGAACGTGTGAGTCGTGATCGGGATGTTCAGGCCCAACTGCCGCCGTAGTGATGCGTTCGGTCAGTGTGTGTTGATGCAGCGGCCCGCTGTTTTTGTTCAGGAAAATTCGCTCCGTTTTGTTGCCCAGCCACGCAGCGTCCTGACCCATCCGCAAAATGGACAGCACCAGCCCGACCGGCATCCGCGACCGTCCGGGATCCGGATCGGCGAACTCGCGGCTATTTAGGCTGCTTCGGAACTCGGAGATGACGGTAGTTTGCTAAAATACAAGAAAACACTTGCGGTTTGGGTCCGCGATCAGTATCTGTATCAGGATTATCCATAATCGGCTGGAACGCTATTTACGTAAGGTATGTGAAGTATAATGAGAATTTTATCGGGAATACAACCATCGGGTAAGTTGCACATCGGCAACTATTTCGGCATGATGCGGCCCGCGATCGAACTGCAGGAAAAGGGCGAGGCCTATTTGTTCATCGCCGATTATCACGCATTGACCACGGTTGATGATCCGGACAAGCTGCGCGCCGTCTCACGCGAGGTGGCCCTGGATTTTCTGGCCTGCGGCCTGGATCCGGAACGGACCGCTTTTTACCGCCAGAGCGATGTGCCGGAAGTGACCGAATTGAGCTGGCTGCTCTCCACGGTGACGCCTATGGGGTTGCTGGAGCGCTGCCATTCCTATAAAGACAAAACTGCCAGGGGCATTGCCGCCAGCCACGCGCTGTTCGCCTATCCCGTACTGATGGCCGCCGATATTCTGGCCGTGCAGTCCACCCTGGTGCCCGTGGGCAGGGACCAGAAACAGCATGTCGAAGTCACCCGCGATTTGGCCATCAAATTCAACAACAAATTCGGCGAGGTGTTTACCATTCCGGATGTCTCGATCCGCGAATCCGTGGCGGTCGTACCCGGCATGGACGGGCAGAAGATGTCCAAGTCCTATGACAACACCATTGGCATGTTCGACAAACCCAAAGAGATCAAAACGCGGGTTATGCGCATCGTGACCGACAGCAAGTCGCTCGAGGATCCCAAGGATTCGGAAACCTGCAATGTGTTCGCCCTGTTCAAGCTGTTTTCCAGTGAAGATGAGCAGCGGGAAATGCGCGAGCGCTATGCAGCCGGCGGCCTGGGGTATGGCACGGTCAAGAAAGAGTTGCTGACGCGGTTGATGGACTATTTCAAGTCTTATCGCGAGAAGCGCGAGCAATTGGAGCAGCAGCCCGAGCTGGTCGAGTCGATTCTGCAAAAAGGCGCGAACAAGGCGCGTGCGCTGGCACGGGACACGCTGGACAAGGCGCGCAAGGCAGTCGGTTTGACATGAGTTCGGATAAACAGGACGAATACAAGGTAAAGCTGGATGTGTTCGAGGGTCCGCTCGATCTGCTGTTGTACCTGATCAAGCGTGAAGAGATCGATATTTACGACATTCCCATCGAGACCATCACGACCCAGTATATGCAGTATTTGGACATGATGTGCCTGCTCGACTTGAATATTGCCGGCGAGTTCCTGGTCATGGCGTCGACCCTGCTGATGATCAAGAGCCGCATGCTCCTGCCCGTAGAGGTGCGCGGCGATGAAGAGGATGAGCAGGAAGAGGATGACCCGCGCTGGGATTTGGTCAAGCAACTGGTGGAGTATAAAAAGTTCAAGGACGCCGCCCATCACCTGCACCATCTGGAAGTGGATCGCGAGGACGTGTTTCCGCGTGAAGAGGAAGGCGTGACCTTCGGACCCGATCCGGACGCGGTTCTGCGCGACGTGGGCATCTTCGATTTGATCGCGGCTTTCAACGAGGCGCTCTCGCGGGTCAAAAAGGAAGAGCTGCGCGAGATTTTCGCCCATGAGTATACTGTGGCCGAGAAAGTCGACAGCCTGGTGAACGAGTTGAAAAAGCGCGAACGCATTTCGCTGACCAAGCTCTTCTCCGGCATGCACTTGCGCAACGAAATGATCTGCACTTTCCTGGCCGTGCTGGAATTGATCAAGCTGAACCAGATCCAGGCCAAGCAGGAAGCGCAGTTTGGTGAAATCGTCATTATGAGGATTGAGGATGTCTGAGACCGTGGAAATTTTGCCTGAGGTACGGCAGATTGTCGGCGCCCTGCTCTATGCCGCCAGGCATCCACTTTCCATTGACCAGATCAAAAAGATCCTGGAAAAGACAGCGGAGCAGTATGGCGGCATGACAGCCGATTTCGCTGGAGTGACCAAAGAGCAATTGAGCGAAACCATTGCCGATTTCGATCGTGTGTTGCGCGAGCAGAAGCTCGGGATGTACCTAGCCGAAGTGGCCGGCGGGTACCGGCTTGAAAACGATACGTGCTGCGGCCCCTGGTTGCGTCAGATGCTGG
>CAZOLK010000024.1:0-25621 GCA_964580325.1 uncultured Verrucomicrobiota bacterium | reverse complement strand
ATGCTGGAAAAGAGCAAACCCAGCCGGCTGTCAACGCCGGCGCTGGAAACCCTGGCTGTGATCGCCTATCGTCAGCCCTGCACGCGCAGCGATATTGAACTGGTGCGTGGCGTGGCCGTGGACCAGGTGGTGCGCAACCTGCTCGAACTTCAATTGATCAAGATCGTCGGTCGCAGCGACCTGCCCGGGCGGCCCTGGCTGTTCGGCACTACGCAGAAATTCCTGGAGCATTTCGGGCTCAAGGATCTCGGCGATTTGCCCAGTCGCGACGAACTGGGAAAATTTAAGAAAGCAACCGAAGAGGCTGGCAAAAAAGCTGACCAGCCTCGACAACCCGAAGCGGAAGGACACCAAGGAAACCATGACACTTGAGGAACTGAGACAGAAGATTGACGAACTTGACGAGAAGCTCGTAACGCTTCTCAACGAGCGTACCCAGGTGGTGCTCGATATAGGACGCCTTAAAAACGAGCAGGGCTCAAACATCTATGCCCCGGCACGCGAAAAGGCGGTGCTCGATCGTGTGGCCGCACTCAACAAGGGACCCATGAGCGATAAGGCCATGCAGGGGATCTACCGCGAAATCATGTCGGTCGCCCTGGCCATGGAGCGCAAAACCTGCATCGCCTACCTGGGTCCGCCGGCTACTTTCACCCATCAGGCTGCCCGTTCCAAATTCGGCGTCTCCGTCGAATACCATGCCTGCGAGACCATCAAGGATGTGTTCATGTCCGTGGAGAACGGCAACACAGATTACGGTGTCGTGCCCATCGAAAACTCGACCGAAGGCGCCGTGACCCATACGCTGGACGAATTCTTCGAGACGCGGTTGAAGATTTGCGCTGAAATTTATCTCGATATTTCGCACAACCTGATGTCCAACCAGCCTCGTGAACAATTGACCAAGGTCTACAGCAACCCCAGCGTGTTCGGCCAATGTCGGCGCTGGCTGCACGAGAATCTGTCCGGCGTTGACCTGGTCGCGGTTTCCAGCACGGCACGCGCCGCGGAAATAGCGGGTCATGAAGACGGTGCCGGCGCGCTGGCATCCAAGCTGGCCGCCGAACTCTACGGCCTGGACATCCTCAATCCCGATATCCAGGACCTGTGCGGCAACACCACCCGCTTCCTGATCGTGGCCAAGCACTATGCCGGTCGCACCAACAGCGACAAAACCTCGATTCTGTTCTCGTTCAAGGACCGGGTCGGCGGCCTTTACGATGTACTGGCGCCGTTCAAGTTGTTCAACATCAATATGACCAAAATCGAATCGCGCCCCAGCAAAATCAAGGCCTGGGAATATTTTTTCATTGTCGATTTCGAAGGTCACATCGACGACGAGTATATTCGCAAAGCGCTCAAGGATATGGAAGAGCGTTGCGCTGTGATGAAGGTGCTGGGCTCTTACCCGCGCGGAAAGGATTCCTGACCATGAAAAGCCTGGCCAATACCTGGATTGAATCGCTCATTCGCTACGAACCGGGCAAACCCATCGAGGAAGTGGCTCGCGAGTTGGGGTTTGATAGCGCTGTCGACATCTTGAAGCTGGCCTCCAACGAGAATACGCTGGGCCCTTCGCCGCACGCTATCGCCGCCATGCGCGAGGCCGCAGCCAAGATGCACTTCTATCCTGACGGCGGCGCTTTTTATCTGCGCCGTGCCCTGGCCGGACACCTGGGCGTCACTATGGACCAGGTGATCCTTGGCAACGGCAGCAACGAACTGATCATGCTGCTCAGCCACGTGTTTCTGCGGCCCGGCGCCAACATTGTGATGAGCCAGTGCGCCTTCATTATTTACAAGCTGGTCGCAGCCGCGTTCCAGGCCGAAACCGTGATGACGCCCATGCGCGATTTCACCCATGATCTGGACGCCATGGCCCGCGCGATCACGCCCGACACGCGCCTGGTCTACGTGGCCAATCCCAACAATCCCACCGGCACCCGTGTGGAACCGGACGCTGTCGAACGGTTCATGGACGCCGTGCCCGAGCACGTGATCGTCGTATTTGACGAGGCCTATGTCGAGCTGCTGCCCGAAAATCTGGCGCCGGATACGCTGAAATACGTGCATCAGGGCCGCAACGTGTTTGTGTTGCGCACCTTTTCCAAGACTTATGGGCTGGCCGGCCTGCGCATCGGCTATGCCGTATCCACCCCGGACGGCATAGACCTGCTCAACCGCGTGCGTCAGCCGTTCAATGCCAATGCCATGGCCCAGACTGCCGCCCTGGCCGCATTGGACGACATCGAGCATGTCGCTGCGGGTCGCCGCATGGTGCGCGAGGGTGTGGCCTGGCTTGGTCGCGCTTTTGCGGAAATGGGGCTGGCCAGTGTGCCGTCATTCGCCAATTTCATGCTGGTCGACGTGGGCGACGGCGTGGCCGTGTTCCAGGCGCTGCAGCGCAAAAAAGTGATTGTGCGGTCCATGAAACCCTATGGCCTGCCTGATCATATCCGCGTCACCGTGAGCAACGAAGCGGATAACGCCTTTTTCATTCAAGCCCTCAAAGAGGTACAATTCGAAAGGAGCGCATCATGATTATTGTATGCAAACCCAACATCACGCTGGAACAAGTCAACGAGATCGTGGAAAGCATCCACGCCTGGGGGCTGCGAACCAATGTCAGTCGCGGCGAAGAACAGACCGTGATCGGCGCCATAGGCGACGAGTCGCTTTTGCGCGATAAGCCGCTGGAAGCGTTTGTCGGTGTTCAGCGTGTGATGAACGTGGTCAAGCCCTATAAGCTGGCCAGCTCCGATTATAAACCGGAACGCAGCCTGATCACGATTCCCCCGGTAAAACCCGGAGAAAAACCGGTTGTTTTTGGCGGCGAAGAGATTGTGATGATGGCTGGCCCCTGTTCGATCGAGAGCTGCGAAATGCTCATTGCATTGGCGTGCGTGGCTAAGGAAGCCGGTGCATCGGTGCTGCGCGCGGGCGCCTTTAAACCGCGCACGTCGCCCTATTCGTTCCAGGGCATGGGCGTCCAGGGATTGCGCTTCCTGGCCGAAGCGCGTGACGAGGTGGGCATTCCGATCATCACTGAAGTGATGGACACGCGCGACGTGGAGCTTGTGGCGGAAAAGGCGGATATCCTGCAGGTCGGTGCGCGCAACATGCAGAACTTCAACCTGCTCAAGGCGATCGGTCGCTGCCGCAAGCCGGTGATGATCAAGCGTGGCATGTCCAGCACCATCGAGGAACTGCTGATGAGCGCCGAATACGTATTGAGCCAGGGCAACGAAAAGGTGCTGCTCTGCGAGCGCGGTATCCGCACGTTTGAACGGGCCACCCGCAATACGCTGGACATCAGCGCCGTGCCCGTGATCCATCGCGAAAGCCACCTGCCGGTGGTCGTGGATCCGAGCCACGGAACAGGCAAGCGCGACCTGATCGCGCCCATGACCGCCGCTGCCATAGCCGCCGGCGCGGACGCCATTGTGGTGGAACTGCACGAGCACCCGGAAAAGGCCTTTTCCGATGGCCCCCAGGCCCTGCTGCCCGACCAGTTCAAAGCCTTGATGCAATCCGCTGCCGCGGTAGCCAAAGCCGTGGGACGCAAGCTATGAGGCATGACATAAGAATGCCAGTTGTCGGTCCGTGTCTGTCCGTATTTCTCCTGTAACGATCAGAAGAGGATTTCCAGATGAGCAAGATTGAAAATGCCGAAGTACTGCCGGTCACGCGAATCAGCGGCGAGATAACAGTTCCGGGCGATAAAAGCCTGTCGCATCGGGTGGCCATGTTGTCTACCCTGGCCCGGGGTTCATCGCGGATCCGCGGCTTTTTGCGCAGCGAGGACTGCCTGCATACGCTGGGCGCCATACGTGCGCTGGGCGCTGAGGTTACGGATGAACCGAGCGGTGAATTGGTTGTTATCGGCATACCTGACGGATTGCGCCAGCCCGCAATGCCGCTCGACATGGGCAACTCGGGCACGGGCATGCGTCTGGTCACCGGGTTTGTGGCCGGTCATCCGATCCAGACCGAGTTGACCGGTGACGCATCGCTTTGTTCGCGGCCCATGGGCCGCATTGCCAAACCGCTGACGCTGATGGGCGCCGGCATCACGCTCAAAGGCGCTGACGAACGCCCGCCCATCCTGGTGCACGGTGGGAATCTGCACGGCATCGAATATGATATGCCCATGGCTTCGGCCCAGGTCAAGTCCGCGATCCTGCTTGCCGGCCTGTATGCCGATGGCGAAACCGTAGTGCGCGAGCCCCGGCCCTGCCGCGACCATACCGAGCGGCTGTTTCAGGCCATGCATATACCGCTGCAGATCAACGGCCTCGAGATTCGCCTGACCGGGTTTGTCGCGCAGGGACCCACTTTAGAAGCGCGCGATTGGGCGGTGCCTGGCGATTTCTCGTCCGCTGCCTTCTGGCTGGTCGCTGCTGCCGCACGACCTGGCGACGAGGTTGTTGTCCGCAATGTCGGCTTGAATCCGCGGCGCACAGCCCTGCTCAACGTACTGGAACGGATGGGCGCCAATATCGAGATCGAGCTGGATCGCGATCCGGCCTGGATGGAACCGACCGGCACGATTCGGGTTCGCGGCGCCGCGTTGCAGGGAACCAGCGTGGCCGGCGACGAAGTGCCGAACCTGATCGACGAGATTCCGCTGGTGGCTGTACTCGGCGCACTGGCCGCGGGCGATACGACCATTAGCGAAGCGGCTGAATTACGCGTTAAGGAATCCGATCGGATCGCGGTCACCTGCACCAACCTGCGGGCGCTGAACATCGACGTGGACGAAAAGCCGGATGGTATGATTGTCCATGGCGGCGCTGAGGTGAAAACGCTGGCGTCGATCGACAGCCACGGCGATCACCGCATTGCCATGGCCATGGCCGTGCTGGCCCTGCATGGCTATAGCCCGGTCAGCATCGGCGACATTGCCTGCATTCGCACCTCCTATCCTTTATTCTGGGACGATTACGCGCGCATTGGGGGAAAGAGCGTTGCAAGCTGAACCCTGTTTTTTAATCACAGTGGACGGTCCTTCCGCCTCGGGCAAGTCGACTGTGTCGTGCGCGGTCGCCGAGCGGCTCGGCTTTGTCTATGTCGACTCCGGGTCCCTATATCGCGGCATCACCTGGAAAGTGCTGCGCGAGGGCATTGCCACGGACGACCTGCGTGAAATCTCCTACCTGCTGGACCATGTCGACCTCGCGTTCTTCCTCGAAGGCAATGCCGTCAAGTTCACCATAGACGGCGAGCATCCGGGCGATCAACTGCGTTCCGAGCCGGTGCGCGAAAACGTGTCCACCCTGGCTGCGATCGGTCAAGTGCGCGTTTTTATCGTCGCCCGTTTGCGTGAAATGACCCGCTTCGGCAACCTGGTCATGGAAGGCCGCGACATCGGTTCGGTGGTTTTTCCCGAGTCGGAATTCAAATACTACCTGGATGCGTCGGCCGAGGAACGGGCCAAGCGGCGCTACGGGGAGCTGCGCGAGCGCCAGGACGCCGAAGGCGTCGACCAGGTCATGTCATCGCTGCGCCGGCGCGACGCGATCGACAGCACGCGCAAGGTCAATCCGCTCCAGATCCCGCTGGGTGCCAAGGTGATCGATTCAACCAGCATGAACCTGGAACAGGTGGTGGAACTGATTTTAGAGGATATTCGCAACAAGGAGCAACGATCATGAGTGAAACGGCACCGGAAGGCATTGACCAACCAGCGGAATCCGCTGACAAGGGTGTCGCGCCAAAGCAGGATGAGAAGACAGACGACCGCATGTCGTGGTCTTACAAATTCGTGCGCAGCGCTACGTATTGGCTGACCCGTATCTTTTGCGGATTCAAAGTCCATGGCCAGGAAAACATGCTGCGCGAAGGCGGCTGCATCGTGGTTCCCAACCACGCCAGTTTCCTGGATCCACCCATTATGGGCGCATCCTACAAATATCGCCCGATCCGATTTCTGGCCCGCGACACCCTGTACAAAGGCAAAATTTGGACCAGCATCCTGCTTAGCCTGCACACGTTGCCGTTGTCGCGCGACAAAGGCGATATCGCGGCTTTGCGCAAAGCGTTGAACCTGATCAAGGAAGGTAAGGCCGTGGCGCTTTTTCCGGAAGGCACGCGCACGCCGGATGGCGAACTGCACGAACCCAAGGGCGGCGTGGCCTTTCTAATCGGCAAAGCGCGTGTTCCCGTGGTGCCGGTCTACATCGAGGGAACGTTCAACGTGTGGCCCAAAGGCGCCAAATGGCTGCGTCGCGCTAAAATCAGCGTAACCTACGGCAAACCCATTGCACCCGAGGAATTCCCGTCCGGCGGCAAATCGCGCGACCGCCACGACGAAATCGGTCGAATCGTCATGGAGCGTATCGCCGCGCTCAAACCCGACAATGGATGATTGCGGGTTGCGGCGCGAACACCTGGAGGCCGATCCAAAGTTCAGTGCATTTGAAATGGAACGGTTGCCGGGTGGGTGTTTTTGCTTCTGTTTTGCTTTTGGAAAGTTTAGGGACGTAACGCCCCTGCTTCCAGGTTCAACCAGATTCTAACTTGCCTCTTGGCCATAAGTCGGTTATTTCATTATGTATGGGAATTTATAGTAATCTATTATGGGAGCGGCGTTCTTATGAGCGAGGCGAGTGATGGTTTGTTTGGCGAGTATAGGATCCTGGAAAAACTTGGCGAGGATGCGCTCAGGACGGTTTATAAGGCGCAATGCGAGGTTGAGAGCAATTTACATGTTCCTTGCGGCGATGTCGTTACGTTGAAGATCTACCCTTGTTCCGATCCAGCGCTGCTCCAGAGCTGGATGGCTTATGCCGAAGCTTTGAAGACACTGCGGCATGCCAACCTGGTGGAATGCCGCGATTTTTTCACTCAAGATGTCGAGGGCGTTGGAACCTGTTTTTGCCTGGTGGAAGAACTGGTGCAGGGTAAAACCCTGGCCGAAATGCTGGACGAACAATCGATCGGTTTTACCTGGAATGTGGTCAATCCCATTTTTCGCGGATGCCTGGAGGGTTTGCAATACCTGGATCAACATGAACTGGCGCATCGCCGGCTGATGCCGTCTTCCATTCTGATCACTGAAGGCGGCGCCACAAAATTGACAGATTGGGAACCTGCCTGCCCGCTGCACGAAGGCGATGACGCGATTCGTCGCGAACAACTCACTTATATGGCGCCTGAATATACCACCGAAGAGGGATTCGGCGGCGATAAGATATCCGACATATTCAGCCTTGGCGTTTGCATGTACCAGGCGCTCAGTGGGTCTAAACCGTTTGAAGGCAAGAAGATCAACAGCGTGGCCGATTTCGTGGCTACCTGGCGTGGCACGGATTTGCCCAACCTGTTGTTTCCTAAGACCGCCTTCAGCATTCTGGATCATGGCTCCACGTTCCTCAGCAAAGCGCTATCACTGAAAAAGCGGTACCGTTTCAGGAATTACGCGGATATGCTGATCGATTACGCCAAGATTAAGTTGCGGGTGGTTCGGCGGGACGCGGGCTATGAGCTGATCAATTTTGTGGGGCAGGGCGGTTTTGGCGAAGTGTATAAAGCGCGGCGGCTGAGCGACGGTCGGATCTACGCGGTCAAGCAGTTGATGGACGAATCGGCGGTCGAACGGTTCCGGCGCGAGGCCAAGGTGCTGCAGAAAAGTGTGCATCCCAATATATTGGAATTTATCGATTTCTTTCAATCCGACAATCCGTTGACCAAAAATATGTACTTTATGGTTATGGAGTATTTGTCGGGCATGCCTGGCTGGTCGTTGAGCCAGCGGTTGAAGAGCAGCTATGACAAGGATGGGATGGACCCGGACGAGGTAGTGCGCCATTTCATCAATTTTTTACGTGGTATGAAAGTGTTGCACGACAATGATATCGTGCATCGCGACATCAAGCCGCAGAATTTATATGCGCCTTCGATTGCAACGATGCCGTCGAAGATCATCGATCTGGGCATTGCCAAGGACCTGGCCGGGACCAAGACCACGGGCAGTATACCGGGGACCATGCAATATATGGCGCCGGAGATCCTGGCGGGCAAAGGCGATGAGCGCGGGTCGCCGCTTTCGGATATCTATGCGCTGGGGTTGTGTCTGTACGAGGCTTTATGCGGGCATGCGGCGTTTACGCGGCTGCCAAAAGATCATGAACAGGCCATGATGATGCTGATGAAAAGGGCCCAGGGTCAAATCACGGTTCAGTTCAAACGGGAGGTATTTGCCAAACACCCATGGTTGACCCATGTCATTCGCAAAGCCACGGCGCTGAAACCCGGCGAGCGGTACGAGAACGCGGAATCCATGCAGCGCGCCCTTGAGCATTGGCGCAAGCGGCATTTGCGCGGCAGGCAGGTGCATGAGATCACCGAGGACATGGGTCGCACGCCGCAGGGGCCGGTGTGCCGGACACGGCATCTGCTGGATCGGCAGGTATACCAGATGCTGCCGCTGGAACCGTCGCGGATGATCCGGCACTACGAAGAAGTGATGACGCGGCTGATGCCCCAGTTTGAGCCGCGGGTGCTTTTTTACGATCTGTTTGCCATGACCGGCGACAAGGGGGTTGCGGAACGCTACCTGGTTGAGTGCGACGATGCGCGTTCATTCGATCCGGATGCGTCGTACGAGAAACCGCCGGCCATCATGTTGTTGGTCAAATACGACAAATCCCAGGGCGCGCCGCAGCATTCGCTTTCAATTTTACGCGAAAACCTGAAAAAATGCATGATGGAGTTCAAAGAACAGGAAGCCGCGCGCCAAATCGCGGAACAAGAAACAACCGACGTGCTGGATGTCCACGAAGTTCCGGACCTCAATCTTGACGACGCCACGGTGCGGGTGGACGAAAACGAAATGGAGACGTCATTTTCCAAAGCGCTCTCACGACAGTCTAAGCCCCAGTCTGATGAGGACGATCCGACAACGTCCATGTGTATGTTAAGCGACTTTGATTCGCAGCAGGCCATAGAGACCGGGGAGTTGAGCCCCAAGGACCTGGAGTGGGTGGAAAAGGTGCAGAAACTGGGTGGTGTGTTTGTCAAGAAAGCACCCCTGGAGGAGCCGCCTCGGTTTCGCTGGTCATGGAAGGTCGCAGCCGGCATTGCCGCGGGATTGTTGCTGGTGTTGGCTGTGCTGTTCATGTTGCGACCGAGCAAACTCGTGCGAGAAGTCCGCGGATTGGAGCGCGCCTTTCATCAATGGAAGGAGCAGGGCAAAGACCTGTTCATGGCAGGCAAGATCGACGATTCGTTGGGTGTTTATTTGCCGGCGTTGCAGCCGTTGTTGAGCGATGCGCGCCAGTTGAACGCTGCTTACCCGGACTATGGCCGTGTGGTTAA
This sequence comes from uncultured Verrucomicrobiota bacterium, assembly GCA_964580325.1. GTDB lineage: Bacteria > Verrucomicrobiota > Kiritimatiellia > CAYTQP01 > CAZOLK01 > CAZOLK01. The sequence goes on along the minus strand of CAZOLK010000024.1, from coordinate 16,303 downwards.
GCTGTTGGACGAAATGACGTTACGCGGCGTGGAAGTCGGCGATATATTCAAAAACGCGTTCAAAGATACGATCGCAAACCGGGATATGGCCGAAGCTAAACGGTTGTTGACCTTGTGGGATATGCTGGAGGACAGGCGCAACCTGATGAATCTGTCGGTCGAGGATTACCACGAGAGGAAGAAAGATATGGAAACCCGTTATGCGGCCTTGGAACGTGCCGTTATTACACCGGAGCAACCCACGGATCAAATCAGCGATCCTGACCAGCAGGAGATTGCCGTGTTCATCGAGCAGTGGCGTAAGCTTCCCGATGGATTGAGCGTTCCGGACAGCCAACAACTGATTGTGTTGAGCCAGGCATTGGCGCAGATCAGGGGGTGGCGTCGCAAATATCCGGCGCATATAGAACTGGCTGATCTGGAAGGGCTGTTGAAGGTTCATGTCAAAGCAGTGCCGCGCAAAATTGATGCCGCGTTTACATCGGCGGTTCAGTCGACTGATCTGCCAAAAGCAGCGCTGATGAAAGACCGCTGGAAAGCGTTATCGATGCACTCGCAGTTGCTTGGTCTGAGCGTTGAGGAAATCGACGCACGGGCGGAAGAGATGCAGGCGGAGATTGTGGGGTTGTTGTTCAACAGGGACCTGGCCCGGTTGAAGCAGAGCATTCCATCGAGCGGCGAGACGCGTAAGGACCTGATTCTGCTGGAAAAGCTGCATCGCCAAGCCAATGCCATGCTGGAAACCTACTTAGGCAAGAGCGATATTGCCTCGAAGCAACGCCTGGAAGCAGTACGCGACGCACAACGCCAGATAACCGTGGTTTATTTGAATACGCTGGCCAGTCGTAAGAAGGCATGTCTGACGGAGGACAAGCTCAAAGATGCGGAGAACCTGGAGGAGATCAGCGCGCTCTTGACCGAAATGTTGACCGCAGCGCCGAACTTGACCGCGCGTGCGCGCAACAACTACGATGTTGCCGTGCGCGAAGTTGCGGCAGCTTGGAAGCAGCTGCATTCCCGCCCGATCGAAATCGCGCAACCCATCGCGCCCGTCAAACCGGACAAACCGGACAAACCGGTGGAACCAGTTCCTGATGTGGAACCAGTTCCTGATGTGAAACCAGATAAGCCGCCCGTGGAACCGGATACACCCGTACAACCAGATACACCCGTACAACTGGTTGAGGTGGCTTCCATACCGCAAAACAGCGATGCCCAATCGGCTGCCGACAAGGCGGAAGCGAAACGCAAATTGGAGCAATTGCTGGCCAAGATCGACAGCATCGATCAAGTGGACCAGTTCGCCGGGGTAGTGGGAATGTTCGAGTTGTGGGAGAGGAAACAGAAGGGCGTTTCCGCCGAAACCGTGCAGGCTTTGGAGAACGCTTTAAAGGAAAGAATCCGAACGCTGGCCTGGGACCGTTATAAAGTGGCCATGGCAAAAATCAGCCGTGCGGTCCAGGAGCCCAGCGAAGTGGCTGAATACCGAGAAGGCAAACGGATAGCCGAGGAGATCAAGCAGTTGCATGGCGCTGCCGGCAAACGCTATGCCAGCGACAAGATGCAAGGCTGGATCCAGCAATTGGAAGCAAAAATGAGCGAGTATAAACCGCTGCCTACATCCAAGGTGCGCATCAAGATCCTGACTCGAGAAAACGCCCGGATCCTGGTCAATGACCAACTGATTGCCGGCGATACGGTGGAAGTGGAGCGTAACAAGCGCTTCAAGGTCCGGGTTGAATGCGATGAGTTCAATCCGCTCGAAAAGAATTATATCTACGATACCGATGCGGTTGAAATCAGGTTTCCGCGATTGATGAAGGCTGAGCCTGAAAAGAAGAAGAAGAAGAAGAAGTGGTGGCAAAAGTAGACAGAGAGAGAGAATCTTCGTCTTAAATAGATCGCAATGGGTTTTCGCCGAGTGTGCGGATTCTGATCGAGTTCGCTAAAGACCCACGGAAAAATAACATGCCATTTTGAGGGCCAACTATCCCATCCAGCTTCGTTGCAAAAACTCGAAATATTCCAATATTCCTGCGTTTTTGCGCCTTGCCGGGCTGGGCAACTTGACTCCACAAAATGTCATGTTATTTTCCCGTGAACCCTAAATGTCCGATTCCGGTGCTTCCTGCCACATACGGATAATGGTGAAGATGAACAGGATGATGCCAAGGGCAATGAATACGCAAAACCACAGTTCGTTATAGCCCCATTTTTCGGCAAAGAAAATCCAGGTCAGGCGAAAAGCGAACAGGTAAGAGACCAGCAGCCCGATGCTATTGGAACGAATAATCAGGCAGATGGTCACCAGGATTAGCAGGCCAAGGATCTCATAGGTGGGTATCGTGATGTTTGACGTCAACATTAATTCCAAAAAAGTATTCATAGCAAACCTTCAATTTAGTTTTGTGAATAAGATAACCGCAAAGAACAAAAAAGCAAATTAGAAATGATAGCGCAGATTGACGCCATATCCAGCATCTTTGAATTTGCGGAACTGGGCGCCGATCGAAAAGCTGTAGTCGAAATAGATATTCATGCCGCCGTAATAACCGAAATCGTCTGACGATTCAAAATCGTATTGGAGATCGCCAAAGTCGCGCTCGCCGTCAACCGGCGACCATACAGGGCCTGCGAAAAGCACCAAGCTGTATGGCTGGGCCAGCGAAGTGGTCTCCTTGGCCAACAGTTCGAGTTGCAGCGGTACGCCTAAAGTGAATTCATGCCAATTGACGTCATCGTTGCCGCTGTTGGCTTCATAGCGGCCGTATTTCAGCATGGAGCCGATGCTGATGACAGCCTTGATCCGGTCGCGTCCCTTGATCGGCGATTGCCACCAGTTGGCGTCCAATCCCAAGGCCCAGTGCAGATGGTTTTCGCGATCAATCGAGCCGTCGGTCAATTCCGCATCCGTCTTACCCGCAATCACGTAACCGACCATCCAGGGCTGCAGATCATAGCCGAGAAAAGCCGAGATCGTGTTGCCGCTGATCCGCTCGCGCAGGTCGTTATCGTCGTTATCGTGCATCACTTCGCGGTCAATATCGTCAAAATCCAAACCGACCGATAACTTGTTCAGCGATTTGGCTTGAACGCGTGCTTCGTGAATAGCGGCTCCGGATAAAGCGCCCGCACCCTGTACATGCTCAAGGTTGAACATGCCCGCAGCCAGAACCAAACTCATCGTCAATACCATGTTTGCTTTCATAACCTGATTCCTTTCTTGAACTAGCATCGCGCCATCATAGACACAACACGTGCCGAATGCAAGGAGAGGATGCAGTAGGATGTGGGGTTGGGGGGGGAGGGAGCAGGGGGGTGGGGACACCCTCACTACCAAAAGCAGATCGCAGAAGCGATTTGCCGTTCGCTTTTCACAAAAAAGGTTGAAATACATGCCAATTCGGCGCATCATACATAGAAAAAATACAGGAGAAAAATATCTGTTATGCGTTATCCGGTTGGAAGTCGCGTTGCTGTCGCCTTATGGTGTTTTTTGGGGCATGTGTTCGGCGTCGTGGCCGGGGACGCTGTTTATCAAGACGCGCTGATTAAGAACGTCCCGCATGTCAGCCAGAAACCAGACTTTTGCGGTGAGGCCTGCGTTGAAATGGTGCTGCGCAAGATGGGCCATACCATTGACCAGGACCAGGTATTTTCCGTGGCCGGCGTCGATCCGCTGGCTGGGCGCGGCTGTACCACGCCCGAACTCAAGCGTGCCGTGGAGAAACTCGGTTTCCTGCCCGGTCCGGTCTGGCTGCGTTTTGCGGCCAGCCGTTCCGCTAGAGCGCTGAAAAAGGCCTTTGGTCAACTACATGCCGACCTGCTCAAAGGGGTTGCCTCGATCGTGTGCATGCGTACTGCCAACGGTCCGGAAGCCACGGAGCACTTCAGGTTGATTGTCGGCTATGACGCCAAAAAGGACGTGATCCTGTATCATGAACCGGACGCCGACAAAGATGGCGCCTATTGCTCCATGTCGCGCAAGACCTTTTTCAGCCTCTGGCCGCTGAAATATAAAAAGACGGAATGGTTGCTCATCCGTTTTCGCATGGCTGCCGCGAAAATCCAGGCGCCCGTCATGCAAGGGTTCAGCCCCGCGGATTATGCCCAGCATATCCGCCAACTGAAAGCAAAACTGCCGCACAAAGGGTTCACCATTGTTCTGGAGCCGCCCTTTATCGTGATTGGCGACGAAACAGCCGATGTGGTGCGCACGCGAGCGAAGAAAACCGTGCGCTGGGCGGTCAGCCTGCTTAAGAAAGATTACTTTGCCCAAGATCCGAAACATATCATTGATATCTGGCTGTTCAAGGACAAGACCAGTTACATGAAAAATGCCTGGATCTTGTTTCACGATCAGCCTGACACGCCTTTTGGCTACAGTTCTCCCCGGCATCGCGCGCTGGTCATGAACATTGCCACGGGCGGCGGCACGCTGGTGCATGAGATTGTCCATCCCTTTATGGCCGCCAATTTTCCGAACTGCCCGGCCTGGTTCAACGAGGGTATGGGTTCGCTCTATGAACAGTGCCACGAAAAAGACGGCAAGATCCAGGGGTTGACCAACTGGCGTCTGACTGGTTTGCAGCAGGCGATCCGTGCCTGTCGCCTGCCCACGTTCAAAACCTTGACCGATACGACCGACCACGAGTTTTACAACGAGGATCCGGGCACGAACTACGCCCAGTCGCGTTATTTGCTTTACTATCTGCAGGAGAAGAAGCTGTTGCGCAAATATTACGCTCTCTTCGTCGCACGCCAGGACGAGGATTCCACGGGATACAACTGCTTGAAACAGATTCTGAAGGTCAAGGATATGGATGCGTTTCAACGCATGTGGGAAAAAGCAGTGCTCAAACTGCGGTTCCCTTGAATCGGATCTCCTTCACCTTACTGCCGATAGATATACTCACAGATGGGAATGATGAAGCTGAGGCCTGAACCGAGGACCGTCAGCATGACCACCATGCGCAAGGCGCGCCTTGCGTCCATGTTCACCTGTTGCTGCGAGAGGTGGTAGGCCACAATGCCGCCGATAATCAATATGACCAGACCCATCCACCACATCCATTTGAACTGGTACTCCATGTTCTTGAAATAATCCATGGGATATCCTTTACGATTGGAACGGTGTTTGTTGCCGGTCCGTAAGTATGTATTGGCAGGTCTGTTTTGGGATCCAGCCCTTTTGCTTGCCAGACAGCACGTGCAGCCAGGCGCCGTTATGCGAAACGTCCAACACCCTGACCACGGAACCGGGCGGCAGGTTGAAATGCTCGGTGGCGTCGGCCAGTGGCGCATAGAGCGCCTTGATATTGTTTTGAATGACGACCGCTTCGGGTTTGAGCTTGAAACCGTGCCAATGGTGCAGCCCGAGCAGGCTCACCCCAGCCAAGACAAACAGGCCGATCGCAGTTTTCCAGAGCCAATCAAAGCGGCGGCGCAGAACCAGGTGCAGGCAGATCGCGGCCGCGCCAAGCCACCAGCTCAGTCCAGTCAGCAGAGCCCATTCACGCGCGCTCAGTTTTTGCAGCAATACAGCCGCGGAAACAGCTTTGGGCGGTTCGGCCGGCGTGCTGTCAAAGGCCAGTTTCAGGTTGGCCGCAATGTCCGGGTCGCGCGGCGCCAGGTACCAGGCCCGACGGTAATTCAGGATGGCCCAGGCTATCTTGTTCTGTTTAAAACAGGCGTTGCCCATGTTGTAGAATAAAGCTTCGTCGCGATAGCCCTGTTGGATTAAGGTTTCATAGATCGCGGTCGCTTCGACGAACCGGTTGGTATTGTAGCACTCGGCGGCCTGGAATAACATGTGTTGCGGTTTACTCATGTCCAGCGCTTTATTTTCCGCTGTTGCCGGCAGTATCATGAGCGTGGGCAGCGCCGCGAGAAGCAAGGCGCGGATAAAGACGTGTCTGGGCTGCATGGCGTTCATATCAGAGCTTGATGCTTTCACATTGTTTCAGCACTGCGCCGATCCGGCGCAGATCGTTTTCCCGTTCGGTGCGTTCTTTGTCCTCGAACCAGTCTTGCGTGGCATGGCCGCTGTAGCGATGCTGGTCGCACAGTGTAAACAAGTGTTCGATGCGTGCGCCGACCTGCGCATCCAGGCCGGCCTGGCGAAAACGCTCCAGCACGACGCTGCCCTGGATTTCGCCCGGCGCCAGGTTGAGCCGATTGCCGAAATATGCGGTCAAGGTTTCCCAGAGCGCATCGAAAAAGGCAGTGCGTTTGTTGGCGCGCAAGGCTTCGGCAGCCTTTTGCAGGGAGGCGCGGGCAATGCGTGGCGCCTTGATGCGGCGCGTACGGGCTACATCGCCGGCCAGGGCTTCGCGCCGGCGCATGGTCAAGAATACGGCCAACATGGCCAGCGCGGGCAGCGTCTGCAGCGCTATAAACGGCGTGCCGGCAAACCCTGTCAACAAACCGCCCTTGCGCCACAGCTCCGGCATGGGTTTGAGATAAACGATGTCCACCTCGTTGATTTCGTGCGACGGGTTGTGGGGGCCCGGACTCGGGAACACGACACTGTTGGACGCGGCCTGGACCGTGATCGGGTAAGGGCCTTGGGCGATGGTTGCATACTTCTTCTTTTCCGGATCGAAATAGGCGAAGATGATAGCCGGCGCTTCTTCGACATCCGGTGTTTTGGGGCGGATCACGGTTTCGAACACGCGCCGGCCCGTAGCGGTCACATCATCGATCTGCTCGTTGATTTTTTTGATAGGATAGGTCTTGAACGCGGGCATTTCCGGCAGGTCAGGCGCCGTGAGCGCATCTATATTGCCGTTGCCGCTCACGGTCATCGTGATGGCGATCGGGTCGCCGACGCTGAGCGGTTCGCTCTTTTTGAGATCGACCTCGAAATCGAAATGTCCCACGGCGCCGTTAAAGGATGGGGGGCGGCCCTCCGTAGGCAGGGGCAGCACCTCCAATTCCAGGGGTGGGGTTTTCAGCGAAGCCTGGCGCACCTCGGCATTGTCGAAAAACGAGGAAAAGAATTCGTCAGAGAAGGGGTCGGCGAACGGGTCGGCGATACGGTGACGGCGCCGCTGGCGTGGAATACGTACATTGACGCGCAGCGTGGGCGAAAGCGTGAATTTGCCGGCGGTCAGGGCGCGGGCCTTGGTCCGAAACCGTTTTACTTCGTAGATCAGGCCGTCAACTTCTTCGCGACTGCCATGGGTCTCGTGGAATTTTTCCGTGATAATCCCTTTTTCCGGCATGTCTTCCAGGCCGAAGTTGTGGCCCAGGTTGATGTCGCGCGAGTAGACCGCAATGACCAGATCAAAAACTTCCTGGTTGTAGACCGCTTTTTTGGAGGCTGTGATCCGGGCGAACAGGCGTTTGGATTCGTCATCTTTTCCTACCTTCTGCTGACCCATGACTTTGAGTTCAATGGCGGGCAAGTCGATTTTTTTGCCACCAGCCTGGTAGGCAAAGGGACCGATTTTAAAGGTTCCGGCTTTTTTGGGAGACAGCACATAACGATGGGTAAAGCTGATTTCCTTGCGCCCGTTGTTGATGGAAACGCTATGCTGAGTGCCGCCGAAGCGAATTTCGAAACCGTCCAGGGGCGGAAACTTGGGAGCTGGCGGATTGTTCGCGCCCTTGACGGTCAGCGTGACCAGGGCCCGTTCCTCAAGGGTCAATACTCTGGGTTGAATATCGAACTCGATATGGACGTCTTTGGCCGCGGCCCGGGCCGCAAGACCTGTCCAGCAAATCCAGGCCAAAACAATCCGCAATCCGCAATCCGCAATTTGAAATCTGTTCATATTCATGGCCGATCACCAATCCTTGAGCGTATCTATCGGTTTACCCAGGTGCAGCTTCATTTTTTCCCGTTCAGCCATTTCGTCTTCGAGCATTTCGTCCAGGACCATGCGCGCTTCCTCTTCGGTCATTTCCTCGGCATTGCGCGGTTGTTTTTCCGCTTCCTCGTCGCCCTGTTGCTGCTGTGGTTGCCGCGGCTGTTCGGGCTCTTGATTCTCGTCTTCCTGTTCGTTCTGGCCCTGCTCGTTTTGCTGCTGTTTATCCTGCTGTTGTTCGTCCTGGTTCTCCTGTTCGTCCTTCTTGTTCTCTTGTTCCTGCTTGTTCTCTTGTTCCTGCTTGTTCTCCTGTTCCTGCTTGTTCTCCTGGTTCTGCTGCTGCATTTGTTCGAGCCGTTCCTTGATGCGCAGGGCGAGTTCGTAGTTGTTTTTGTAATCGGCGTCACGAGGATTCAGCAGCATGGCCTGGCGATAATCGTGCAGAGCGGCGCCCACGTTTTGTGCGGCCTGATTCAGATCCTGTTGGGCCTGCATGGACATGTTCGGCATTGGCTGCGTTCCGTGCTGGCCTTGGGGCGGGGTGGGCATTGGGCCGGGTGCGGCGCTTTCGTGCAGCAGGTTGGTCAATGCTGCCACGTTTGCATTGGCCCGGTTGAACAGAGCCTGGCTCTGCAAATCCAAATCCGTGGTGCGTGTGGCTTCCTCGTAGGCCTGGGCCGCTTCGCTGTATTGACCGGTGCGGTACAGGGCATTTCCCTTGTTGTAAAGCGCCATTGCCGGCGGCAGTTCTTCTTCCTCAGCCTTTTCAGCGGCCAGGTCGAAAAACATTGCCGCCTCATGGTATTTACCCTTTTCGAACAGTTTGCGGGCCATGGTCATCAACATGCGCGCACCCATTTTGTCAGCGGTTTTGCGCAATTCCTGCTTGAGCAATTCGGCTTTTGACGCATCGATAACCGGCGTCTCTTCCTGTTCCGCGTTTGCACCGGGCAGATACAAACCGCAGACCAGCAGCGTGATAATCTGTAATGTCCTATGTGTTTGCTTCATATACGTTGAGCCTCCAGCTTCTGTTTCTCGGAAAGGCACGCTTCCAGCAACAATAGTAAAAAGGCCACGCCCAGAAACCAAGCGAAACGCTCCTCGAATATTTTGGACATACGCGCTTCCAGGTCGTCGCGCTTGAGCTGGCGGATGCCTTGTTCATAGACGTGCTCCAGGCCGAAATCGCCGGGCGCGGACCGGACATAGAAGCCATCGGTAGCGGTCGCCAGATCTCTCAGCGGTTGCTCGTTCAGAGCCGATTTGACCACTTCGCCCTTGCGGTTTTTGTGGAACTGGTTCTTGTCCTTGCCTGGCACCAGGTCGCCGGCCTGGGTGCCTACGCCAATGGCAAACACGCGGATCTTCTTCTCTTTGAGCATATCCGCCACGTCCATGGGGTTGCCTTCGTGGTCCTCGCCGTCTGAAATCATAATGATGACCCTGTCCGCAGCGCTCTTGTCGTCAAACGCGTTTGCGGCCTTGCGTAACGCTTGCGCTATGGCTGTGCCGCCACGCGGGATAATGCCGACGTAGATATCGTCCAAGGTCATGCGGAAAGCGACGTAATCCATGGTCAACGGGCATTGCAGAAAGCTGCTGCCGGCAAACGCGAGCAGGCCGATGCGATCGCCCCTGATTTTGTTGACCAGGTCTTTGATGCCCCACTTGGCCTGAGTCATCCGGTTGGGCTTTATGTCCTGGGTCAGCATGCTGCGCGAGGTATCGAGCACAATTATGATGTCGAGTCCCTTGCGCCGCACTTCCTGCCAGTGAAACCCCCAGCGAGGCCTGGCCAGGGCCACGAGCATCAGGGCCAGCGCCAGCAGCCAGAGCCACATACGCGTTCGCGCTCGCCGGCGGTTCCAGTGGGGCAGCAGCAGCAGCAGCAGGCGTTGGTCCGCCAGCAGCGCCAACTTGCGTTCACGGCCGCATAACAGCCGGAACATAAGCCAGGTCAGCGGGATCAGCAGCCACAGCAGATGCAGTACGTTGGATGACCCCCACATCAGAACAACCTCCCAATACGCGTGAACGACAGGACGCGCTCCAGCGTCAGCAGGAGCATGGCCGCGACAACGAACGGCATGAACCGCTCCTCGTAGCGCGTGAACTGCTCGACATCGATTTCGGTGCGTTCCATCTCGTCGATTTCCTGGTAAATATCCTTCAGCCGGGCCAGGTCCGTGGCGCGGAAATAGCGCGCGCCCGTGATACTCGCGATTTCCTTGAGGGTCTTTTCGTCGATCTCGACTGGTTGATTGATGTACTGCTTGCGACCGAAAAAGCCGGAGTGCGGGTAGGGCGCGACGCCTTTGTCCGTGCCGGCGCCGATGGTGTAGACCTTGATGTCAAACGCTTTGGCTGCTTCCGCCGCGTTGAGCGGCGTGATTTTGCCCCGGTTGTTCACGCCGTCGGTCAGCAGGATGACCAGCTTGCTTTTGGCCTGGCTCTCACGCAGACGGTTGACGGCGGACGCAATGGCCGAACCGATGGCTGTGCCGTCTTCGATCATGCCGGTATGGATATCCTGCATGCGCTGAACCAGCCAACCATGATCCAGAGTCAGCGGCGACACGGCATAGGGCAGGGCCGCGAACGCCACCATACCGATGCGATCCTGGGGACGGTTGGCGACAAATTCTTCGATCACCTGCTTGGCCGCATCGAGACGGTTCATCTCCTTCTGGGATGTGGTGAAATCCATGGCGCGCATGGAGGTCGAGATGTCGACCAGCAGCACGATGTCGACCACGTCCGTATGCACCAAGCGTTCGTCCAGCGCTTTCTGCGGTCGGCTCAGGGCAAGGATCAGGCAGACCAGGCCCAGCGTATAGAATACAGGCAGCGCACGGCCAGCCAGCACAGCCCAGGTCTGGGGCAAGCGCCGTAGAATATGGCTATCGCTGTAAGGAAAAAATACGCGCCGCGCACTGTGAAAACGCAGCCAGACCAACAGCGGCATCAGCAACAGGAGCAGCAGGAACCAGGGATAGCGCAGGATCATGGTTCCACCTCCGTCGAGAGGGGTTTGTCGGGTGTCGGGTGTGTCGGTGTGGTTTCCTTGACCAGTTTTTCCGCGGAGTGCCATGCGTTTTTCATGGTGTCCGAATCCGGTTTGAAACGGGCGAATTTGACCAGGTCGCACTGCTCCAGAAAGTCACGGGTCAACTGACGGTGATCGCCGGCCAACATCCGTGACTCGCCGGCAGCGCGAATGAATTCTTCGGTGGTCTGTTCCGGTGCGCGCAAATGGAACCGGTCTTCCAGGTAGCGACGCACAATGTCCGAAAGTTCCACATAAAACGGTTCGATTTTCTGTTGTTCAATGTATTTCCGCTCCCACAGCCTTTGCAGCGCACGCAAGGCGACTTCGTGTGGCGGAGGCGGCGGCGGGCTGGGTTTAACCGCGGGTTTGTACGTGGCGCAGAAAAATCTACGCCAGATTAAAACGCCGATCACGGCCGCAACGCAGATCAACGCCAACCACAGCAAAAAGCGGAAGGACCTGCGCCAGGCCGTCAACCCCTTGATGTCCTTGAGTCGGTCGTGTTCCGTATCGCCAAGGATGCTGCGCACGGTCAGCGAGGTTTCGGGCACGGGCCATTGCACTCCTTCGCCGGCCATTCCGGTGACTTTCACGCCGTTGGTGAACAGGGCGTGCTCGCCCAGCGTGAACGAGGTCAGGTGATAGACGATTTTGGTCAGGGCGTGCTGGTCTTTTGTCGTGGTTTCAACCGATCGGTTACGCATCATCACCTGTTCTTCGGGCGCGGGTATAGGCGCTTCGATCACGGTCCCGGTCGGGTGTTGCACGATCAGCGTGGTGGTCACCGGATCGCCGACAAATATACTGTTGGTGTCGAGCAGCACGCTGACCGGCTGGGCCTCCGTAGCGTTTCTCGACGAGCGCTGGCCGCAGCCGGCCGACAGCACCAGCAGGATCATGGCCGCGAGCAGCGAACTCCACCTGTGTAATCGGATCTGTTCTGTATTCACCGGCATACCCTTAAAATCGCATCCGTTGTTCGCGCATCCTGAAAAATTTGATCAATTCCTTGTCGTAGGGCTGGCCGGCAAACACTTCAATGGTGTCGATACCGGCCTGGCGCAGGCTGCTTTTGAGCGTATTGCGGCGCCCTTCATATTCCTGCTCGAGCCGCCGACGCACATTGCTGTCGGAGGTATCCAGCAAAAAACGGTGGCCCGTCTCCAGGTCGAACCAAGGCACCACGCCGACTCTGGGCCAGCGCGATTCGCGTTGGTCGCTGATGGTTACGGCAATCATATCGTGGCGCCGCGCCGTGGTGCGCAACGGGCGCATGTAGTCTTCATGGCCGAACAGGAAATCGCTGATCAGAAACGTGACCGACTTGCGCGAAGTGACCCGGTTGAGAAAATCGATGGCCGGCGCCACGCGCGTGGTTTTACCGCTCGGTTCAAAGTGAAGCACCTCGCGGATGACGCGCAAGACGTGGCGCAGCCCTTTTTTAGGCGGCAGGTAGTTCTCGACCTCGTTACTGAACATGATCAGGCCGACCCGGTCGTTATTCTTGATGGCTGAGAAGGCCAGTATGGCGGCCAATTCCGCGGACAGGTCGCGCTTGAGCTGGCCTGCGCTGCCGAACTGGTGCGACGCGCTGACATCCACGACCAGCATGACTGTGGTCTCACGCTCTTCGACGAACTTTTTGATGAACGGGTGGCCCATGCGCGCGGTCACGTTCCAGTCAATGGACCGGATATCGTCGCCCGGCAAGTATTCGCGCACTTCGTGGAACTCCATGCCCTGGCCCTTGAACACGCTCTGGTACTGGCCGGCGAACAGATCGTTGACCATGTGGTTGGTCCGGATCTGGATCTGCAAGACTTTTTTCAGTAGTTCTCGGTCAATCATGGTTTCTTCCCCAGAGTCGGGACAGGGGCGCGCTGAATCTCGTCCATCCGTTTTCCGGAGGGCGGGCAGCCCTTTGTCCCTACGGCACCGGCAATTCGTTCAAAATCATTGTGACAATATCATCGGAGGTCAATTCTTCGGCTTCGGCCTCGTAGGAAACGATGACGCGGTGGCGCAGGATATCGGGCGCGATGGATTTGACGTCCTGCGGCGTGACATAGCCGCGACCCTGCATAAAGGCGTAGGCGCGCGATGCCAGGGAGAGGTAAATGGTGGCGCGCGGCGAACCGCCGTAGCGCAGGTAAGGCTTGATGTCCAGCTTGTAGTTTTCCGGCTCGCGGGTGGCGAAAATAATGCTGAGGATGTAGTCTTTGATCTTTTCGTCGATATAGATTTCATCCACGACCTTGCGCGCGCGGAAGATGGCGTCGGCTGTAACCACCGGCTCGATCTTGAACTCCTTGCTGGTCACGGCCATTACGTCCAGGATGCGGCGCTCCTCCTCGATGGTGGGGTAGGTGATCTTGAGCTTGAGCATGAAGCGGTCGACTTGGGCTTCGGGCAATGGGTAGGTGCCTTCCTGCTCGATCGGGTTTTCCGTGGCCATGACCAGGAAAGGTTCGGGCAGCTTGTAGGTCTGGTCGCCGATGGTGACTTGGTGCTCCTGCATGGCTTCGAGCAGCGCGCTCTGGACCTTGGCCGGCGCACGGTTGATTTCATCGGCCAGGATGATGTTGGCGAAGATTGGCCCTTGTTTGGTGGTAAAAGCGCCTTCCTTCGGGTTGTAGATCAATGTGCCGATCAGGTCGGCCGGCAACAGGTCCGGAGTGAACTGGATCCGGCTGAACTTCGTTTCCAGCGCTGCGGACAACGTCTTGACCGATAAGGTTTTAGCCAACCCGGGAACACCTTCCAGCAGTACATGTCCGTTGGCCAGCAAACCGATGATTAGCCGGTCGACCAGGTATTGCTGGCCGATGATCACCTTTTCGATCTCGCTGCGCAAGGTGCTGATAAAAACACTTTCTTCTTTTACCTTCTCATTTATAATGCCGATTCCCGATGTCATACCATCGCTCCTCATCTAACTCTTTATCCCGTTTGAACCGGCTTATCTTACCGGTGTAAAAAAATTCTAACTCTTTATCCCGTTTGAACCGGCTAATCTTACCCGGTGCAATGTAAAAAAATCGGATTCGAGCAAGTATGACAACGTTGATGGGTGCGCGTTCAAAAGAAAAAGCGGGACAGCATGCGTCCAATGTTCTTGCGATTACGGGCAAAGAGCGCGTATGCGGCATCGAACAGTATACGCAGGACAGGCCAGCCGGAGGGGGCCGCGAGCCAACCCAGGCCAGTTTCGCGGTAGGCCAGGCGCACGGCGTCCATGGCTTTGACCACGGCGCCGTCGGGCTGCACGGCATGGAGCACTCTGCGCACTTCCGCCGGATCGCAACCATAGCGGGCGGCATCGAAATCAGGGTCGCTGATATCCACGAACACCAGTCTGCGGCGCCGGTCGCGGCGGTGCAACCAAGCCACTTCACGACGGCATACCGGGCATTCGCCATCGTAGAGCAGAACCGGTCGTGGCGCGTCAGTCATGGCCGTGGGTTCTTCGGGGTTCTTCGGGGTGGACGAGTCGGACAGGTTCATTTTGCAGTGCCAAGACACGACTTTGCGATAGGGCAGGACGCCGCCGAAGATGTCGAGGGCACTGCCAATGGTCAGGTCGATGCAGCCGCGGCCCAGGTCGCGTACGGCGTCCAGATCGGCCCAGGTTTTGACGCCGCCCGCGTAGGTGATGGGACAGGGCGCACAGTTGCCGAGGAGCTGGACCAACTCCGTCTCGATGCCTTGGCGTTTACCTTCCACGTCTACGCCGTGCACCAGGAACTCGTCGCAATAGTCGGCCAGGCGGCCCAGTGTGTCGGCGTTGACCACAGTCCGGGTAAAGCGCTGCCAGCGGTCCGTGACCACCCAGAACTGATCGTCACGACGGCGGCAGCTCAGGTCCAGCACCAGGCGTTTGCGGCCAACGGCGTCGATCAGGGTCTGTAAACGGTCCATGGCCACGATACCGTCGTGAAAGACATAGGAAGTGACGATCACGTGGCTGGCGCCGGCGTTCAGGTAAAGGTGGGCATTGTCCGGCGTGATACCGCCGCCCATCTGCAAGCCGCCCGGCCAGGCGCGCAGGGCGGTCAGGGCCGCATCCTGGTTGCCGGGGCCCAGGGCAATGACGTGGCCGCCGGGCAAATCGTCATTGCGGTAGATCCGGGCAAAATCGGCTGGAGAACGCTCGGTCTGAAAATTGATCTCAGCGCTGTCCCGACCATCGTCGCGCAGTGTCCCGCCGACGATCTGGACCACGCGACCGTGGCGTAAATCTATACAAGGTCTGAATTTAGTCATGAGTCAAGGGTTTTCGGTTAGTGGTCATTCAATGCCGTTTGCGCTCATCGCGCGGGGCGTGGCCGACAATGCGGCGGAAGCTGCGGTTAAAGCTGGAGAGCGATTGGAAACCGCAGGCAAACGCGATTTCGCTGATGGAGCGATCAGTGCCGGTCAGGCTAGCCACGGCCACGCGGACGCGGCAGTGGGTCACGTACTCGCGTGGCGATTGGCGCATGGCACGGGCAAAGATCAATTGGAAATTACGCAAGCTCATGCCGCACAGGTTGGCCAGTTCCGGGATTTCAATGGTTTCGTCATAATGCCGGCCGATATAATCCAGGGCCGGGCAAATACGTTCCAGGTCGTCATGGGTCGCCGGCATTTCTTCGGTGTTTTCGTATCCATAACACCGGTGAAGCCGGATCAACAGCAGCAGCACCAGGGCGCGCAGGGCCTGATGCCGGTCTACGCTCGGCCTAGAGGCTTCTTCGATCATTTCCTTTACTATAGCGATCAATTCCGGATGCTGGGCGCCAGATAAAACGTTGTTGAAAGTGGGACCCGAATAATGTTCGGGATGAAAAGCCAGTTCCCGGGTGATATGGGGCACCAGCAAGGGCAACGGTTGAAAAAAAAACCAGGACCACAGGCTCTCCGTACCCTTGACGCTCTGGCAGCGATGTACTTCGCGATCCGTGATAACGGTCATATCGCCGCTCTGAAACGTCAGGATCTTGGAACCCACAAAAAAAGTACCCGACCCGTGGCGGCAATAGCCGATTTCCAGGGCGTTATGCACCTGCATTTTGGTGATCGGTTCATCCGATCGCCGTCCTTCGAGTCGAAAGCGAAAAGGAAACTCGAGAGGTAAATCAAAGGGCGCCGATTCGATATGATAAAACATTAGATCATGATCCATCGTACTCATGGCACAGCACTATACCAGCGTAAACGCTGTGCGCAAATCAAAAAGTGGCTTTGGTGGGTGTTGGCGCGGCACGAACACCCGGACCGATACGCAAAGCCATTTTGCGAGTGATTTCCTGCCCCTGCCCTACCCTGCCCTGCCCCTCGCTGGTGGCTTGCCGGGAGGCAGCAGGCTCGTAGCGCCTGCTGTACAGCGGGCGCTTTGAACCCGCTGGTGGCTTGCCGGGAGGCAGCAGGCTCGTAGCGCCTGCTGTACTGGGGGGCTTTG
>CAZOLK010000023.1:0-38807 GCA_964580325.1 uncultured Verrucomicrobiota bacterium | reverse complement strand
GAATCCTCGTACCGCTTCGAGCGCGGCGCCGACATCGAGAACGCCGACTGGGCCAGCCGGCGGGCCGCGGCCCTGATGGTCGAACTGGCCGGCGCCGAAGCAGCCAGGGGCGTGATCGATGTCTATCCCCGGCCGCGACCGGAACATGAGATTGTCTGCCGTTGGACGCGCGTTTCCGCGCTGCTTGGCCTGGATGCGCAACGCGAGGATGTGCGCCGCACCATGCAACTGCTCGAACTGCCGCTGATCCATGAGGACGAGCAAAGCTTTACGATCAAACCACCCAGTTTCCGCCTGGACCTGGAACGCGATGTTGATTTGATCGAGGAATTCGCGCGCATCCACGGCTTGGACAACATCCCGGTAGCCGCGCCCCACGCCAAACTAGTGCTCGGCGCTTCGGACCAGAAAGCGCGCGCCATGGACGTGGCGCGTGAAAAGCTGGCCGCGCTCGGTTTGCGCGAGATTATGAACTACAGCTTGACCTCACAGGCTCTGCTGGACTTGTTCAATCCGGACGACAATGAAAAGCGTATCGTCATGCCGTATCCCATCAGCGAGGAACAGTCGATCCTGCGTACATCGCTGCTGCCTCAGATGCTGGAAACGCTGGGTCGCAACCGGGCCCGGCAGATCGATGAAGCTGCGTTCTTTGAAATGGGCCGCGTTTTCTTTCGCGACAATGATCGTCAGCATCAGGAGGTCGAGCACATTGCGTTGGGTTTGATGGGACCGGTCGGTCGGGCCGCGATCAAGAAGCGCGACGCGATCGAGCCTCTCGATATCTTCCTGTGGCTCAAGGGCATGTTGAACCACCTGGCCGCGGACATGGGGTTGGAACCGTTGGTCTGCGAAGCGCTGGACGCTCCGTTCCTGGAACCGGGGCGCGCCGTACGTTTGAACAGCGGCGATGTTGAACTTGGGCTGGCCGGTTTGATCCGCGAACCGTTACGCCTCGAATGGCGGATCAACGAACCGGTGGCTGTTGCCGAACTGAATGCGGCCGCGCTGATTGCCAATCTGTACCAGCCGCGTCCGCTTCAAGCGATTGCCGCCTATCCATCGATCAAGCGCGACCTGGCCCTGATGGTCCCGGAAGCCACACGCCACAGCGCTATCATGGATGCGATCCACGGCGCCGGCGTCAAGGAGCTGGAGGACGTCCAGATCTTCGACATTTTCAAGGGCAAAGGCATTGAACAGGGCAAGAAAAGCATGGCCTATTCCATCACCTACAGATCGCTGAAAAAGACCCTGACCGACGCGGAAGCCAATCGCCTGCACAACAAAGTGGTCGCCGCCGTCACCGGGAAACTGGACGCAGTCGTACGCGAGGGGTGATGAATGACTTAGAGGAGCTGTTCGTACAGCTCGACATAGCGTTCAGCGGTGTTGGCCCAGGATAAATCCTGGCGCATGCAGCGCTTTTGCAGTTTACGCCACTCTGCCTTATCGGCGAACAGGCGCAACGCATGATCCGCGGCTTCCATGAAGGCGTGGGCGCTGAATTCATGGAACTTCAACCCCGTGCCCCTGGTCGGCGCTTCCAGGACGTCGATCACGGTATCGTCCAGCGCGCCCGTGGCAAACACCACTGGCACGGTGCCGTAGCGCAGGGCTTCTAATTGACTGGTAATGCCCGGTTCGTGGCGGTTAGCCAACAGCATGACATCAGCCCCTGCCAGCATCTGGTGCAGCAGATCATCGTCGACAGGATCGAAATTGACGTACAGCTTGCCCAGAAATTCGCGGCGCCATTTGTCAAAGGTCGACGCTTTTTGCTGGAAGCCCTGGCCCAGGAACATGCAGGCAGCCTGGCAGGTCAGCATATGCAGCAATACTTCTTCGATCAGCTCGAAATCGACCAGTTCTTTTGGCGTGGCGGCAAACAGGCAGAGCGGAGTTGCGCTGTCGGCTTCGATGCGCAGTTTGGCGCACACAGCGGCTTTGCAGTCTTCCTTGGCGTCCGGCTTGGTCTTGCTGAAGTTGGCGGCCAACCAGGCGTCCTGTTCCGGGTCCCAGACCAGGTAATCCAGCCCATTGGGGACACCGACCAGCTTGTCGCCCAATCCGCGCAGCACGGCGTCCAGTCCACAGCCGGGTCCTGGCGAACGGATCTGTTTGGCATAATCGACGCTGAGCGTGGTGACCAGGTCCGCGCTGCCGATCCCGGCCTTGAGGCTGTTCACTGAGCCAAAGTGTTCCACATGCAGCGGCGTGTGCAAGTCGGCGGGCAGGTTGGTGATATTGAAGCTGGCGGAATCCACCTGGCCCTGAAACGTCAGGTTGTGGATGGTAAAAACGGTTTTTTCCGATTTTTCGCGGCCCTGCCCAGCCGTGCCGTGTTGCAGAAACAACGGCAGGAAACCGGTCTGCCAGTCGTGGGCATGGACAATGTCAGGGCGCAACCCGAGCATGTCGATCAGCGCAACCACGGCTTTCTGAAAGAAAATATAACGGTTGAAATTGTCGGCGTACGGACCGTATTGATCGCCATACAGATCACCGCGACAGTAGTAGCCTGCGTTTTCGATAAAAAAGGTATGCGGCTGGGTTTCAAGACACCAGACCTCGCCGTTGCAGAAGTTGCCGCCGCCGCCCATGGGTTCGGAAACGACCATGCCGGTGAACTTGATTGGTGCACCGCTCTCGCGCACCTGGCGGTAAAGCGGGGCGACTCGGATGACTTCCAGGCCCCTGGCATGCAATGCGCCGGGCAGGTATTCCATGACCGTGCCCAGACCGCCGCTTGAAGCATAAGGCGTGCATTCGCTGCCCGCAAATAGAATCTTCATATAACCTCACCTCATCTTTTGTTAAAGCCAGTAATCGAAATCGCTTTCGCGGCGCTGCTTGCGGAACACGCGGAAGATATGCGCTGGCAGGGCCTCCTGTTCGAGTTGAATGTAATTGCGCGCGCCCTGCCACATGTAGTTGGCCTCCTGCAACATGTCGTTGACCAGGAACGGGCGGTCGTCGTACATCTCGATCATGTGCAGCGGGAAGGTCAACCAGCCTGCATGCCCATTATAGGGATCCAGGTTGACCACGACCAGAACGTTGTTACTGTAATCCGGCGTGCTCTTGAGATACGCAAGCAGTTGCGGATTGTCGGTCTCGACAAAGCTGATGTTGTTGGTCCGCTGCAGCGCCGGGTTTTCGCGCCGGATCTTGTTGATCAGGGCGATGATATCCTTAAGGTTGCCGGGCGCGTCCCAGTTCCAGTTTTTCAGCTCATACTTCTCGTTGTGGTTGTATTCTTCTTTGTCGGGGAACGGTTCCTGCAGACACAACTCGAAAGCGGGGCCGTAGATGCCGTAGTTGGAGGAAAGCGTGGCAGCCAGGACCAGGCGAATGATATGGGCCTGCCGCCCGCCGTACTGGAGCACCTCGGTCAAAATATCGGGCGTGTTGGGCCAGAAATTGGGCCAGAAGATCTCCTTGACCTGGGTTGTGGTCAGTTCGGTGACATAATCCATCAACTCCTCGCGCGAATTGCGCCAGGCAAAATAGGTGTAGCCCTGGGTGAAACCGGCTTTGGCCAGGCGATACTTGATTTTGGGTCTGGTAAACGCTTCGGCCAGAAAGATCGTGTCCGGGTGCTCCTGCTTGATCTCCATGATACACCAACGCCAGAAATCCATGGGCTTGGTGTGCGGATTGTCGACGCGGAAGATCTTGACGCCCTGCTCGATCCAGAACATGAACACGCTTTTCAACTCCTCCCACAGCGCGGGCCAGGTCTCGGTCTCGAAATTAAAAGGCAACACGTCCTCGTATTTCTTGGGTGGATTTTCGGCATACTGCACGGTGCCGTCCGACCGCCAGGTAAACCACTCGGGGTGTTTCTTGACATAGGGATGGTCCGGCGAGCATTGGAACGCGATGTCAATGGCCACTTCGAGGCCGCATTTACTGGCGCTCCAGAGAAAGTGCTTGAATTGCTCCAGACCGCCCAACTCCGAGGCCACGGCTTTGTGCCCGCCGTGCTCGGAACCGATAGCCCAGGGGCTGCCCACATCGTCCGGACCGCAGACCAGGCTGTTGTTACGCCCCTTGCGTTTGGTGCGGCCGATGGGATGGATGGGCGGCAGGTAAATGATATTGAAGCCCATGCGTGCGATTTCCGGCAGAATCCGTTCGCAATCCTCGAACGTGCCGTGCCGTCCCGGTTCGCCGGACCAGGAGCGCGGAAAAAACTCGTACCAAGCTCCGCAACGGGCACGCTCGCGTTCTGCCAGAAGGGGATAGATCGTGTCGCCGCCGGTTTCGCGCGAGCGGTCAGGATAGCGGTTCATCATTTTGATCACCATCTGGCCGAGGGCCATGGCCACGCGGTCATCCTCCTTGAAATCACGGTTGCGCAAGGTCTCGACCCAACTGCGCAGGATCCTGGAATCCTCGCTGCCCTCGGTGCGTTGGGCAACGGCTTCAATCAGGTCCGCGCCGATGAGCAGATCAATGCTTACGTCAATACCGCTCTCCGCTTTTTTGCGCAAACCGGAGAGCCAGGTGCCGAAATGGTCGATCCAGCCGGACACAGCATACTCATAAAAGCCGGGTTCCGTGGGGGTAAACTCAGCAAGCCAACGGTCATTCATCATGAACTCCATGGGCTTTTCCTTCCACGTCCGCTCGCCGCGCTTGCGGTATTTGAGGACCACCATGATGCGGTCGTGCCCATCGGCAAAGACATCGGCTTCGACGACGACCTTATCACCGACCACTCGCTTGATCGGAAACATGCCCTGGTCAACGGAGGGTTGGACGCGATCGACGATCACGCGGCGCTCGCCGGCAAAAGTGTCAAGGCTGGTCTTGCCGTTGGTCGTTTTAGATACTGTTTTTGCGAGAGGTTTGCATGTGGTCGATTTCTTTGGCTTGGCGGCTGAACTGCTCATGGCGATCTTCCTGTTATATGGCTGGTCAAGTAATATCACGAACGGTTTGCGATCAGTTCCGCGTACAGATCCCTGGTCTGGGCGGCAATGGACGACCAACTGAAATGCTGCTCGACGCGCATGCGCCCGTTGGCGGCCATACGTCCACGCAGAGCTTCATCGGTCATCAAACGGTTTACGGCCGCGGCCAGGTCGCGCGCGAAACGATCCGGATCCAACGGCGCAAAGGGTGAGCCATCCGCCTGTTCCAACGGCACGAGCAACCCGGTTTCCTCGTGCTGCACCACCTCGGGGATCCCGCCCACGGCAGCGGCAACCACCGGCGTTTCGCAGGCCATGGCTTCCAGGTTGATGATGCCGAACGGCTCGTAAATCGAAGGGCAACAGAACAGCGCGGCATGGGAGTACATCTCGATGATGCTCGCTTTGTCCAGCATCTTCTCGATCCAGACCACCTTGCGCCCAGCCGCGGACAGCTCGCCCACGGCGCGCTGCATCTCGACGGCGATCTCCGGCGTATCCGGCGCGCCGGCACAGAGCACCACTTGAAGGCCCGGATCCATGTAGCGCACAGCATGGGTCAAGTAGATGATGCCTTTCTGGCGCGTGATCCGGCCGACAAACAACAGGTAGGGCTGCCGCGGATCAATACCGTACCGTTCGAGCGCGACCGTGGTTGATACGCGACGGTACTCGTTGGGGTCAATCCCGTTATGAATGACGCGAACGCGTTCGGGTACCACGTTGAACAGGCGTTGCACATCATCGCGCGCACCCTTTGACACGGCCACCACGGCATCGGCCATTTCGAGCGCTGTTTTTTCGACCCAGCAGGTATAGTTGTAGCCGCCGCCCAGTTGCTCGCGCTTCCAGGGCCGCAACGGTTCCAGCGAATGGGTGGTGACGACCAAGGAAATGCCATAGTTGAGCTTGGCCATAATGCCGCCCAGGTGTGTGTACCAGGTATGGCAATGCACCACGTCCGCATCCACGCCAGCCGCATTGAAATCCAGGCAGCGCTGGGCCGAACCGAATATCGACTTGAGAGGCTTTGGACAGGCCCAGGTTTCCGCGCGGTTGTCCAGTTCAAAACCCTGTACGCGCGGATTGACGTCAACCGCGTGTTGATCGCCGAAGCAGCGCACGTCAACCTGCGCCAATCCGGCCAGTTCGCGGCTGAGATAGTCGACGTGTACGCCGGCTCCGCCGTACGTGTGAGGTGGATATTCGTTCGTCAAAAACAAAATTTTCATCATCGCATCAACTAGTCAAGTGTCCCATGTAAAAAAGTCGGGTTTGCATTTGTGTGGAAACGTTTTACCATTCCTGAACGAGAAGGCAATGTAAATTGCATTAGGGATATATTAGTTGTGATTTCGGATTTTCATCGACACCCTCCACTCTCGACACCAACAAGCTATATCATGAAGGGGTAAACATCATCGTCTTGATCCTTGTCCCGGAGATGCGACACACGCCACCCAAAACCATGCTTTACATTTTCCCTGCCATGCAACACTATGGTTTCATGCATGCGATTTTGAAACCTATTTCCGAATCGCCGCGTTTTCCTGAGCCAGGTCCTGGGCACCGCGGTCGAGACACAGAAGCTGGGGACCCTCAGCAACATAAACTGCCGCCTCAGGATCTGTGCATCGAGATTTTGGAAGAGAACTGGATTGTCGATCCTGTTGATGAAGACATCGAACAATACGTCCTGGAAAAAAAAGTATCATGAGAATCAAAGCCCGAGACGGTCACCTGATCTGTCCGGTTTCAGCCTGGACATACGCAAGGAAGTGTAGCTAAGCATCTATGGTCCAATTTGAAGCATCGCTGGAAAACGTAATCGCCAAGTTCGTGGCGGACAAGCATTATCAACCCATGAAACAGCATGAACTGGCGCGCGCCTTATCGCTGACCCACCGCGATCAGCGCGCCAGCTTGCGGCATACCTTGCGCAAAATGGAGCAGGACGGTCGGCTTGTGCGCTTACGCAAGAACCGCTGGGCCCAGGCCGGCCAAGGCCAACTGATCAAAGGCGTGATCAGCGTAACACCTAAGGGTTTCGGCATTGTGACCACGCCGGCGCCGGAGAATGCCGAGATTTTCATCCCGAAACACGATGTGCGCCAGGCCCTGCACGGCGATACGGTTATGGTGCGCGTCTCCCGTGTGCACGACGATGGCGAACGCGGACACGGACGCAAACGGCGGCGGCGCGAACAGGCGGACCAGCCGCAACAGGAACGTCTTGAGGGCCGGATAACGCGCATCCTGGACCGTTTCTACAAGCGCATCCCCGGCCTACTGCGCAAGTCGCCCTATTATTGGTATGTGATTCCGCACAACCCGCGCATTCTACAGGATATCCAGGTCCACGCCTTTGCCGATCACCTGGGCGAACCATGCCAAGATCACAAGGTGGTGGTCGAACTGGACCCGGTCCGCGATGGCGGCGCGTTCGGTGTCATGCTCAAGGGCGTCGTGGTCGAAGACCTTGGCCCGGCCGATGACCCGGAAGTCGAGATGCTCTGTGTGCTGCGCGATCATCAGGTGGTCGAAGATTTTCCCGAGGTGTGCGAAAAAGAGGCCCGCGCCTTTCCTAAAAATCCGTCCGCGATCGACCTGGAGGGACGCCGCGACTTGCGCGACCGGATCGCCTTTACCATTGACCCGGACGACGCCAAGGATTATGACGATGCTGTATCGCTGGAGCGCCTGGAGGATGGCGGCTGGCGCCTGGGCGTGCATATAGCCGATGTTCCGCATTATGTAAAGCCCAACTCGAAACTGGACCACGAGGCAGAGCGGCGCGGCAACAGCGTCTACCTGATCGACCGTTGCATCAGTATGCTGCCGCGCTACCTGACCAGCGAAGTTTGCAGCCTGCTGCCCCATGTACCGCGTCTGACCCACAGCGTGGACATGATTCTGGACCAAGACGGCAATATCACGGACCACAACACCTTTTCTTCGGTGATCGAATCAGCGGCGCGACTGACCTATAAACAGGTGCAGCAACTGTTTGACGGACAACCGGATCACGGCATTCCCCCACCGGTGCGCGACGTAATTTTGCCCCTGCGCAAGCTGGTCTGCTGTCTGCGCAAACAGCGCATTGCCAACGGCTCGCTGGACATTGCCATGCCCGAAGTGACCTGCCGCCTGGATACGCACGGACGGACCACGGCCATTGTCAAACGCACCGAAACCGAGGCTTACCAGTTGATCGAGGAGTGCATGCTCATGGCCAACCAGACCGTGGCCCGCGCGATCACCGCCCGAAACTGGCCCAACATCTATCGCATCCATGACGAACCTTCCGAAGAGCAATGGCTCAACATGGGCGAAATGCTGCACGCGCTGGGCATCGGCCTGATGCCGTCCAGCCGCGTCGACATCAACAAAGTCATGCACAAAAACATCCAACCCGCCCTGGCCTACACCGCCAACCTGGCCGTACTGCGCAACATGAAACGGGCGCTTTACTCACCACGGCGCGCCGAACACTTTGGCCTGGCCTTTACCCATTACAGCCATTTCACTTCACCGATCCGGCGCTACCCGGACCTGGTCGTGCATCGCATCCTGAACGCGCTCGAAACCCGGCACACCCCGCCCTACAGCAACGAGGACCTGGCCCGGATTGCGACCCACTGCTCCAAAACCGAATACGAAGCCGACCAGGCCGAGCAGGACAGCGTGGCAGCCAAACGGCTGGATTACTACGAACGGCTTCTGCACCAGGACGAATGCGGCCCCTATGACGCCGTGGTGGTCAATATCCTTAAGAAAGGACTGCTGATCGAATTGCTCGATACCCTGCAGCAGGGCTTGGTCCCCTTCGCCTCCATGCTGGACGACCATTACACGGCTGACGAGAGCGGTACGTTCGCCATGGGTCGGCGCCGGCGCAAAAGGATCACCATTGGCGATGAAATCAAGGTGTTGCTCTCCCGTGTCGACCCTGTGCGCAAACATGTGGACTTTGAACTGGCCGACGACTATAAAACGGGAAAAAATACCAGAAAAAAGCAGAAAGACCGCGAACAATACCCACACAGAGGAAAGAAACAGCGCGGATAACGCAAACGAGAAGCTGCTTCAGTCATTGCCTGTAGTTCAATCTTTTACATTCCCCTGTTTTCTTGGTTGTCGTAGCGAGCTTTCTTAGTATATGCTTGACTAACAGAAACCAACTTGAGGAAGTGCATTATGAAAAAAAGTTTGATCATTGTTTGCAGCCTTTTGCTCTGGGGGTGTACGACACCACCGCCGCCCATTCCTGCTGAACAGCGTTTTACCACTTCGCAATTGCGTGCGCGGGACCATGCTTTTCCTGCGTCCGCCACCTACCGCTGGTATCGCGAAATGACACCTGGCCGGGAAATGACAGACGCGGAACGCTGGGATTATTATATCCGGGCCATCGCGGCCAGTTTGCTGAAAGAGAAAGGCTATACCCACAGCAAAACAGCGCCGGATTATGTACTGGACTATTACATCGTCATTCGCGACGCAATCAAAAGCGATATAATCAACCATCGCTACGGCAAAACGCGCACTAGCATCCAGTGGCTCGACGAGAACGAGATAAGCCGCGTATACCAATGCGGCACACTGATTTTTGACGCGTTGAGCGGCGATGAGTCACAACTGCTCTGGCGCGGGTCTGTATCCGCCCGGATCATGCCCCAAATGAGCAAAAACGAGCGGAAACAACGCGTCACCAAGGCGCTGGAATCCCTGTTGGCTCAATTCCCGCCAAAATAGAACCAATAGAAACGTGGCTAGTAGCGAATGGCAAGTGAGAAGTGTCGAACGGCAAGCGCCAAATTCGGCATGCCATGTGTATGTATTATTGTAATGGAGTGAACCTAATGAGAATGTACAACTTGTTCCCCCCTTTGGCCGGCCCTGTAGATCAGTGGCGGTCGCATTTCGAACGAATCGTGGATCTGAAATTCGACTGGGTTTTTCTGAATCCGATCCAGAAGCCGGGACATTCCGGCAGTCTGTATTCCATCGCGGATTACTTTGATTTCAATCCGCGCTTTTGCAATGGCGAGACAAAAGAAGCACGCGAAGCCCAAATGCGCGCAACCGTGAAGGCAGCCCAGGAAAAAGGGTTAAAACTGATGGTCGACCTGGTCGTCAACCATTGCGCCTCGGATTCCGCGTTGATCCATGAGCATCCCCAGTGGTTCCGCCACGAAAACGGGCAGGTGGCCCATCCTTTCTGCGTCGAGGCCAATGGCCAGCGCACGGTCTGGCATGACCTGGCCCAATTCGATCACGAGCACACGTCCGACCGTGACGGCCTTTTCCGTTATTGCATGAAAATCGTCGATTACCTGCTGGACCTGGGCTTCCAGGGCTTCCGCTGCGATGCGGCATACCAGTTGCCACGCGATTTCTGGCAGCGCATGATCGGCGAAGTCAAAGCGCGCCGCTCCGACGTGGTTTTCGCGGCTGAAACGTTGGGGTGCACCCCGGATCAGACGCGCGAAACCGCGGAGGCCGGATTCGACTACGTCTTTAACAGCTCCAAATGGTGGGATTTCCGGAGCAACTGGCTCATGGCTCAGTACAACCTGATCCGCGAAACCGCGCCATCCATCAGTTTTCCAGAAAGCCATGACACGCCCCGTTTGTGCGAGGAATTGAACGGCAATGTCAAAGGCATGAAACAGCGCTACTTGTTCGCCGCCTTTTTCTCCTCCGGCGTAATGATGCCCATGGGCTTCGAATATGGACTGCGCGAGCGCCTGCACGTGGTCCATACCTCGCCCGAGCATTGGCACACCGAAACTGGCATTGACCTGACCCGTTTCATCCAGGAAGTGAACCAGATGAAAGCCGAGCACGTCATTTTCCAGGAGGACTGCCCCAACCAGATTGAGCACTGCAATAACGACAACGTCATGATCATGTGGCAGGCGTCACGCACCAATAAAGAAGAAGCGCTGCTGATCCTTAACAAAGATCCATGGAACCGCCAGGAATTCTTTGTTCAAGACCTGCGCGAATACATCCAATCCGGCGCGCCACTCATTGATATCTCGCCGGATCAGCGCCTGGTGCATATCCCGAATCCGTTCCATTATGACCTGATGCCGGGCCAGGGCATTATCTTTATAACGCAGCGCTGAGCAAAGTGCGGAGTTCCAGAGTGCAAGGTGCAAGGTGCCGATGCAGGATTCATGGTTTAGGATTTCCATCTTTGGATTGATACTGCTCGCGGCATCGGCGTTTAGCGACGCGGTTGACCCGCTACTCGCCTCGCTGTACGAGGCGCGCGAACACTGGTCGCCAACGCCGCTGCCGCGCATGTCGACCTGGTATGTCACGGCGCCCATGGCCGCATCCTCGCTGCGCACCACGTTTTTTCCGGAAAAGAACGTGGATCTGAAAGCCGTTGACCAGGCCGACAAACCGGTCTGGACCGCGAAACCGGAATGGAGCAATGGTCGCGTACACCAACTGGGTCAACAGCGATTGTCCAGCCGCTACCTGTTCCGCACCCTTTTCATGGCCCACGATGCGGATGTTGCCGTGAACCTGGGCAGTGACGACGGCATTCAAGTCTGGTTCAACGGCGCCTTGATCCTGCAGCGCAATATGCAGCGGCCTGTACTGCCTGACCAGGAAAAAGTGACGCTCCACTTGCGCCGCGGATTGAACCGCCTGCTCATGAAAGTGCATAACCAGGCCTATGGCAGCGGCTTCTATTTCGCCCTGGTTCCACCACGCGCCCTGACCGCTGTACAACGCGTCCTGGAGCAGGCCCATCCCGTGGCAGCTGGACGGCTGTTGGCCGATCTGGGGCCGAACCAGCACGAGTGGATCATGGGCTGGTTGAACCGCGCGCCCACGCGCCTGTTTGAAACACACCTGCTGAACAGCGCCATGAGCCGGATGCACGATCATTACCAATCAGACCCGGTCTTTCGCAAAGAATTGATGGCCACATGGCGTAATATGTTGTCCATCGCGCCGCAGGACCCGGACCGCCTTCCGCTGTATCGCGCCCTGTGCGTGCTGGATCGCGACATCGCCCAGTTGCGGATCATGGATACAGCCGAATGGCGCGCCCTCCTGAACCGCATCCGCAAGCTGGCAGGCGACAGGCTGGCCGCGGAAGTGCAGGCCATGGAGCAGCGCATTGCGGACATCGAACAGGCACGACCAAACCTGAACGCACGCATACAGCGCGCACTGTTGTCCTGCAATACGGCCGAGATTCTCGGGGCTGCCGAGGCCACGCGCCGAACCGTAGGTTTACGCAAAGACCTGGTCTGTCTGCTGGTCCGCGTACATGGCCTGGAGGAAGTGA
Source organism: uncultured Verrucomicrobiota bacterium (assembly GCA_964580325.1). Classification (GTDB taxonomy): domain Bacteria; phylum Verrucomicrobiota; class Kiritimatiellia; order CAYTQP01; family CAZOLK01; genus CAZOLK01. The sequence continues at coordinate 26,567 of CAZOLK010000023.1, read as the reverse complement.
TCTTTGCCGTGCGCCAGCCCGGCCGAGACCGTCGTGCGTTTGCTCATTTCGGCTATCGTTGCGACAATCCGGCGGTCAAGTTGTACGGTCGCGGCGGGCGACTGTGCGCCTTGAACCTGCGCACCGGCCAGGTGCGCGAAATCCTGCGCGACGACCAGGGCGGCATCCGCGACCCCGCGGTCCACTTTGACGCCCGAAAAATCCTTTTTGCTTGGCGTCGCGGCGACCGGGACGTCTATTGCCTTTATGAAATCGGGACCGACGGCTCTGGCCTGCGCGCGCTGACCCAAGGGGATTTCGATGACTTTGAACCCATCTACCTGCCTGACAACGACCTGCTGTTCCGCTCCGCACGATGCCGGCGCTGGACGCCCGATTACTGGAGTCCGGTGGCCACGCTTTATCGCTGCAGCCCGGACGGCGACAACGTTCGACCGATCTCCGTCAACGTTACCCATGACGCAACCCCTAGCCTGCTGGCTGACGGTCGTTTGTTGTATACGCGCTGGATCCCCGGCGGCAATGGTTCCGCCGCGGCATTGGGGTTGCGCACAATCCGGCCCGACGGTTTCAACAACATGGCCCGTGGCGCTGGCACGCTATGGCCGGCCGGCGCCCCATTGATCGATGCCAGGCCCATCCCGAACAGCGATGCCGTGATCGGCATCTTCATGAAAAACGGGGACAACAACGAAAAATTCGGCGAACTGGCTTTAATCAAACCCGGCCGCAACGCCAAACCGCACACCATCAGCCTTGACGAGGAGCGCCCCCCCATGGGCTTCCACCGCGGGCCTCAGCGCTGGCGCGACCCGTATCCGCTATCCGCTGATTGCATCCTGGTTGCGCGCGAACGCACGTTGTGCGTCATGGACGGTTCGGGGCGCTATGAAGAACTCTACACGCTGCCAAAGGAAACCAATGCACTGTCCAACCTGATGATGCTTCACGAACCGCGCCCTTTGCGGCCGCATCCGCGCGCGCAAAACCTTGCGCGCAACAGCGACGCCCAAAAGAAAACAGGCTTTTTCGTTTTAAGCGATGTGCATCGCGGCCGTCACATGGCCGGCATCCAACCAGGCGCCGTGAAAAAGCTGCTGGTGCTCGAAGCCCTGCCCAAACCGGTCAGCTTCGGTCCGCAATCCCGACCCATCACCATGGACGGAAGCCGCCTGCTTTTCCGCTTGTTGGGCGAGACGCCGGTGGCGCCGGATGGGTCAGCTCATTTTTCCGCGCCGTCTATGCGCCCCCTGCTTTTCGTGGCTTTGGACGCCAACGGAACGGCTGTCCAGCGCATGCCCTATCTCACAAGCGTGATGCCAGGCGAGACCCGGGGCTGCATCGGTTGTCATGTGGCATGTTCAACCGCTCTGGAAAAAAGCGTCCGTTTCGCGAAAACCCTCAAACAGGCGCCTGCGCCCATCGAACTGATCGGCAATGCGCCGGCCGTGTTCGATTTTCCCCGCGATATCCAACCCGTGCTGAACCGTCAATGCGCGCACTGCCACAATTATACCATGCACGCGGGACGCTTACCCCTGACCGATGACTGTGGACCTTTTTTTTCACACAGCTATGCCAACCTGTTCACCACAAAGCAGATCGCCCCGGACCGTCAGCTTGAAGTCACGGCACCTTACACGACTGGCAGCGCGGCCAGCCCATTGCTCCAGAAACTGGACGGCAGCCATTACAAGGTCTCCCTGTCTGACCACGAAAAGCAAATTCTGCGGCTCTGGATCGATGCCGGCGCTCCGTTTGCAGGCACTTATGCCGCGCTGGGTTGCGGCATGGTCGAGGTCAATGTCGACCAGGACGTGCTCGAACGGCGCTGCGGTCGCTGCCATACGCGGAAAAATCCCCGGTTCACACCCGGCCCGCACCAGGGCTTTCACGACGCCTACTTCAACATGGAACGGCCGACCAACTCAACCCTGCTGGCCGCGCCGCTGATGCGCGAAGCCGCCGGCCTGGGCATCTGCCACTGGACCGGCGACATCCCGCCGGATGAAGCCATGGCCGGCTTGTTTGCGACTCCGAACGACACCGATTACCTGACGCTGCTGTGCGACATTGAACTGGCAGCCCAGAACCTGCTCCAGATCAAAAGGTTCGACATGCCCAACTTCATCCCCAATCAACATTACCTGCGCGAAATGCATCGTTACGGCCTGACCGTGGCAACCAACCAGCCCTATATGCAGGATCTGCGCTACTGGAACCTGCAAAAGTGATGCGGGCAACAATGGAACAACATGCCCGCCGCTTGATCACCCTGATCGACGGTCCCTCTCCCCGCTCCTTGCCCCTGTTCCCTGCACTCAACCAGGAAGCGCCACATCGCGCAGAAAAGCGGCGCTCTGCTCCGGCGGAGAGGGATTGATGAACATGCCGCTGCCCAACTCGAAGCCCGCAGCCATGGAAACGCGCGGGATAATGGTCAGGTACCAGTGAAAAAACTCGGCTTTGCCATAATGGGTGGGAATGCTGCGAATGACGAAATTGTAGTCCGGATCCCGCAGGCCATAGTACATCCTGGCCAGCACATCTTTGAGGATATGGGCCAGGTCATGGATCTCTTCGTCGGCGATCATGTCAAAAGCTGAGCTGTGCCGATGTGGAAAGATCCAGGTGTGAAACGGCGATAGCGCCGCATAGGGAATGAAGGCGGTGAAATGGGCGCTTTTCGTCACGATTCTCTCCGCGCGCTCTGTTTCGTCATGCAGCATACGGCAAAAAATACACTCGCCGTGATCGTCGAAGAAACGACCGGCATCGTTCAGACGGCTGCGGATCTGGTAGGGCATCACCGGCGTGGCGGCCAATTGCGAATGGGGGTGCTGCAGCGATGAACCAGCATCCGGACCGTGATTTTTGAAGATAATAATGGATTCAACCCGTTCGTCGCGGCGGATCTGGTTGTAGCGCCCACGATAAACACGCAGAATCTGGCCCAGGTGCTCCTCCGACATCAAGGCCAGGTTCGCGTTGTGCAGCGGCGTCTCGATGATGACTTCATGATAGCCGACAGCGTGCATGTGGCGAAAAATGCCGTCCTCGTGCCGTTTGCGCTCACCGAGCCGGGTCAGGGCCGGGAACTTGTTGGGCACCACCCGCACCAGCCACTGGCCGTCGTGTTCCAGCCGCCAGATATCCTCGGTGCACAGGGCCTCATTGCCTGGACAGAACGGACATTCCGCATGACGTCGCTCCTTGGGTCGCGCATGCCTGAGGCCATGTTGAAAATCGTGCGGCCGCTTGGCCCGCTCCGTAGCGATGATGACCCAATCGTGCGTTATCAAATTCTGGCGTAGTTCGGACATACTTCGTTCTCCGCTTGTTATTGCATTTCAATATGACATGAAATCGGTTATACGTCATTGGAAAAAAAGCTCATTTGGAGACACACATGATCGACATAAAACAAACGCGCTCCTTTTTAAAAGGAGATGGTTGGAACAGGTGGGACGATTTGACCCCGGACCAGCGCCTGGGATTGCCGCCACCGCCCGTGCAGAAACCCGTGCCGCGGCAGGCCCGACGCATCGGCCTGCCTCCGGGCGACCAACGTGAACCAGGCGATCTATCGTTGAAACAGGCCATTGCCCAACGACAGAGCCGGCGTTCGTTCAGCAATGCTCCGCTGCGCCTTGAAGACCTTTCCTTTCTGCTCTGGGCCACCCAGGGCATCCGCAATAGACGCGGCATATTGCGTACAGTTCCCTCAGCCGGCGCGCGCCATCCTTTTGAAACCTACCTGCTGATCTTCCACGCAACCGGCTTGGAAAGCGGCTTGTATCGCTACCTGCCGCTGGATCACCAACTGGTTTTTCTGCGCGCGAAACATGAGGACGACCAACGGATGGCGGCAGAGGCCTGCTTTGGCCAGACATTTGCCGGACAATGCGCGGCACTCTTTGCCTGGACCGCCATCCCCTACCGCACCGAATGGCGCTACAGCGCTGTGGCGCCCAAACTCATCGCCCTGGACGCCGGCCATGTCTGCCAAAACCTGTACCTGGCAGTCGAAGCCATCGGCGCGGGAACCTGCGGCATCGCGGCCTATGACCAGACGCGCATGGACAACTTGCTGGGCGTTGACGGCCGCGACGAATTCACGGTCTACCTGGCGCCCGTGGGCAATATCGCTGATTATTAGGAAGAAGAAAATGCTAAATGATCATTCGACCACGGGTAGAATCAAGCTGGACGGGTGCTTTTTACCCGTATGCACGGTGATGTCGGCTATAGGAGCGTCGTCGTAGGAAGAAACCAGCTCATAGGTGTTCGGATGTACCTCATAGGCCGGCGTGCTGCTGTTGGTGAGGATCAAACCAATGCGATGGCCTTTGTTAAAGGCGATGGAGGTCGCGCCAAGTTCGAAACGCATGCGGCATACTTCACCAACCGGCATAGGCTCCGGTTGATCTAGCCCCTTGCGATAGCGCGCCATGAACGCGGTCTCGCGCAGCAGCGCCTCGAAGCCATCGGGATAGACATCGACCAATTTCAGGATCAACGCCGTATCCTTGACATCCATGGATACGAACAGATCCGCCACGGCGCGGCCGGTCATGGCCAGCGGCTCGGTCAGCGGTTCGCTGTAAAAGCAGAGCACATCCTTGCGCTCTTTCAGCGGACGCTGGTCCAGTGCGCCCGACGGCTGTTTGCCGTAAAAATGATGACCGCCCAAGGTTGGCGCCGGATTGCGCGGATCGTACTTATAGGTCACGGAACCGAACATGCTCTGGGCATCCTGCCGCAGTGCACCATCCGCGGTCAGTTTCAAGACCTTTGGCGTATGGGGAACGGGCCACTGCCGCGCAACCCGCCATTCGCAGCCCGGCGCCTGATCGTCGTCTACATCGCCCAGCATGTAGTAGATCAACCGCGACTGCTCCTTGACTTCGGTGCCCTGAAGAATCTCCAGGAATGAGGGCAGGCTCTCCACCTTGGGATAAGGTCGGCGCAGGTTCTTGGGAAAAGCGAGACCTTCGGCTTTGTCATGAGCGCCAGAACCCATGGAAACGAAGATTCGGCCTTCGGGCGCCAGCGCGCCGAACCATTCCAGCAGCGAGTCGCCGAAAATATTGTACCAGCCGTCGCCCATCATAAATATGGTTCGATTGTTCTTGGCGTAAGACGGCAACTTCGCCTGCCAGGCCGCGGCATCGTAATTCATCAACGTCGGTTTAGGCCATTCCTGAATGCGCAACCCGCGATGCACCAGCCAATCGTAATTGGCGCGGCGCACGCCGTTCTCAAATGCCCAGTACAATGCGGTGTTGGCGCCTGAATTGCCCGGCGCGCACACCACCAGGTTCGAGTGACCGCAAAGATAAGCCATGCAGGCGCACATGCCGTGACCGCTACCACCGAACATGCCGATACGCCCATTGCACCACGGTTGCCGGACAATCCAATCGACCGTATCGTAGCCATCGGCAATCTCGTTCTCGGAATTGACCGGATCCATGGTGTCGCGTCCCTCGGAATGGCCGTCGCCGCGCGGATCCTGGGTCACAAGCGCAATAGGTTGCTTTTTCAATCGCGAGGCATACGAGCCTCCATTGAAACGACCGTATGGCGTACGCATCAGCACCACGGGCCAGGGACCTTTCCCGGGTGGAAGAAACAATTCTGTAGCCAGCTTGACACCGTCGCGCATGGGAACCATCACGTGCTCATGCCGCACGCCGTCCATCAACTGCTTCAGGATCGGCTGCACATTCTTAGCCTTATCGGCATCCCGCCATTCCTGCCCCTTCTTTTCATCACCTGTACCAACCAAAGCGCAAAGCCAGACCATCCCGCAAACCGCAAAAACACAACGCATCGCCTGCTCCTTTATACTATGCCCTTGTTCATGTTGCGGAAAAGTAATAACCAAGATTCATCAAGCGGTCAAGAGGATTTGCCCAAGGCCGGGCTCAAGACGCCAAAGCCGGCAGGGTCCTGCGCGTACTCTACAGTGCGAGCTATCGTAAAAGTGGCCACAAAGTTATTAATACCTGGGCTTTGCGTGGACAATTGCGCAACAAGATCGGCGGCGCCGTGGTCGTTGGCCGGCGCTATGGCGCGGAAGGCACGATCAGCGCCATCAACGGCTATTTCCTCAAACATGAAATGGCGATTGCCAATCGCGGCGTATCGCGCAGTGGAAAAGCTGCGTCTGCGGATCCAGGAACTGACCACCCTTCATAAAAAGCGGCTATAACCTTGGCAGGGTCAAACCGCCATCGGTTATGAAGACGTGACCGGGCGCGAAGGCGAAGTCGCCGCACGCAAGTGAAGCGACTGCTTTGGCAATATCGTCGGGCCGGCCCCAGCGGCGTTGCAGGGTCAGGCCCTCATCGATCAGCTTGTCGTACTTGTCCTTGATGCCGGAGGTCATGTCGGTTTCGATAATATCGGGGCGTACTTCGTAGACCATGATATTGTGCTGGGTCAGGCGTGCGGCCCACAACCGGGTGGCCATGCTCAGGCCGGCCTTGGCCATGCAGTATTCGCCGCGATCGATCGAGGCCACTGTAGACGAAATGGAGGTGATGTTGACGATTGCGCCGCGGCAGGGCGGTTCGTCCGGGTTGTCCAGCATGCGCCGGGCCGCGGCCTGGGTCAGGAAAAACGTGCCTTTCAAGTTGGTACGGATGACATGATCAAAGCTTTCCTCAGCCATCTCGATCAGGTCCTGGCGTTCTAGGCGCCACGCCCGCATTGTTGATCAGCACGTGCAAAGCGCCGTAATGATCGATGACCCGGTCGATCAGGTTGTTGCGCGCAGCGGCATCGGCTATATCGCACGGCACATAGAGCACATCGTTGCCGCATGCCTTGTGCAAACCGGCAACAGCTTCGGCTGCATCCTGTTCGCTGCGCATGCCGCAAACCGCCAGGGCATGGCCTTCGGCGGCCAGGGCCAGAGCAATGCCGCGCGTTCCGCCAGTTACCAGGGCTACACGTTGTTTGCTCATACCGTTTTCTCCTTGGCGTCGGCGCTGGCAACCGCAGCCTGGCGTCCTTTTTTCAATTCCGCGGCGTAGATGTCCCGGTCGCGCACGACACAGCCGCTGCGGCCGACACCGTCCTTCATGATCTGGCTGCACATGGAGCAGGTAGTGCAGCATTTTTTCCTGTCCATGACGCCGTGGTGCGCCAAATCTATGACGGCGTCCGGATAAGCCAGTATGCCGCAGCCCTGGCCGATCAGCGTGACCCAACCTTTGCGCACCATTCCAGCGGCTGCGTACGGCATGAAATGGCGCAGCCAGGCCAGCGCGGCTGTGATGACAGGCACGGGCCGTACCCGGTCCTGCAGCGCCTTGACCATGCGCTGGAAGCGGACCACGCCTTCTAGCGGATGCTCCGGCGGTTTGGGCGCGCCGCGCAACGAATTTACGCACCGTCAACTCGCTCGGTGAGCCGTCAGGCATGGCATCCACGCCTTCCATGGGCTGGGCCACCCAACGGTTGGGCAATGTCCATGAGCCGAAGCTGAAAGGTTTGGCCAGGATCGAAAAATCGTCGTGCAGCGGAAGATCAAGGCGCAGTTTCGCCAGGTCATGGACCAAGTCGTCGATAGTCGTATAGGAAAAACGCTTATGTTCTGTCATAATCAGCCTTTTGCTCAACCAAAGAACCAGAGTATACATTCAGATGGGAATGGGCAAGAAAAAAGGCATGGACGCGAATGGATATAAAGGCATTCTTAAATCTTACTTTTTTTATATTGCACCCCACTGTCTCCCTGCTCCCTGTTTTTTGCATTTTTTACTTGTCATTCTATTGCTATTTGCCTACATTATTGTTGGCCTATAAGTAGAATGGGGTGGATCTGTTTTGTGAGTGAGAAGGAAAAATCAGCCAGGATAACCACGAAAATAGATATGCCGAAGCTGATGAACATGCTTCAGCTTTTCGGCAAGATTTTCGATGCATTGAATATTTATGGCACCAGCCATCCGCGCACCTCTTTTTCGATCAACCAGGCTTACGATACGTTGGAAAAGTACCTGATGTTCAACAAAAAATTGAACCTGCACATCACCAAGGGCGCACTGTGGGTCAATGAGCATAAAATCGATACGACCAGCCGGTTTGTCAAGATCGTGGAAACCCTTTTAATCCAGATGCAGATCAGCAATTTCACTATTCGCGAAGGGATTTCACGCGAGGAATACGAGCAACTCATGGAACAGATCGGTATGCGGCAAACCGATGCGTTTGAATCCAACCTGCAGAATAAAATCTTCAAGCATGTCAGCAGTTCGTCCAGTAGCTACCAGGAGGTCGGACCGGGTCAACGGGTGATCGACGACACGACCATCATCCTTCCGCGCCGCGGAAACCAAGTCATCGACCTGGACGAAGAGGCTTTTGACATGGGATTGGATCAGGAAGTGCCCAAAGCCGATTCAGCCCAAACGGCGCAACAGGACAACGCCGAAGCTACGCAGGTGTCGGAGATCCTGGCTTTTATCAATGGTCGCCCAACCGAACCGCCGCCGGAAGCCTTGATGGATACCCTGTCCGATGCGGACAAGCTTGCCGGCTTGATCGTTGAGGCTGCTGCGATCAGACAAAAGTCACAACCTCTGGATTCGGGCGAGACCCTGGCTGACCTGGTGATTGGCTGCTTGCGCCGCACCTACGATGGCTTGCACAGCATGCCGGTCGGCAACAGCGTAAAGGGTAAAAAGAGCATCCGCAAAGCCCTGTTGTTGCTGGAAAAGAGTATTCTGGACAAGCTCCACGACGTCATGCTCAAGGCTGACTCGAGCGTGGACCAGAGCATTGGCGAAGCCATTGACACGCTGACCAATTCGCTGGACGACGAGATCATCGCCTCCCAGGCCACGATCATAGTGCCGCCTTCAGAGGAAAGCGCGAACTCAGCGGCAGCAACCTCAGCGGGCACGGCGCGCACAGCTTCCTCGGCGTCTGAAACACAGATCACGCCCCCCATTGCGTTCAGTCAACCACATGAATTCGGTCGATCCTGGAAGCGTCTCGAGGTCAGGAGCAAACCTACAAAAGCGGCACCCGCCAAAAGTGCGCCCCCCCATGTCGCGTCCGAAAGCAAAGCCGGGCCTGTCGAGGAAGATCCTTTTGCGGCAACTGAGCGGATCCAGGAAAGCTTTAAAGCGTTAGCCAAGATACTCGATACGTTCGACAAGTTGATGAACGCCGCCCAGCCCGATTCCCGCGAGGTGATCCGCATGATTGCCGATGTCGAGAACAGGATTGATCAATCAGCCAACGAGACCGAGAAGTTGATCGATAAGCTGGAGTCGACCCTGCAGCGTGAGCGCCAGCAACAGCTCCGCAACGGCACATGGGAAACCACGGCGCATTCGTGCAACGCGGTGCTGGGCGGCATCACCAAGGTTGTACTGGAATTGATGCAGCCCCTGACCGTGATCAACAGTTGTCATGCCATGCTGCTTTCCGGGAACGTAGGCGAACTCACCTTAGAACAGCGCAATTTGCTGGTTATGGCGGATACGAGCGGCGATCAGTTGAACGAGTTGCTGAACAAGCTGATGCGCATGATCGAAAAGCACGGCAAACTGCCTGTTCAGGAACTGAGTCAAGGCGAAAAGCAGGCCTTTTCGTTTTAGGATACGTTTGCGCCTTTACTTTTCGTGTTCGCGCCTTTCATTGATTCTTTTTCAGCACATCCACAAAAAAGTCGAATTCCGAAGCTTGTTCAAGGGTTTCGATCTGCGCTTTCTTGACGCCCGCATGCTCTTTGCATAAGGCGGCGAAATAGGTGGAGGTGGTTACTTTTATCGGATTGCCCAGCGGTTTGATTTCCTTGTACTCAATGGATTTCAGAGCTTTGATTTTCTCCATTTGCTCCGGAGACACCTGCATCTGGACCAGCGGAGTTGTCCAGGGCAGTACAGTGAAGACATCGCCCGCCAATAGCGTGCCGGCCTGCCAGTCACCGCGGATGGAATGGATGGAATAAATCACGGCATGGGGATCGGCCAAGCTACCCAGCGCGTTCATGTAACGATCCAGAATATCCTTTTTCGCATAAGGTTTGTCCAGCACAGCCACTTGGACCTGGGCCTGGCCAAGCACATTGGAGTATTGATTCAAGGCCTGGACAATAGCCTTATCCGTGGGGCAGCGCTCTGGCGACATGGGCATGATATGCTGATTGAGCACACGCCATCCGACGCCATCGCGTTTCAGATCCAGCCGTGCGACCGTAAAGCCCTGGTTATGACGCAAAATATTGGCGGAAACAGGAATACTCCATTCAAAGAGGTTGTTGCCACGCCAGACATCCTGCTTGCCGCCGCTGTAGATTTGATGCCCCACAGCCGCGTCCACCCCGATCTGGGCCAAATGATCGAGGAAAACGACCGGCGGCTTGTCCTCCACTTCGAACTTATGCCAGTTCAGCAAGACCAAACCGTCCTGTTTGTCCGCCGCGCCAAGTTCCTGGAGCACCTTGGCGTAATCGCGCACCGGTTCCACGCCCTGTTTGTTCGGACCGAAAAAGGTGGGGAACCGGTGGGGCTGTTCCTGCTTGGTCGTATTGCCGTAGAAATTGGCCAATACCGTGACCGGCAGCCCGTTTTTGTGCAGCGTAACGCCGAATGCAGCGCCGGGCATGGCTGGCTTGCCATCAGCGGCCATGAAAGGACAGAGCACTTTGGCGTCGATTTCCTCCACGATCCCGGGCCTGATGTCATTGTCCAGGTTGCCCAGGCAGATTACGTCGTATTTCAGGGTGTTGAAGAAGGTGATCATGTTCCGCGCATCCGTGACATGAGAGGCGAACGAACCGGAAAGGCTGTCGCCTGAATCGAGCAGAATCACGGTTGCATCGGTTCCGGCGGCTTCCGCGCGAACCTTGTCGATATAACCGGCAATCAACGGGTAATACTGGCGATAAGGCGTAGCCTGAACACTCAGCGGTGCGACATTGCCAGTGAGCCTTCCGGTGTGCAGAACAATCACGTCCGCAGTTTCCTGCTGGTTCCGGGAACAGGAGCAAAAAACGAGCGCACATCCCAACAATAGGCCACAAACCGGGAGCCAGCTTGTCCAGACAAGTCGTCGGGCACCACTTATTGTACTATGTATACGATGATTCATTTCAATAGTCCTCCAGCAAAAAATCTTAGGTAATAGATAGGGTTATAGCTAAAGGCCCCATAAAAAGTCAATGGTCTAACATACTTCTAACCATGAAACCCGATCCACTTAGGGCGTGCGCAGAAAGAACTTCGCCATTGTTGCGGTATGTCGCCCAGCCGAATGGCCCCTCAGTGGTGAAGTTATTTACAGGAAAGTGTAACTGCGGCCCCAGGCTTGGGTTTGACCCGGCGCAACATCGATATGGACGAAGCATTCGGGGCTGATTACATGGCGCATGCCCCAGATCGCATAGCGATGCATGGGATAACGCTCTATGCAGGTGACGCCGCGCCCCAATTTATCGTGGGTTAGATGCCAGACAACATTGTCCCGCAACTGAGTCAGGTCCTCACACACGTAAAAGCTGTTGGCCGGTACAGCGGTTACGACAAAACCGACCGCATGCGTTTCGATTTCGCCTTGCAGCTTGTCGGGATGCGGCACAAACGGCAGGCTGAATGTATAGGCGGCATCGATGTCGCAGCCGCCGATCCCGAGGAAATTGTGGTTGTATTCCTCCGTAACCAGCGGATATTCACCTGTATTGCGCAGCATGGCATCGATATGCAAGGTCGCCTGTTCGATGCGCAACCGGCGTTCCAGCACCCAGCCCCAGCCCGCGGCATGCGTCATGGTCTGGCAAAAAAGCGCACCCATACCTTGGTCGACGATCTCAACGCTGTTGTCCGCCGGCTGCAACGGCAGATCGCGCATAAAGCTATAGGGTTCGCGGTCCGTGCGCTGCAGCATGCCCACGCCCAGTTTCGGGAACCAGTCGCCCGGTTCGGCGCGGTCAAAACCGATGGGCGTCTGGATACCGAATTCGTGGGACAGGCCAAGGCCCTCGCTGCCTGGATGGTTTTCAAACGCTTCCCGTGAACAATAGGCCACGCCTTCGTGTAACACCTGCACGCAGATGCCGGTCCAGTCAAAGCGGCAACGCCGGTAAAGTTCGCCAGGCTCGCCCAGGTGCACTTCCAGATTATCGTTAATGAGTTTCAGCATAAGGCCCCACCGTTTCAAATAAAAAATAAATACTACATATCAAAAGCAAGCACCGATTATAGGGCGCGCGTCGCAAATATCAAGGCCAAGCGGTAGTTGATTGAAAGGGCGTCTCAGTGTTGCCAATCTTTCGTAAAGTTCAGGGGCGGGATGCCCCCACGTCCAGAAACTTTCCCCGCGTTCAAGCTTGACCCGGAGGCGCCGTTGGGCTTGATTAGGTGGATTTGCAATACGGAAACAACGATTAGGACGGAACATGTATGAGTACGGAAGTGCGCCGCATTTTGGTTACTTCGGCTTTACCTTATGCCAATGGCGATATACACATCGGCCATTTGGTGGAATATCTGCAAACGGATTTCTGGGTGCGCTTTCAGAAAATGCGCGGCCATGAATGCCGCTATATCTGTGCCGACGATACCCATGGCACGCCCATCATGATCGCCGCACGCAAGCGCGGCATCACCCCCGAGGAGCTGATCGCCGAAGCGCGCCGGGCCCACATGGAGGATTTTACTGCGTTCGAAGTGGCTTTCGACCATTTCGGATCCACCAACAGCCCGGCCAACCGCGAGTTGTCCGAGTTTATCTTTCAGCGCCTGGAGGAACAAGGCCATGTCGAGGCGCGTCCCATTTCACAGCTCTATTGCGAAAAGGACGCCATGTTTCTGCCCGACCGTTTCGTCAAAGGCCATTGCCCCAAGTGCGGCGCCGTGGACCAGTACGGCGATTCATGCGATGCCTGCGGCACGACCTATGCGCCCACCGATCTGGTGGACGCACGCTGCTCCATCTGCGACACGCCGCCTGTTTCGCGCGAGAGCACACACCTGTTCGTCAAGTTGAACAACTTTCGCGAGTTCCTTGCCGAATGGGTGCCGGAGCACACCCAGACCGAAATCGCAAAAAAGCTCCAGGAATGGATCGGCGGCGAATTGCGTGACTGGGATATCTCGCGCGACAGACCCTATTTCGGCTTTGAAATTCCCGGTTACCCCGACAAGTTTTTCTATGTCTGGGTCGATGCGCCCATCGGCTACATCGCCTCCACCAGCGAGTGGTGCAAGGCCAACAACCTTGACCTGGACACCTACTGGCGCTCCGGACAGACCGAAATCTACCACTTTATCGGCAAGGACATTGTCTATTTCCACGCCCTGTTCTGGCCGGCCATGTTGAAGGCTGCGGGTTTCACGCTGCCGCACATGGTCTGCGTGCATGGATTCCTGCGGGTCAATGGCGAAAAGATGAGCAAATCCAAGGGCACGTTCATCAATGCCAAAACGTTTTATAAACACATCAACCCGCTTTACCTGCGCTATTATTACGCCTGCAAGCTGTCCAACTCGGTGGCGGACGTGGACCTGCATTTCGATGATTTTGTCGGCCGGGTCAACTCCGACCTGATCGGCAAGATCACCAACGTGGCCTCGCGTGGGTTCCAGATGCTGCAGAAGAAACTGGACGGATGTCTCGGCGCTGTGCCCGAGGATGGGCATGCCTTGCTCGAAAACGCACGCAACCAGGCCGCACCCATTGCGGAGCACTACGAGAATCGCGATTTTTCCCGGGCCCTGTTGCTCATTCGCGACATCGCGGACGCAACCAATAAGTATTTCGATGATCGCGAACCCTGGCGCCTGGTCAAGCAAGACCCTAAACAGGTGCGCGGCATCCTGACCACGATTCTGAACGCATTCCGGATCATGACCGTCTATCTCAAGCCGATCCTGCCTTCATACGCGGCCAGGGTGGAAACGCTGTTCGGCGAGGCGCCGTTCAATTGGAATTCGGCCATGGACGTGGTGGAAAACAAAGCGTGCGCCAAATTCGAACACCTGATTCAGCGGATCTGTCCCCATTCCATTGACAGCGTGGTGGAAGAATCGCGCCAGGCCGCGGCCGCGGCGATACGGCCATCCTCGCCGCTGGACGCGCAGCCCATTGAGCCGGAAATCTCCATCGACGAATTCAAGAAGGTCGATATGCGCGTGGCGCGCGTGGTTGCGGCCGACGCGGTGGAAGGGGCGGATAAACTGCTTCGCCTGACCCTGGATCTGGGCGGTGAAGAACGGACCGTGTTTGCCGGCATCAAGAAATCTTACAAACCGGAGGATCTGCTGGACCGGCATGTGATTGTGGCAGCCAACCTGAAGCCGCGCAAAATGCGGTTCGGCCTATCCCAAGGCATGGTGCTGGCCGTACCTGACGAGACAGGCGTGCGCCTGCTGCACCCGGCCGAAGGCGCGCAACCAGGATCCCGCGTCTCCTAGATAGTCTACTTTTAAACAAGGGCTCAATCATACGCCTGGAACAACCAGGCCCAAGCCCATCGCGCAATCCGCTTCAAACTGACCTATTGAGGCAAAGCGTTTGACACGATCCGATCAGCACTTTAAACTCGCACGAAGGTAATCCAACATGGCAAAACAGGACATAGGCATTTTCTTTCAGCGCGGTTCAGGCAGCAGCGGAATGCGGATCGGCGGTCTGGGCACCGGCGGTTTCGAAGTGCGGCCCGACGGTCGCGTCCATGCCTGGAACCTGTTCAATGGGCGCTGCACACCCTTTGAGCCGGAAGCGTTCGACTTTTTTCTCCGTGTTCACACAAAAGAAACGCGACCGCTCTACCGCTGGTTGTTCACCGGTTTTTCGTCCCAACGGCAGCGTCATGCGCCAGGGCTTTTCATGATCAAGCCCTGCGAGGCCATCGCGTACCGGGCCGAGTTTCCTTTTATCTACCTGAGCTATAATGACCTGCGGCTGCCCGTATCAGTCCACTTACGCGCCTGGGCCCCATTCATTCCACGCGATCTCAAGCATTCTTCGCTGCCCGGCGCCTTTTTCGATTTCACGGTTGAGAATCCTAAAAGCGAACCTTTTGACGTTTCACTGGTATGGCGTTTGCGCAATCCCTGCGGTTACGCGGCTTCATGCCTCAAACAACGGCACCATGCCATGAATACCGATGGCTTTCACGCGGTCCGCATGGAGGGCAGCCTGGCTGAACCGGAGCACGACACCAGCGGTTGTATGACCATGTGGGCCTTACCCAGCGGCAAACAACAGGGCTCGGCACTGGCCAACGAACCCCATCCACGGCGTGCGTTTGCGGCTGTCCATAAACATGGCCGCCTGGTTGCCGATCCTGCCAAAGCATTGCCGGCGCCCCGGTCAGGCGGCGCCGGATGGCTTTGTTTGCAGGAGCGGTTGAGTCCGGGCAAGAGCGCTGCATTTCATCTGGGCCTCGCCTGGTACAGTTCCAACCAGCGAACCGGCAACGGCGCCAGGGTCGGGCAGTTGTACGAAAACTGGTTTTCGAATTCAACCGATGTAGCCTGTTACATGGCCGGGAATCGGCGCAAACTGCTTAAAGAATCCCGACTGCTGCCCGAGTTGACCATGGCGTCTAGTCTGCCGGAGAAGTTCAAGCGGCTGCTCCTCGATTCGTTGAGCAGCTTATCCGCATCACTCATGCAGGATAAGAAAAGGAACGTTCTCGAACCCGCTGGCCGTGCCGACGAGGAACCGGCGCTGGAGTATAGCGCACCTTATGCGCTGGCCCTTTTTTTCCCTGCGCTGCACGAAAAAATCGTAAACCGCTATGCCTTCCGGCCAGGGCCGGAAAACAGAATCCGATGGTTGATCGACGATTGTTGTCATGTTTTGCGCACGTATCGCGACGCTATCTGGAACGGGAACCAGGCATTGATCCAACGCAACCGCTCTTTCTGGGAACGCATCCTCGATCAGGCATCCGCTCTGAACGGTTTGGCGCTGCCTGTTGTTGGCGATGAAGCTGACGGACAACCGCGACAAACGATTTACGGACAACCCGCCTGCGTCTTCCTGGCCGCGCTTTCCGCGATCAAGTACATGGCCGGCATCCTGGGCGATGCGCTGAACGCCAAACGCGCCCACGACAAGTTGAGCCGCGGCGCAAAAAGTTTCGAGGAAATGCTCTGGGGCGGCGAACACTACATCCGCTCGCGCCGGATCAGCGACGATCCAGCCGATGAAACGCGGGATCAGCACGATAAAACAGTGATGACGGACCTGCTGGAAAGCCATGCCGCTGTCGCGTTGCTAGGCCATGGTTTTTTGGATCCGCAACGTGTGCGTCGCCATCTGACCAGCGTGCTCGATGCCAATGTGCATCAGGAAAATGCTTGCGTGGTCAATGGCGCTGACCTTGACAAAGCGGCGTGGGACCATGACGCCGGGCTTGTCCGAAGCAGGTCAGGATGCTGCGAGGAAGCGCTGCTGGCGCTTCAATTATACGCAGCCGACATGCTGGGACAAGGCGATTCGGTCATGGATGAAGCATTCGATAGGAACCTGCGCGAAGACGCGCGTTTTGACCAAGACATTCAGAGCGGTGTCTGGGGCGCCTGGTTGGCCCGGATCGGATTGACCTACGACGGCCTGGCTCAGGTCCTTTCCGTGCTGCCCGCCGGACGTAAAAAAGATGTCGACGGTTTGTTTCTGACTGTTTCGGCCCTGGGCCACATGCGATGGCGTCAAACCGGCGCCAAGGCTACGCTGGAAATCGAACTGATGAGCGGCAACCTCGTGCTTAAGGAGATCGTACTCAAATGCGCCATGAAACCGGACAAGAGCAAGTGGACCTTGAACGGCATGACCGTTTCGAGTATTGTGCGGCAACAACGAGGCCGCGTCCTGTCGTGTTTCAACAAAGCACTCCGAATGAAAAAAGGGGACCTCTTAAAGGTTCGGATCAGTTGACAGACATGACGCCAAAGAAACCCGGCATCCATCGCATTCTGTTCCTGACAACGTTTGCGCCAGGCGGACAAACTCCAGGCCGTCGGCGGTCTGGCAGCCGGTCGGGATGTTGCGTGAACCGCCCGGCGCGCCAAAGGCCTGGTCGAGCCAAGTCTCGCGTTCAGCCGGCAGACCGAAAAAGCCAAGGAACTGGTTTCGCTGAGCGAAATCGTGCGAGAAAGCATCACCCTGCTCAAGGCACCCGAGCTGGCAGCGCCGCAAGACACGGTGTTGGCTGACGTAACCCAGATGCACCAGGTGCTGATGGGAATCAGTCGAAACCGTGTCAAAAGGTTGGAACGTATTCAGGCAACGCTGAATAAAAAGGATCTGCTTGCGTTGGATCAACTCGACGACCGCCGGTTTCAGGGGCGCACCGCTCGTCCAGATGACTGATTATATATCTTTTTATGACCAATCGGAGATAACAAAAAAGCATGGGCTAAGGCTTGACAACATGTGCGCATCGCCCTAATTTAGTACGTACTAATAAATTGCTTTAGTTTTCTGGTCCGGAACGCGACACTGCTGTTGAACAGCGTTCAGGCAAACGCGCGGTTAGAGGCGTATGACCGTGCGAGCGGCAAAATGAAATGGCAGGTGCCGTTGCCCGCGACACCGTTGCACAACGGGCTAACCATGGCCGCGGACGGTTCCATGGTGATTTGAAGGACGCGAGCGTCACCTGTATTGGACAAAAGTAAAAAGTAAGTAAAAAAAAGAAAGAAAGAAAGAAAGAGACTTATCGATGAAAAAGAACATGTTTGCATTGTTGGGTATGGCGGTCGTACTGGGTGCTCAGGCCCAGAACGCGGATCCGGATTTGCCGGCCTTGGTCAAAGAACTTGGGGAAAGGTCGGTTGCTTCCATTTGCGACGCGGTGGACAAGGTTACGGGAAAACGCGGCTTCATGCAGTACGACATGCGGCCCTTGTCACGGGAGAAGGCCTGCTTTGTGGGTCCGGCCGTCACTACGCTGATCGAGCCGTCGCTTGAGGCTGACACGCCGGCTTCGCTGGCGCTGAGCCTGGAGGCCATTGACGAGGGCGCGCCCGGCAGCGTGCTGGTGGTACAGGTGGAAGCCGACCTGACCATGACCGGCATAGGCGGCTTGATGGCCACGACCTGTAAAGCCCGTGATTTCGCTGGCGCGGTCATCGACGGCGCTGCGCGCGATGTGGATGAGATCGACAAGCTTGCGTTCCCGGTCTTTGCCCGCGCCATTTCACCGGCCTCGGTCGTAGGGCGCATGGTCAGCACGGCCAAAAACACACCCGTCAAGTGCGGCGGTGTCCTGGTGCGACCAGGCGACCTGATCGTGGCCGGCTCCGACGGCGTGGTGGTCGTACCTATGGACAAAGCCGCAGAAGTGCTCCGCATCGCCACTGAGATTGACGAAAAAGAAACCCGCATGGTGCCGTTGATCATCGAGCTGAAGTCGATTAAAAAAGCGGTGGATAAATACAAGCGGATGTGAGAGATAAGTTGGCGCCGCATCGTCCATCCAGAGACGATTGCTACGAAAACTCAACCAAGTCATACACCGTCTTGAACGCCTTGCCGATGCTGAAAACCTGCACGCCTTGTTGCTGCCGCACAGGCACACTCAACGCCTGCGGGCCTTTCCGGCACTCGTGATCCAGTGCCATAACTGTGCAGGTGCCCGGACGCCGGAGCACAATCCGGGCCTGCACCGGTTCCACAAAAACGGGCTCGGTCGGCCCGGGTGAAACCGGTGTGGGCCTACCTTTGTATTCGCTTGACAGCCGGACATTTGCGTTGTCCGCTGGAGACGGAGACCGTGGCCTATGTGGTGCAACGAACCACGCCCGCGCAAATAGCTGAACTCAGCCAAGCACTGGTTTCGCGAGCAAAAGTGACATCCATCAAATATGGGGCCTGGCATTCTTGCTCTTCAGAACCCCGGAATGTTCAGTTCACCGGTGGGCGGAGGCGGCTGGTCCAATACATCGCAACAATCGTCCAGGGCCTGGTCCAGCGTGTCGAAGATTTTGACCAGTTTTTGCAGACGCACCATTTCCAGAATCGTGCGCACCGGCTTGCTCACGTTGGCCAGGCGCAAACTGCCGCCACCCGCGCGCAAGACGCGGATGCAGGACAGGATCGCGCCCAGACCGGAGCTGTCAATGAACTCCAACTGCTTGAAATCCAGGATCGTGCGCGCATCCGGCGCCAGGGCATGCTGCAATTGCTCCTTGATCCTGAGCACATTGGAAGCATCGACCGTCTTGGCGATCAGCCGCACAACGAGGATATCCTCAATCTTTTCCGCAAAAACATCCATACTAACGCTCAAAAGTTGAGTGCCCTTGTAATTTTCGCATAATTCCTTATAGTATCACATCGGTAAAAAATAGTATAACCGCCATGAATCGCAGGTTGAAATAAAAAAATGAAAAATGATGAAGCTGCAAACGCAGTTGCGGAAGCGCCGTCGTTGCCGGCCTTTTCGGCCAAGTACATCGAGCATTACAGGTTGCTTTTCAATGCGTTCCAGGATGCCATCGTGATCATGGACGCAGACACTAGCCGCGTATTGCATGTCAACACGACCTTTAAGCAGCTTCTGGGTTATGACGAAGGCGATATCCTGGGCGAAAACTATGCCACGCTCTACCCACCCGAATCCTCGCCAGAGGCGGACGACCCCAACGATCTGCAGGTTTTCGGCGGCGTGGTGTCGGCCCAGAAAATCCTGAAAAAGAATAGCGATGTCTGCCCCATGGACCTGACCATGACGCCGGTCATGTGGGAGAAACAGATGGCGCTACTGGTAACCATGCGCGACGTGACCGAGCATCAGCATATGAAAGAACAGCTCATTGAACTCTCGCGCGTCGACATGCTCACCGGCATTTACAACCGGCGCTATTTCATGGAGCAGTGCGAGCAACGCTTTCATTACCACAAGCGCTACCAGCATCCTTTGGCCGTGCTGATGCTGGATACAGATCATTTCAAGAAAATCAACGACACCTATGGTCACGCCCAGGGCGACCGCGTGCTGCAGTCGCTGGCCGAATGCTGTAAAAAACTTTTGCGCAAAACCGACGTGTTCGGCCGTATTGGCGGCGAAGAATTCGCCATTTGCCTGCCTGAAGCCGTTTTGGAGAACGCGGCCATGATCGCCGAGCGCATCCGCTGTGCTTGTGAAAACAACGCTGTCGACAGCGAAAAAGGCCCCTTGCTCTATACCGTCAGCATCGGCGTGGCTGAAATGGAACAAGGCGTCCGCTCTTTCAGCGCGCTGCTCTCCAAAGCCGACGCAGCGCTCTATAAAGCCAAGGAAGCAGGCCGCAACAACATTCAAACAACTTGATATGAGTGTGAAAACCAAGGTGGCTGACCTTATTTGTGGCCGCATCGAATCCGTGACGCTGCTGCCGAACCCGGACATCAGCGTGATCGGCGGACAAGGGAAAGGTGAATAATGAAAACGCTTATACTGGTACGACACGCCAAATCCAGTTGGAAAGACGAGTCGCTGTCAGACCTTGAACGGTCGCTCAACGAACGCGGCAAGCGGGATGCGCCGCGTATGGCGGCGCGTCTGGTCGAGAGGGGCATCAAACCGGACCTGTTGCTCTGCAGCCCGGCCAAAAGGGCGCGCAAGACGGCGACGGCGTTAATCGAAGCGCAGAAGCTAGCCGATGCGAGCATTGAATACCAAGACAGCATCTATGCCGCAAATCCCAATGAATTGCTTGCATTGATCCATCAGCAACCCGATGACGTGCAAACGCTTATGATGGTCGGCCACAACCCGAGTTTCAGCGAACTGGCCAACCTGCTCACGCCACGGGCACCGGAAAACCTACCCACCTGCGGCATTGCCGAGATCGAACTGGATATCGCTGTCTGGCGCGATGCAGGAGCGGGTTGCGGAACGCTGGTCTGTTACGACTTTCCCAAAAATACGGGAGAGCCTATTCGCTTTTCGGGCTGCTACGGGTAACGGAAGCGTCCCGCCTCTGGACTGGACTGGCAGCAGGGGCGTCCCGCCTATGACAACGAAACTGCCGTGGATTTTTACAGATTAAACCCAAACCAAGAGTGGTCGGATTACATTTGGAGACCAGGCGTTGACTGAAATACGCGCAGAACGCAAAACCAAGCCGTCATCCCAGCTTGTAATCAGCCATCTTCTTGTAGAGCGTGGTACGGTGGATTTTGAGGACTTCGGCAGCCTTGTTTTTATTGCCGTCGACCTGGTTCAGAACGGAAACGATCAGCTTTTTTTCGCACTCGGCCATACTCATGGGCGGAATATCCACGTCATCCAGCTTTGCTGAGGCAGTCTCGGTTTTTGCCAGCATTTCACCCGACGAACTGCCCAGCAGACCGAGCGCGGAAGCTTCGACGGTTTCGCCGGGGGTCAGGATCAGGCTGCGCTCCACCACGTTGCGCAGTTCACGCACATTGCCGGGCCAATCGTAGGCCTGCATGGCAGCCAAGGCTTTTTTGCTGAATCCTTTCATGCTGCGCCCCATCTGCCGCGACAGCAACTGCAGAAAATAGCGCGCTAGCGGATCGATGCTTTGCTTATGGTCGCGCAGGGGCGGCATCTGGATCGGCACCACGGTCAGGCGATAGTACAGGTCTTCGCGAAAACGGCCGTCTTCCACCCGTGTCTTCAAGTCGCGATTGGTGGCGGCAATGATGCGTACGTCGACATGGGTTTGACGTTCGGCCCCGAGACGCCTGAACGCCTTATCTTCCAGCACTTTCAGGATCTTGCCCTGCAGCTTGAAATCCATGTCGCCGATTTCGTCCAGAAACACGGTGCCGCCATGGGCAATCTCGAACAAACCAGGCTTCTTGTTTTTCGCGTCCGTAAACGCACCTTTCTCGTAGCCGAACAACTCGCTCTCCATCAACTGTTCGGGAATCGCGGCGCAATTGATATCCACAAAAGGTTTGGCCTGACGCGGACTGCTCACGTGAATGGCCTTGGCCAGCATACCCTTGCCTGTTCCGCTTTCACCCAGGATCAGGACGGTCGTGTCCGGTGACCTGGCCACCAGGCGCGCGCGTTCAAAGATGTCGCTCAAGGCAGGGGAGCCGATCATTTCGCCAAAGCGCATGCTGTCGCCCAGTTCCTTGACCGACAGTTCGCTGAGCGACGAAACCTGCAGGGCCAGGGTCTTCTTGTCCGCGACATTGCGGATCACCTTGCGCAATTGCTCCTCTTCGTAGGGCTTGGACAAATAGTCGAACGCGCCGTTCTTGATGGCTTCCACCGCTGTTTTCACGTCGGCATAGGCCGTGATGACCACCACGTCGGCATGCACCTGGTCCTTTTCCTTGAGGCGGACAATAAACTCGATCCCATCCCCGTCCGGCAACCGCATATCGGTGACGATCAGATCGAAGGTCATCTTATCCAACAGCATAGTCGCATCGGCGAAACAGTCACAAGCCTCCACATCGTGTCCCCATGTACGCAGCCGGTCATACAGCGCTTTACGGGCCAGCTCGTCGTCTTCAATCACCAGTATCTGCAGTTCACTCATGCCTGACTTCTCTTCCGTTCTTGCTGCCGTTCGCTTCATTCCGTCGTGGTCTGGATCCTGTTTTCGATCATGCGGAAGCCTATGGTTGCGTCATTCAGCGGAAAATCCATGCGGCAGCACAAGCCGCCCTGGTCGCGCGATTGTACATGGATCTCGCCGCCGATGGTCGAGGACCATTTCAGGGCTATGGTCAATCCCAGGCCCAAGTGACGCGGTTTCGTCGTATAGAACGGCCGCACGAACCGGGGCAATTCAGCGGCATCCACGGGCTTGCCTTCGTTTTCCACACTAAGTTGAAACATGTTCCCAGTCCGTGCGCAACGCAGCACGATTTCACGTCCAAAAGCTGCTTCCACGGCATTGCGCAGCACCTCTTGTAGCGGAACCACGAGGCACTGGACCTGTGCCACGCTCAAGGGATCGAGCAGTTCCATGTTCACCAAGTGGTAACGGGCGGTGGGAAATTTGTCGCGAATGCCCTGCAAAGCCTTTTCCAGAGCCTCCGCCGCCGGCGCCTGTTCACTCTGGAACACCGGATCGAACAGCATTTGCATCCTGTTCGTTATATCGGTGATGCCGTCGCATTCATTGAGAATCAGCGGAATATACTCCATTTCCTGCGGTTTCATGCGCGAAGCCAATTCTTTGGACAGAAAATTGATCGAAGATTTCAACCCAGAGGCAAAGTTCCGGAGCCGGTGGCGCAACACGCGGTTCATACGTACAAGATCGTCTTCTTCAATTTTCATGTTCATACAACCATTCCATTCCGAATTATCAGCGTAACAAATTTCGGCACCGTCAATTTTCGCATATTTTTAAAATAGGTCATCACTGAATGTACTTCTATTAAGTTTATGCTTTTTTTTCAAAACAGAGCGTTTCCCACGTTGGGAGAAGGTCCCAGACGCCAGGGTGATCGATGCATCCCCCAGGAGTCAGCCCAAAGTGGCATTCGCCGCGATTGGACGAAACCACTTTATGCCCGTTTTGCGTCATCATCTCGCTGTCAGGTACGACGCGATGGATCCAGTAAGGGTGAATGGCGGCGATCGTGCTGACGATCACATTCAAACCGTTTTCGCCGGCCAGCTCGACCAAGCGGTCGTAATCCTCAAAGCAGTAGCGGCCCGGTTTTGACTCGACCCAGCCCCAGAGAACCCAGAGCTGAACACAATTCAGCCCGGCCAGATTCATCCGCCGCATGTCATCGGCCCAGTATTTCCGGTCAGGAAAAGGCGCGCGATAATATTGAACACCCAGATTAATCATGATTATCTTCTATCTTGCTCTTCTTGCAAAAGACCTGTTTACCTCAAATCAACCAGCGGACCAACAAAAAAACAGCAGCTCGAATAATAGCTAAGCGAAAAATTCTTTTTTTTACCACGGAGACACGACACAAAGGCATGCAGAAACACTAATAAACACAGCATGTCGGAGTTGCAACAAAAAAAGTTTAACCACCGATGCACACCGATAAATGAGATTTCTCCTGTTTAATTATCAGTGTCTCGATTCATCAAGCTTTTCAGATGCGCACAAATAATGAACACAACCCTTGGCGTGTATAGTTTTTAGACATAGTGCAAGGAAAGACCATACCCCGAATGGACGCTTGACGATAACAGGTGACCATAACACGCGATCCAACGCATAGTGCTCCCCATGTCCAATGACAGAGACAGTTGACCTGGGCATGATTTGTGCTAAGATATTTTTGATGTATTGCAAATTCCAACAGGTCCAGGTGCTATGAATAAAGAAACAATGTCTTTGTGCGCGGTGCTGGTGTGTGTTCATGCACTGGCGCAAGAAACCTGCTTTGAACGTCCCGGCGTCAAGGCGGATCGTGCAGCGCGTCAAGTTGTGGTCAAAGCCCGTGCAACAGGGCTGCCCAAAGGCGATCCACTCGAGTTTATCCTTATCTCCAAATCCAGCGGACACGATTACGAGTCGCTGGCCATCAGCGAGGCGCAACCGAGTGACATCCATGCCGCGCTCGAATTCATCGGCATCCGGCCCGGTCGGCCTGCCCGCGGCATGAATTTCTGGCCCAAGGGCGAACGGGTGATCATCCATTTTGCCTGGGATCCGGCCCATAGCTCCCAGCCGCCGGATGCCATGCCCGACGCTCTTCAGCCTGACGCGACGCTGACCAATGTGCGCGTCGAATCGATCACCATCGACCTGCGCAACAACCAGAACTATCCTCCTGACGGATTTACGTTTGTTGGGTCTTATCTGACCAAAACCGCTGAATTTTCGAACCAACAGGTCTATGCCGCAGATGTGCTGGAGCCCAATTCGATCATCTCCACCTTCAACACAGCCGGCACTGTACTGGACATACCCCGTCAGGGCGATCAGAACGAACTGTATGGCGCCATTGCATGCAATCCAGCGTATCTGTTTAAAAAAGGACAGCCGCTCAACGTGATTATGACTCCGGAACCCCGTCCCGACGGCTCGCCGCGGGTCAAGGATTTGATCATTGCGGCAGAACCGCTGCCTGATAAAACCGGTGCGACATTGGATGAGATGGCGATCCGGCTGCTGGACGCTGACGGCAACCTGTTGAACCCGGACAACCTGACCATGACCGGCGTGTTGAGCAAACTGAATACGCTTAAAAACCACGACCTGCACACGGCCCTGCGCATCGATGAAAAACTGGCCCTGGGCGGAATCCGGGCCTTCTGCCGCATCGTCCGCGATATCGAAGGCGAGCGCGGGATCCGCGTCGAAGCGCCACGCGAAAACCGGCTCTATTACCAGGCCTTCCTGCCCAATCCTTCGTTCGTGGATCGCGAAAAAAGGAACAGCCATCCCTGGGAACTGTACCTGGAACCCGGCAACGGCACTTTGACCGGACGCGTCGAGTTTATCGAGCGTTACTGGAAGGAAGAGGCGGACGACTATAAGACGGACCTGTATTCGTATCCCATTTCCGCGCCCAAAGACCTGGAAACGCTGCTCGAGCCGCCCAAAGATATAAAGCGCAAAGGTCCCGGCCTGAGCGTTTTGCTTGCATTTACGCCCGCAACCCTGACCTATGGACAAGTGCTGGCCTTTCTCAAACCCGTGATGGACAGCCATCCGTTAATGTACATCATTCTGCCCGATGGCGGCAGGGATGCCGGGGACCAGAATCCTTGAATAACGCATGACCGCCTTTTATGTAGATGTATTGGGTTGCAAGGTCAACCAATACGAGGCAGAGCAAATCCGCCGGCTCCTGCGTGACCGCGGCTGGAACGAGGTCGAACATCCAGCCGACGCTGACGTGGCGGTGCTGCACTCCTGCGCCGTTACCGCGGAGGCGCTGCGCAAGACGCGTCAGGCCATTCGACGCCTGTCCGCCGCGGCATCGCGAATTGTCGTCACCGGCTGCGGCGCACGCAGCGGACTGA
This sequence comes from uncultured Verrucomicrobiota bacterium, assembly GCA_964580325.1. GTDB lineage: Bacteria > Verrucomicrobiota > Kiritimatiellia > CAYTQP01 > CAZOLK01 > CAZOLK01. The sequence continues at coordinate 673 of CAZOLK010000023.1, read as the reverse complement.
TCGGCACCATGGATCCCGCGCCTGTTTTCATCGAACCCGGCGATGGCTGGCTCAAACGCCTGGATGCCGGGCTGGCTGACCTGCCCGGTGCAACGTGCGAGGGCACGGATCCTGACAACCTGCTTCTGGACAGCTTTTCCGGACGGCACCGCGCCTTTCTCAAAATTCAGGACGGCTGCGACTTGGGCTGCAGCTACTGCATTGTTCCCAGTTTACGCGGCCCATCACGCGACAAGCCCCTGGACCAGGTGCTGCGCGAAGCACACCAACTGGAACGCGCCGGTTTTCGCGAAGCGGTCATCACCGGCGTCAGTGTGGGCCAATACGGCAAACAGTCCGGCATTGACCTGGCGCAAGTCATGCAGGCGCTGATCGAGCAGACCGGACTTGCACGACTGCGCCTGTCCAGCCTACACCCGATCGATCTGACCGACGCGCTGCTCGATGTATGGGCCGCGCACCCACGCATGCTGCCGCACATGCACCTACCGCTGCAGGCTGGGTCCGACCGGATCCTGCACGCCATGGGTCGCCGCTATGATGCTGCGGCTTTTCTGGCAGCCGTGGAAAAAGCGCGCGCCAACCTCCCTGACCCGGCCATCACCACCGATATGATTGTCGGCTTTCCCGGCGAGGACGAAGCCGCGTTCGGCGAAACGCTGCGCGTTGCGCG
>CAZOLK010000022.1:0-38807 GCA_964580325.1 uncultured Verrucomicrobiota bacterium | reverse complement strand
GAAATCGGATAAGCGCACGTTCGTGTCGAGTGCGACCGCCTGTTCGACGAGGTTCATTTGGCGATTGCGTTCCAAAGCCAACTGGTTTACGCCGCGTAAGATGGATTGGGTTATATCCTGGGTTTGACAGGCCTGCTTATAACTCCTGAAACAACATCGCAGACAACAAACAGGATTATAGCTTCATCTCGATATTGGCCACGATATTTTGCATCACGTGTTCTGCATTGGTTTCATTAACTTCAAAACCACGATGCCGATACCAGTCGAGTAGATGCGGAGTATCAATGATATCCTGAAAAGTGATCGATGCAAATATTGTACCGTATCCATATTCATGGGCTTTTTCGATAATGAATTCAATCAGCGTTGTTCCAATACCCATATTGCGATAATTTTTTGTCTTACGTCCAAGAAATCTAGCAAAAGCGGATTTGTTTTCGACCTTGTCGTAAACAATAATATCCGTAAGTTTCAACCTTTTCTCATTAATAACAATGAGCGAAGCTTGTCCTACGCATAAATCATCATGCTTTGCTCTTATGATCCAGCCTATTTTATTGATCTTCGCATCAATCTCGATATCCATGCTCTATCACCTTATTGACTCATTAACATAGCGTGTATTCCTAGAAAAATCAACGTGACGAACGCGGATATCATTCAACCCTTTCAAGCAAGAGACAGCACTTCGTTGGATTTCTGTGCTTCAATTGTAACTTCCTCAAGTATGGCAGGAATGTCATCCACGCTCAATCCAACGTCAAACCAGGCCTTTTCTGAAAAACGGTTAGGGAAAATACCAACACCATTGCCAATACTCTGATTATTACATGCAAAATTAGCCAAATGGACCAACGCAGTCAACGCCGGAACTTCTTGGTTGCATGCAAGAGGTTGATGATGATGTCGTACAGCCTGAACAAGTGACTCCGGCAAGTTCCAGCTTTGCAGGAAAATGGATCCAACCTCGGCATGATCGATACCTAATATTTCCTTTTCTACTCGCTCAAGCGAAATCTCCTTTCGCTTGGCCGATTTAGAAACCCGACTGTAATTCTGGCCAGCATACATATCCAGAATGAGGATGCCAAGATCGTGTAACATACCAGCTGTAAAAGCTTGATCGTAACCGGTAGAAAGCTTTCGTGCATGACGGTTCATAACCTGAGCCGTGAATGCAACTGAGAGACAGTGATTCCAGAACATTTTATAATCGACATTGCCCTTTTGTGGAAAAACTTTGACCAGGGAAAAGGTCAGCACAATATTACGCACCTCCCTGAATCCCAAGTGCGTAATGGCCTGAGGCACAGACGCTATCTCATGCAGCCCACGGTACGCCATGGAATTGGAGACTCGTAATACCTTTGCCGTCAAGGCCGGATCTAACTGCAACACGTCAGCAATATCTTCGGCTGTGGAACTATCCTTTTCAAAAAGGTTGTTAATTTTGGACACGACCATAGGGGCGACCGGCAATTCCTGATCCGTCTCCAAGCGCTTGATAATACTTTCACGAATACTCATAACATATCCTAATCCCGCAACATGTAAAACATACACTCTTCATATTCGAGTTGCTTGAAACGATCCGTGAAATCATCGATGCGCTCACGAATGCCAAGAACTAAATAACTGGCGTTGGTCATCGTTTTACCAATGCGTTCACAAAAATCACGTTTACAGACATCAGAATAGTATTTGAGCACATTCCTACACAACACCAAATCAAAAGGACCTAGCGACAAAAAATTCTGTTTGAAATTGAATTGCTTGAATGTAACGCGGTCTCGAATTTTTTTGTCAATAGCCCACGCACCCTCGTCCGTTTCCCTGAAATAGTAGGCACGGATTGAATCGTCAAGCCCATGGCTCATTTCAGTCTGCGTATAACGGCCCGAAACAGCCATAAACAGACAACGCGGCGAGATATCTGTGGCAAGGATTTCGAATAGAGCAGGCGATAGATCGGGATACTTGTTAGCCAGCAACATATCGATCAGAATAGCCAGCGAATAAGGCTCCTGCCCGCTGGCGCACGCGGTTGACCAAATACGCAGCTTATCTCGTGTCCCTGTTGTCAGAGCATCAATCAGATTAGGCAAAAGGACTTCTTCCAGCATGACCCAGATGCGGTTATCGCGAAACCACAATGTTTCTGAATCAGTTAATATCTCAATGATCTCATCGTCCAAATATCCCGATGCATCACCAACCAGTTCTGTACAAAATTCATGAAAATCGGCAAACCCCTCCCGCTCAAGCAAACGGGACAGCTTACCAGTGATTATGAAACTTTTGCCATCACCAACTTCTATGCCGCACTTATCGCATATATAAGTACTTAATCGATTAAAATCCTCGTCGCTTATTTGCATATATAAACCATCGATCCGAAGCGCCATCCGCAATGTTATCTAAAGGAACATACTGTTTATTAACCGATTTCACAAGCCATCATGTCGAAAAAGTCATGATCAAAAGGCATTTGATTTTTCCGTTGACATCAGTATATTACAAGTAATGGAGTTATATTAACAAAGAGGGACCATGGATAAGTTCATTTCGGAAATGGAAGAATTGAATCTTAGCAGCTCTCCCTAAGAGATGCCGAAGTATTCTCTTGAACCATATCGCATGCTCTTGGTGGTTAGATTCTTGGCGAAGAAGGCCCGTTCCTCGAATTTCTCTTTGCCGACATACAGGAACTAACTTATTGGTGTCCCCTTCAACAGCATTACCAACGAATCCTTTGACCGAAGCGTAAGCGTGGTCGTCTATACATTTGCGCCTCAAGACCATTTCGATGGAGTGGATAAACAAACCGTCCATGACGATCCACAGGAATTAATTTAGCGTCAACTTTTTCAGAAAAACACATGCTTCATCCAGCGCTGCTTGAAAACGATTATATTCACGATGACTTTGAACTGGCAGTTTCATCTATTCGGGAATGAGCTGTTTTGGATAAACAATACTTGCAATTCACAAAATTATACAAACCTGTTTTCAAACCTGTCAGAATAAATGATGTGCTGGAAGCGCTACAGCACTCAACGCATTGGCCCGTTAATTCGAACTGGCGAGGCCAAGTACAATAATGATCCTTTATTGATCTTTCTCGGCCTAAATATACCAGTTATTGACGTATTGTATTTTATTCAACGCATGAAAATAGAGGATGAAAACAATCATCAAGAATTCTGGATCCCCATCCTGGTTGTTTCGTCCACCAGCGGAGAAAAGGGTATTCTGCTTGGACGCAAAAGTGTTCATAACGGCAAAAGCGGTTATACCCCATTGGTCAGTGTCGCAAAGAAAAAAATTCATGAACAGCAGTAAATACGATGCAACCGAAACCGAAGAACTGCTGATCTGGTTGCATTATTTTATGAAACATGGGTAGCGATACCTACGACGCCTGGGGCAACATCCAGGCGGTATACGGGGCAAGCGGCACCCCCATAGCGCTAGGCAAAATTGACCCAAGTAAGCTGACCAGAATTGACCCACCCAATGATTGATGTGCTGCGTGAATGACCTATGGTATCATGCGCCTGAACGCCTCTTAACTCCGTTCTACCCGGAAAAGGAAAGTCGGCACTGTGGGTCAGTTTAAATCAGCATAAATGAGTCAATTTTGGTCAGCGCCGACGGGTAGAATAAATTGCGCGACCATTGAAAACAGTTGAAGGCTTGACTACCAGTAAAAGAGAATATCAAGAAAATAAGTTGCTTTTACTGCTATCATACTATATTGATTTAAAAGTATATTCATCGAGTAATATCGATGTCTTACGTTAAATCATTATAAAATTTTTTATTGACAAAGCGATGGCGTTCAGGAAAAATTGAAATATGCCGGTTTTTTTGACAACCTCATGAACATAAGTATTGGACAGTATACGAATCATCGATAAATAGAACTATTCATGAAACAGATACGTGTCATACGCAGAAGAGATACCATTGTCCAAACATTGCCGGAGGAATCCATTCTCGACAAAGAAACCAAAGGTTACAAACCTAACTACAGAGAACTCCTTGAAGGCCTTTATGACGCTGTTCTCATCTCTGATCTTGACGGTTATATTCTGGAATGCAATCGACGAGCCCGGAAATTCCTGCATTATACACGAGCCGAAGTGTGCCAGCTCAATATATTCGACATAATGCCCAGTTTTAATGAGGATCTGTATCAAATGGTAACTGATCACGTTGCCAATGGAAACTTTTCCGTGATCGACGTTTTCTGCAAACGTAAAGATGGTTCTCAGTTCCTGTCGGAAACAGCCATCAGCCTCATCCGCTTACGGGAGGGCGGAGAAAACCTAGTTTTTTCAATTCGCAATATAACAGCTCGAAAACAGGCTGAAGCCATGTTGCGTACCGAACACAATGCACTTCAAAATTCCGCAAGCTGTATTGCCATCACAGATTTGTCTGCAAGCCTGCAATATGTCAATCCATCCTTTTTGCGCACCTGGGGCTTTGAAGACTCAAAAGATGTCATTGGCATGAATATTCAAGATTTTTGGGTTGATGAAAAAAAAGCACTAAAACTGATAGAAATGCCTTTGCGCAAAAAGAATTGGATCGGTGAACTCGAAGCAATTACAAAGAAAGGGCGTACTTTTTACTTACAGGTAACAGCCGCCCCTAACTTGGACACCAACGACCGACTTGTGGGCATGGTCTATTCTTTCATTGACATCACTGAGCATAAAAAAGCGCAGGAAGTAATTCATCGTGAAGCCAAAGCCCAGATGGAAATGGCCCGTCGCCAGGAAGATTTCTCTGGTTATCTCAACATCCTCTCCATCTCCGATGTAATTCAACTCATCTATTCCACCAGTAAAAGCGGAGAACTTCTTCTCATGCATTCCGACGCGGAGGTAGGCCTTGTATATTTTGACGGTGGTCGTATTGTATATGCCGTACATGAAGATACAACTGGTGAAGATGCTGTTTGCGCTCTGATATGCTGTGAAGCGACATCTTTCAGATTCAACCAGAAGACACCCGATAAAACCGATGATACCATTGTCCGGGATACCATGGCATTACTGGTAGATGGAAATCGGCTAAAGGACGAAATGGTCGACTAAGCGAATCGTTCGCATGCAAGATTCCAACGTCAACATCGGACGCAATATTCGCTGGTTGCGGCGTAAAGAAGGTACAACTCTTTCCCAATTAGCTGAAAAAACGGGCCTATCGGAAAAGATGTTGGGACGTTTTGAGCGTGGTACGGAAAATCCCGCGGCTAAGGATCTCTACACCATAGCCAGCAGCATAAACCTGCCTGTACATGCCTTTTTTGCCAATAACATCCAACAGCTACGCCTGTTTCGACAGCAGCACTCGACCAAACCTTTCCATGTCAACTTGATTGAAAAAAATCTGCCGCCTAAACTCGAAATGATCGCTCAGGATATCATGGATATGTATCAGGCGTTAGAAGACATCTGTGGCGCACAAAAAAAGGCCACCATACCTCTTTATATACCTTTCCGTTTACATGATCAAGGCATCGTCAAGTTGGTTACGACGGTGCGTGATTTGATGGGCATTCGAAATGGTATTGTTTTTGACTATTTCGAGCTTCTCGAAACCCATGGTTTTCGGGTTATTGTCATCAGTTTACCACCAAACATAGAAAGCTTTACACAATATGATCCAGAGAACAGCAATGCATTTTTCTTTCTCAACGCAAAATTGAATCCTGAACGTCAGATATTTCGACTGATCTTCGAATTGGGACAGGTTTTCTTCCTTACTCAACACCTTATGTCACCACGCTACCGCCAATTATCTGCTCAAGAATTAGATTGTAAGCACGGTGCAAAAAAGTTTGCCGCATTTTTCCTTTTACCAGCAGACATCATACGTTCTACTGTAAAACAATTGGGAATTCAGCAAAAACAATGGTCAACAGAATTGTTGTACCGCATCAAACATCGCTTTGGCGTTTCAGCCGAAACGTTTCTTTATAGACTCAAAGAACTGGATTTAATCGATGGAAAACTCGTAGCCGCGATCCAGACAGAAATACAGGCTTTCTACCACAAAACCGGCTATAAGGAACCAGATTCCTCGCGCCGTATTTTAACTCCGAATGGCCGCTTGTGGGATCTAGTCGTATCTGCTAAAAGTATGAATGAGCAGCAAACTGAACTGCAGGGCATCGAACAACAGCTTCGCAAATGGAAAATCCTTAGAAAATAAAACGACGTCATGCCTGGCATGACGTCGTTTTCAAGAGGTTATTTGTTTGAATCGAATGAAATTATGAGCCTTCCGTCCACTCCAATAAAGCCATCTCGGAACTATCGCTCATTCGGCGTCCTAACTTGATTATACGTGTATAGCCACCTTGACGCTCTGTAAACGATGGCGAGATTTTCTCAAACAACTCATGAACCGGTTTGGTTCTGTGCAACTTCGCAATCGCCCTCCGGCGAGCCGCAAGATGACCTTTTTTGCCCAACGTGACCATCTTTTCGGCTAAAATCCTCGCAGCCTTAGCTTTATGCAAAGTCGTTTTAATCCGCTTCTCCTGAATCAGGCTGCAAACCAAATTGGCCAACATGGCCTCTCTATGCGAGGTTCTCCGTCCGAATTTCATCACTTTTTTACGGTGTCGCATGGTGTTAATCCCTTAGAATTACTTAACTTTCAACAGGTCTTCATCAAATGTCATACCGAGAGACATACTCATATCCTGCAATTTTTGCTTTATTTCATTGAGAGATTTCTTACCGAAATTGCGATATTTGAGCATCTCCGCTTCAGTTTTCTGCGCCAACTCACCAACCGTTGTAATGTTGGCATTGTTCAGACAATTGGCGGCGCGCACACTGAGTTCTATTTCATTCACGCTTATGTTCAACTTACGTCGCAGTTCTTCACGTTCAGCATTGACCTGTTTTTCACTTTCCTCAAATTCGACGAGATCCTTGTCATAGCTGACAAATACATCGAGATGATGACGTAAAATCGCCGCAGACATGGTTAGAGCATCATCAGGCGTTACCCGACCATCAGTCCAGATATCCATAATGAGTTTATCGTAATCAGTCCGCATCCCCACACGCGTATTCTCGATCTCATATTTAACGCGACGAACAGGTGAGAATAGAGAATCAATGGGAATTACGCCGATTTCCTGGTCTTCCTTTTTATTCCATTCCGCAGCGCAAAAGCCACGTCCGATACGCACTTCCATCTCTGCTTCAATCTTACCATCCTGATCTAAAGTGGCGATATGGTGATCAGGATTCAAAATCTCGACCATCCCATCGCATTCGATATCGCCCGCTGTCACCACACCAGGACCTTTGGCGTTGATCCGTATTTTGCGAGGGTCGCGGGTATACATCTTACACAGAACTTTCTTAAGATTCAGAATGATATCCGTAACGTCTTCAACAACACCAGTAAGCGCACAAAATTCATGCATGGCCCCCTCAATTTTCACCGAAGTGATTGCAGCGCCTTCAAGTGATGATAACAAAACACGTCTTAAGGAATTGCCGATAGTCCTTCCATACCCAGCCTCGAAAGGTTCCGCAAAGTATTGAGCGTATGTCTCATTTGACACAGCATCATCCTTCAGAACCCGTTTTGGCATTTCAAATCTACCCAATCGAATTGCCATGCGATACTACCCTCCACTAAACTCAATAAGAGTCGACACCAAAAATTTACTTGGAATACAATTCAACAATAAGCTGTTCATTAACAATAGGCGCAATTTCATCCTTACTGGGTACATGAAGAATTTCGCCCTTGTACTCTTCTTTGTTCAATGACAGCCAAGGTGAAATACCACGACTCTCCGCTTGCTCCATAAACGGCTTGGCACATTCACGGCTTTCCTTGCTGTTTCGAACCTCGATCACATCACCCACTTTTAAGATCATGGATGGAATTGACGCCTTGCTGCCATTCACTTTGATATGACCATGACGAACAAACTGGCGTGCGCTTTTCTGGGATGGTGCAAAGCCAAGCCGACGTACCAGAGAATCCAACCTTAATTCCAACATTTGAAGCAGAATTTCGCCTGTAACGCCCTGTTTGCGTGCGGCTTTGCTGAATAACAAACGGAATTGCTTTTCTTGCAAGCCATAAAAACGCCGCAAACGCTGCTTTTCACGCAACTGCATTCCGTAATCGGAAAGCTTGGCGCGACGGTTACCATGTCCTCCCGGTACTGGGCGTCCTGTTTGAATTGGACATTTCGCCATATAGCACCGGTCGCCCTTCAAGAATAACTGCATCCCCTCGCGACGACATAGTTTGCACGCCGCTTGTAAATATCTACCCATGAAACTCTCTCCTCATGCTTAAACCCGGCGCCTTTTCGGCGGACGGCACCCGTTGTGCGGAATAGGCGTTACATCTTTGATTGCCGTTACAGAAATACCCGAGGTTTGAACAGCCCTGATTGCCGATTCGCGCCCTGCTCCAGGTCCCTGAACACGTACTTCCGCTTCACGCATTCCCTGGGCCGAAGCAGCGCGCGCAGCTTCCTGGGCTACGACAGTGGCTGCATACGCAGTGCTCTTACGTGAACCTTTGAATCCACAACGCCCGGCCGAACTCCAGGAAATTACATTTCCGCGAATATCGGTAATGGACACGACTGTGTTGTTGAACGTCGCCATAATATGTACAATGCCAGCCGGAATAACTTTACTTTTCCGGCTTTTAGAAGTGGACTGTGCCTGCGGTTGAGCTGGTCTTGAATCTTCCAGCACATCCGCTGCAGTTTTTGGTGCTACGGCTTTTGGTTCTTCCGTTACAACCTCTTTTGAATTAGGAGCGTCTTTTTTCTCCGCATCTTTTGTTTTTTTATCTGCCATGCTTACTCATCCCCATCATCAACCCTTCTTCATAGCGGCGCGCGCAGCCTTATCGCGAACAGCGCCAACCGTCTTTTTGGGACCTTTGCGCGTACGCGCATTGGTTTTTGTTCGTTGACCTCTCGCCGGCAATCCGCGACGATGTCTCAAACCACGATAACTATTGATGCTGATCAAACGGCGAATATTTTGCGTTACCTCACGCCGCAGATCCCCTTCTACGCGATATTCATTCTGCAGTATATCCGCGATGCGTCGAATTTCGTCGTCGCTTAAATCGTTCGCTTTTTTTGCAGGATCCAACTTGGCCTTCTCCGCAATTTCCAGTGCCCTAGCCGGTCCAATCCCATAGATGTAGCGTAACGCATATTCGATCCGTTTCTTACCCGGTATATCAATCCCAAGCACTCTTGGCATACGATTTATCTCCCTCTATCCTTGCCTCTGTTTATGGCGAGGATTGGTACATATCACTCGAACAATGCCTTTCCTCCGAATCACGCGGCATCGTTCACAAATTCTTCTTACTGAACTTCTTACTTTCATGGCCAAATCCTCAGATTGTCCCTACCCAACTACTATGCCCGTTGACATGTCAAAAGGCGACATCATCACTTTTACCGAAAAACCTGCTTCCAGACTTGTCGCCTCGCCTTTTTCCCGCACAACCGCTACGATATGATGACCATTAGCGAGTTTGGCACGAAAAACGTTATTCTTTACCTCAATAACAATATGTGCGTCAAGGTATATTTTTTCACTTTTATTCATCGACATCATATGCGGTCAGGATCTCAGCCTTATACTTGCCAACCGCAACGGTATGTTCAAAATGTGCTGACAGCTTGCCATCCAGCGTTTTAACCGTCCATCGATCATCCATCAAACGAACATCGCCACTGCCCATATTCAACATCGGTTCAATCGCAAGGGTCATACCCTGTCTCAACCGTGGTCCCCGATCACGCGATACATAATTAGGGATAGGAGGATCTTCATGCATATCTCTACCAATTCCATGTCCGACGAAATCACGTACAACAGAAAAACCATATTCCATAGCCGTATCTTCAATGGCCCTAGAAATATCTGAAACTCTTTTTCCCTCAACAGCATTCATGATCCCACGATCAAGAGCTTCGCGTGCCACAACCAGTAAACGCAATACGTCCGGCTTTGTGGCACCCACAATCACCGTGGTCGCCGTGTCGCCAACATACCCTTGATACAAAACACCGACATCTATACTGACAATATCGCCAACTTTTATTCGTCTTCGTCCAGGTATCCCATGCACCACTTCATCATTCAGCGATACACATATATGCCCTGGATAATTCCGATATCCCAAAAAGGCACTCCGCCCACCATATGCATCCATCTTTGCCGCCGCAATTACATCCAATTCGCCCGTCGTGATCCCCGGCTGAAGGCAAACAATCAAATGATCTCTTACAATTGCCGCAATGCGACTGCTTTCGCGCATGCCTACCAATTCAGCTTCAGTCTTTAATCTGATCATGCACGTGTTAAGGCTGCAATTTCGCCAACACTTCGGCTTCAATTTCTTCCCGCACCAATTTAGTGATGCGAATCAATAAACCCTTCCGATCATAATAAGCGATCAGACTTTCAGTCTGCTTTTTGAAAACTTCCAGACGATTAGCCACCGTTTCCTCATTATCATCGGGCCGTTGATAAATGTCCGTACCACCACATTTATCACAAACACCTTCTACTTTAGGGGGCAAATTACGAACGTGGTACACAGCGCCGCAACCACGGCATATACGACGACCCGCAAGCCGATCAATAAGTACATCACGAGGTACATCCAAAAGAAAAACATGCGTCAGGGTGCTATTCAAATCAACCAAAGTCTGATCCAGCAATTCGGCCTGCTCCATAGTACGCGGAAAACCGTCAAACATGTATTTATCTTCACGCAAGCCTGAATCCAAACGCTCTTTAACGATCTTCATGATCACCTCGTCTGGTACAAGTGCTCCTTTTTCCATGAAAGACTTAGCTTCAAGCCCCACCGGCTTATCTTCTTTTACCGCCGCACGCAACATATCTCCCGTGGAGACATGAATAAAATCCGTCGACTTGGTCATAAGTTCGGAAATGGTACCTTTACCAGCTCCGGGTGCTCCCAACAAAATAATGGCTTGCATGGTAAATCTCCTGTATTTCAACGCCTGGAACGAAGCTTACCCTTTTTCAGGAACCCATCATAATGACGCATCAATAGATGAGACTCAACTTGGCGCATTGTATCCAGCATAACACCCACAATAATAAGAATACTTGTTCCTCCAAAGAAGGAAGACACGATGAACGGTACGCCGAATTGCTGACTCATCACTGAGGGCAACACCGCGATGACCGTAAGAAAGATCGCACCAGCAAGCGTAATACGCGTCATGGTGTAGTCCAAAAACTCAGCCGTAGATCGTCCAGGTCGATAACCTGGAATATACCCGCCATTCTTCTTTAGATCATCCGCAATCTGAACGGGATTAAATTGTGTTGCCACCCAAAAATAAGAGAAGAAGAGGATCATTAATCCATTAAGTACATTATAATAGAAAGTTCCGGGTAGAAGATAACCAGCCCATGCCTTGACGGATGGATACGGCATCAGTTGTAGTATTTTAGCCGGAAACATCAAGATGGCGGAGGCGAAAATAATGGGCATAACGCCGGCATAATTTACGCGCAAAGGCATATATGTGCTCTGTCCCCCATAAACCTTACGCCCCACAACGCGTTTTGCATATTGAACAGGTATTTTACGCTGAGCTTGTGTAACGGCAATAACGCCGACAATCACAAGGTAAAACATGACGAGCATGCCAATCAGGTGGAAAATCGAAAACGGCGCCACACCATCAATCGGCTTGAACATATTGACCATCCGTCCAATAGCAGCCGGCATGCGACTGATAATATTCACTGTAATGATAAGCGATATGCCGTTTCCTATGCCACGTTCGGTCATCTGCTCACCCAACCACATCAATAACATCGTGCCGGTCGTCAACGTCATTACGGTAAGCACGTAGTAGCCAAACTTGTTAGAAATTCTAACGATGTTCCCCCCCAAACCGAACATTTGTGGATTCCACATAACCGAAGCCATGGCTGATCCTTGAACAATGCAAAGCGCCACTGTCAGGTAGCGTGTGTACTGGGTTATTTTCTGGCGGCCAGTATCCCCTTCGCGTGCCAACCGCTCCAGAGCAGGAATAACTGCGGTCAATAATTGGATAATGATGGAAGCACTGATATAAGGCATAATACCCAGAGCCCCCACAGCAAAGCGCTGAAAAGCACCGCCACTGAACAGATCATATAAACCGATAAATCCACCGCCAGCAGAACGCTCAGCACTGGCTACGGCATCAGCCAGAACATTAGCATCCACACCAGGGGTCGGGATGATCGAAACCAACCGGCAAATAAAAATCAATCCCAGCGTAAAAAAAATACGCTGCCTCAATTCCGGTATCTTAAAGCTGTTGGTAAATGCAGATAACATAGATTATTCCTGGGTCTTTTTCTTCTAAACCAATGCAACAACGGAAGTCGTTCCACCGGCTGCTTCTATTTTCGCAATGGCCGATTTGCTGAATGCATGCGCCTTGACATCCAGTTTCTTTGTCAATTCACCTTCGCCCAGAATTTTGATCCTTTTGATTGGACCTTTCGCCAATCCTTTGCTGCGCAACAATTCAGTAGTTATCTCCGTACCATCATCAACGTCATTGAGCTGCCCGATGTTTACAGGCAAATACTCTTTGCGGTTGACATTTTTAAAACCGAATTTAGGCAACCGGCGAATCAAAGGCATCTGGCCACCTTCAAATGTTGGTTTATACCCACTACCAGCGCGTGACCCCTGCCCTTTGTGGCCACGGCCACTTGTTTTTCCGGTACCAGAGGCTTCACCACGCCCCACACGTTTCTTTTTGTGCCGACTTCCATCTACGTTTTTCAATGAATGAAGATTCATGCTCCACCCCCAGTAATGAACATCATTGTCTTGCAGCCAAAACTTCCTCTTTTGAACGCAATTGCTGCAAAGCGTCCATTGTGGCTTTCGTGACATTGATGGGGCATTTACTGCCCATGGATTTTGCTAAAACATCTCTTACACCCGATAATTCCAGTACTGCGCGAACAGCACCACCCGCAATAACACCTGTGCCTGGTGAAGCCGGTTTCAAAAAAACGCGTCCTCCACCTTTTTTGCCAATCACCTCATGAGGAATCGTGCGCTCGCGCATATTTACTCGAACCATACCATTTTTGGCAATGTCCGTACCTTTGCGAATGGCATTGGCTACTTCATTGGCCTTTCCTAAGCCGTAGCCCACATGACCATGGCGATCACCAACAACGACCAATGCACTGAAACTGAACCGTCGCCCACCTTTAACCACCTTGGAGCAGCGATTGACATGTACGACTCGCTCTTCAAATTCGACTTGATCTTCTTTTTCCATACTATCCCGCCTATGCTCAATAACCCAATCCCTAGAACTTCAAACCAGCCTCGCGAGCGGCATCCGCCAAGGTTTTCACATTCCCCTCATAGGTAAAGCCACCACGATCAAATATCACGGTTTCAATTCCCTGCTCGATGAGCCGCTTAGCAGCCAGAGCGCCCACTTCTTTCGCAGTATGCTGATTACTCTTCTTATCGCGAAAGCCTTCTTCCATAGTAGAGCATGCAGCCAGCGTCACACCAGCGTCATCATCAATAAACTGCACATATATGTGTTGGTTTGACATGAAAACGCTCATTCGCGGTCGCTGCCTGGACCCTCTGATCTTATTGCGCAACCGGTAATGCCGACGTTTTCGATATTCCGCCTTGGTATTAACCTTCATATTAAGCCACCGTTTTGCCTTCCTTGCGCCGAATACGCTCACCCTTATAACGAATACCTTTGCCCTTATACGGCTCCGCCTTGCAGAAAGCGCGGATTCGTGCACTGGCCAAACCTACTTTTTGTTTATCGATGCCGGATACTTCAATTTTGGTGTTATCGGTTACCTTGAACGTAACACCATCAGGAGCAGCATAGTTTACCGGATGGGAATAACCTAGGCTCATGGTCAACTCATTGCCCTGCAATTGAGCACGATAACCGACGCCCTCAATTTCCAATTCTTTTTTAAAGCCTTTACTCACACCTTCGATCATATTGGCGATGAGACTGCGTGCGGTGCCATGCATGGCGCGCGTACTTTTCGTTTCGTCCTTACGGTGCACCTGAACCTGATTGTTCTCAACCTGGACGCTCAATGTTTCAGGTAAAACCCAGACCAATTCGCCAAGCTTTCCCTTTACTTTCACTTCTTGTCCCTTGACCGAGACTTCGACGTCTCCTTCAACGGGAATGCTTTTTTTTCCAATTCTTGACATGTTTCCGTCCTCGTCTGCAAAGCTTTTCTTTACCAAACATAGCACAAGACTTCGCCGCCCTTACGCATTTTACGCGCCTCACGGTCCGTCAGGATGCCCGACGACGTGCTCAAGATTGCGACACCAATTCCACCCAGCACACGCGGGACAGCATCGGCCGGCACATATTTTCGGCAACCCGCCTTACTGATTTTTTTCAACCCCCGGATTATAGGCTCGCGGTCCATGTTGTATTTGATGTACATCCGAATCAATCGTTTTCCACCATGCCCCTCAGTGGTATAATCAGCTATATATCCTTCACGTTTCAACAACCGGGCAATTTCACATTTCAGGTTAGAATGAGGAACCTGGACGGTTTCTAGTTTGGCCATATTGGCATTTCTAATGCACGTCAACATATCGGCAATGGGATCTGCTACACTCATCTTTGTTACCCTATTTTTACCAACTGGCCTTGATTACACCAGGCAACTTTCCGTTAGACGCCAGTTCCCTGAAACATATACGGCACAATTGAAACTTCCTCATGTAAGCCCTGGGCCTGCCGCAGCGTCTGCATCGATAATATGTACGCACTTGAAATTTCGGCACCCGGTTGGCCTTTGCAATCATTGATTTCTTCGCCAAAACAACCCCTCCCCATCTATTCCGCAGAAAACGGCATCCCGAAGAGTTTAAGCAGCTCCCGCGCTTCCTCATTCGTACCAGCCGATGTTACAAAACTTATATCCATACCCTGTGTTTTCTTGATGTGATCCGGATTCAGCTCCGGGAAAATAGTCTGCTCCTGTAAGCCCAGGTTATAGTTGCCGCGCCCATCAAAGGATTTGGCTGAAATACCACGGAAATCGCGGATACGGGGCAGGCAGATATTGATTAGTCTGTCCATGAATTCGTACATGCGATTCCCACGCAGTGTAACCTTGGCTCCTATAGGCATTCCTTCACGCAACTTGAAATTGGAGACACTTTTACGCGCTTTGGTCACCATGGGCTTCTGTCCGGTGATTTTTCCAAGTTCGTCATTCAAAACCTTGAATGTGTCTTTGTCCACACTGGTATCCACGCCGATATTCAAAACGATCTTCTGCAATTTAGGAATCTGCATGATGTTCTTATAACTGCGGGATTTCCTGATGGCCGGGACAATTTGATTATTATATACTTCTTTCAGTCGAGCTTTCATGGCCAATCTACCCCTAATCCGTTTATTACAGGATCAACCCTTTTCTATTTTCAGATTTGAGATGTGAATAGGAGCTTCTTTCTCTACAATGCAACCTTGAGGATTATCCTGCGATTTACGCATATGCTTTTTAACAAGATTGAAGCCTTCGACAATAGCGCGTTGACGTTTGGGATCAACAAACAGTACACGCCCCGTCTTGTTTGTACCGGCATCTTCACCGGCAACAGCCCTAACCACATCGCCTTTTTTCAGTCTTATTTTTGATGTTCTGGTTCCCATTACAATACCTCCGGCGCCAGAGAAATGATCTTCATAAAATTCTTATCGCGCAATTCACGAGCCACGGGACCGAAAATACGTGTTCCTCGGGGATTCGATTGATCGTCGATAATCACTACCGCGTTGTGATCAAACCGTAAAACCGATCCATCGGGTCGGCGGATGGGGTGTTTTGTGCGGACGATCACACCTTTCAAAACCTGTCCTTTACGCACCATCCCACCAGGTTGTGCTTCTTTTACAGTGATACGAATGATATCACCAATGTGAGCATATCTTTTCCGCTGACCCAATACGCGAATGCACATGACATTGCGAGCGCCGGTATTGTCAGCCACATCTAATCTTGTTTGTTCAGCGATCATTCGTACATACCCTTACATTAAATTAGTCCAATATCTCGACCAGGCGCCAGCGCTTTGTTTTGCTCATAGGCCGTGCCTCGACAAAACGGACATTGTCTCCGACCTGAGCTTTGCGCTCTTCATCGTGTACATGGTACTTCTTGGAGCGAATGATCTCCTTACCGTACAACGGGTGTCTCACGCGCCGATTGACCACTACGACAATCGTCTTTTCCATGGCATTGCTGACCACGCGTCCTTCTCTTGTCTTACGGTGATGTCCGCGACCTAGATTTTCACTCATGAATCTTCCCTTTCGCGTTCATGCAACACGGTTTTAATGCGCGCGATATCCCGACGCAGTTCCTTCAATCGAGAAGGTTTCTCCAACTGACCGGTCACTTTCTGCATTTGCAAATTGAAATATTCCTGTCGTATTTCTTCGTTGCGCTGGTCTAATTCGTCTTTCGTCAATTCCCTGAATTCACTTGCCTTCATAGCCACCCCATTCCATCAAACATGCACATGACGTTCGATAAATTTCGTTTTAATGGGAAGCTTAGTAGCCGCCAAGCGCATGGCAATTTTCGCAGCCTGCTCACCAACGCCATCCACTTCAAACAGCATAGTTCCCGGTTTCACGCAAGCGACCCATGCTTCTACATTACCCTTGCCCTTGCCCATGCGGACTTCAAGAGGCTTCTTGGATATCGGCTTGTGGGGAAATACGCGGATCCAGAGTTTCCCTTTTCTTTTCAGCGATCGGTTAATCGCGACACGACAAGCTTCAATCTGGATGTTGGTGATCCAAGCAGTATCCAGTGCTTGCAACCCATATTCACCAAAAGCAATCGTATGGCCTTTCTGGGCATAACCCTTCATCTTGCCCCGCTGCTGCTTGCGGTATTTAACTCGATTAGGAATAAGAGGCATAGGAGCGCTCCTTTCTATCCGTACTTTCCGGTTCTTTACAGATCCAGACTTTTACACCAATAGCGCCAGCAGTCGTACGAGCTTCAGCAAAACCATATTCAATATTCGCCCGTAAAGTGTGCAGTGGTATTTTCCCTTCTTTGTATCCTTCGGTCCGTGCCAGCTCAGAGCCACCAAGACGTCCAGCCATCAATATCTTGATACCAAGAGCACCTGTTTCCATAGCCAACTGCACAGATCTTTTCATTGCACGTCGAAAAGAAACACGACGCTCCATCTGCAAGGCAATACTCTCCGCCACCAATTGCGCGTTCTTGTCAGGATCCTTGACCTCCCGGATATCCATGTATATTTCTTTTCCGGTCATCTTTGAAATTGTTTCACGCAATTGTTCAATATACTTCCCTTTTTGCCCAATAACCACACCGGGTCGAGCTGTATGAACCGTTACGCGAGCACGATTGGCATACCGCTCGATATTTATCTCGGGCACAGCGGCGTCTTTTAATTGAGTTTTAACCAATTCACGAATCTTTAAATCTTCGTGAAGTAAACTGCCATAATTCTTTTTATTGGCAAACCAACGCGATCGCCAATTTTTATTTACGGTGACTCGCAGTCCGACTGGATTTACTTTCTGTCCCAAAACAAACTCCTTCCCTCACACCCACGGCATTTAAGCAGCCGTTTTTCCATCACTAAGTATTATTTTAATGTGGCTGGTGCGTCTCAATATTGGACTCACCATACCCCTGGCGCGCGGCCAGTAGCGTTTCATCACCGGTCCTTTATCCACTACGGCATCTTTTACAACAAGATCTTCAGCCGACAAATCCGCATTGTTCTCAGCATTCGCAATGGCGGATTTAAGGGTTTTACCGATATAAAAAGCAGCTTTGCGCTTGTTGAAATTCGTAATATTCAAAGCTTCCGCCACTGGCTTGCCCCTGATGGCCTGTGCGATATCCCGCGCCTTGCTGGGCGCAATTCTAACATATTTCGTTGTCGCAACTACATCCATAACACCAACCCATTTATCTTCCACCCAGTATGGCGGCATCGCCAATTCTGGGCAACCCTTGATGACTCATTTTTTCAACCAATGCACCAGCAATCGTCTCACGTATATCCACTACTCGGAGTTGCGCAATAATGGCTTCATTACGGACAACGCGGTATTCCACATTCAACCGTAATCCTTGCCGAACTCCTGCATCGAGCACCACGAGGCCCAGTTCAGGATTCACATCCACAACCCTTACGCTTTTTTTAATACCTTCGCGTGTGTTTGACCGCATACCAACAGCTTCTTGGTCGCTCTCGTGCAATATGGCCTTCAACTTATTATATTCAGCCCGCAGTTTATTGAGAGAGTCGTTCAGTATACGATTTCTTTTCTTTAATTCCAGATTTTCTTTCAAATATTTTTTACGGGCGCTTGCAACCGCTTCATATTCATATTCATCAGTGTGAACTTCTTCAAAGCCAGCATCAGGCGATGGCACCTGATCCTCGCCAAAAGAAGCTACGCCAATGATGCAGCATGCAAAGATAAATATATATAACGGTCTGTGCATCATAGCTGTTTACTTTAACGATACAGTTTTGTCCGTGACAGCACCGTGCTTTCTGAATGCACGTGTAGGTGAAAACTCACCCAGCTTATGTCCGACCATATTCTCGGTGACAAACACTTGAATAAAAACCTTACCATTATGAACCGCAAATGTATGCCCAACGAATTCAGGCACGATCATGGAACGTCGCGACCATGTGCGAATTGAGCGACGTTCACTTTTTTGATTCATCTTCTCCACTTTAATGAGGAGTTTATCGTCAACATATGGACCTTTTTTGATTGATCTGGCCATGTTTACTTTCTCCGCTTCACAATAAATTTAGACGAAGGCTTGCGTTTTGCGCGTGTCTTCTTGCCTTTTGCCAATTGTCCCCATGGCGACATAGGATGCCCACCACCCGAACTGCGGCCTTCACCGCCGCCCATGGGGTGATCGACAGGATTCATCGCGACTCCACGAACCGTGGGACGTCGCCCCAACCAACGTGCGCGTCCGGCCTTCCCGCTGGTCACGTTCATATGCTCCAGGTTGCCAACCTGACCGATCGTCGCATAACATTTCACATTGAAAATCCGAATTTCACCAGAAGGCAACTTGACGTTTGCATATTGGCCTTCGCGCGACATAAGCTGAGCCGATTGCCCTGCTGAACGAACCAGTGTACCGCCCCGGCCGATATGCATCTCTACATTATGAATAGGCAATCCCAACGGAATGGCACCCAGTGGCATTGCATTGCCGACAACGGGTTCAACTTTGTCACCCGACATTACGATCTGCCCGACTTTTATTCCATTGGGCGCGAGAATATACCTTTTCTCACCATCCTTATAGTGCAGGAGAGCTATGTGCGCAGATCTATTCGGATCGTATTCAATAGCGGCAACATTAGCAGGGATATTGATTTTGTCCCGCTTGAAGTCAATTTTACGGTAATGCCTTTTATGCCGACCGCCATGATGACGGCATGTAATACGCCCTTGTGCATTACGTCCGGCGCAATTTTTGTTGGGTTCCAACAGCGATTTCTCGGGTTCGTTTTTTGTAATATCCTCAAAAGACGACAGTTCCATGAACCGGCGGCTTGCAGTTGTTGGATTATGTTTTTTTAACGCCATCGTATTCCACCCTTATGCTAGATCAATCGACTCATTGGCCTTCAGCGTGACCACAGCCTTTTTCCAATTTGCAGTTCTCCCATAGCGCCAACTACGGCCTCGTTTCATCTTACCTTGACGATTCATGGCATTCACTTTGACGACATGCACACCGAAGAGTTTTTCCACTGCCTGCTTGATTTCCATCTTATTTGCGGACCGATCCACTTTAAACATGTACTTGTTCTGTTGTTCGGTCAGGGCTGTTCCTTTTT
This sequence comes from uncultured Verrucomicrobiota bacterium, assembly GCA_964580325.1. GTDB lineage: Bacteria > Verrucomicrobiota > Kiritimatiellia > CAYTQP01 > CAZOLK01 > CAZOLK01. Next base: position 18,797 of record CAZOLK010000022.1, on the reverse strand, counting down.
CCGTCAAAAGGATGTGTTTGATAATATTATGCACTTCTCTCATCATGCCCTCTCTTTACAACCGCTTTCAAGCGTTTTTCCAGGTCCTGCATGGCTGACTTGGTAATGACAACCGTTGCATAGCGCAAAAGGTCATAGGTACTGCTATCTTTTGCCAACCGAACTTCTATCCCGGCAATATTACGCGACGCTAAATACAGATTCCTATCAACCTCATGAACAAGAACAAGCGTCTTGCCCTTGACATCCAGTTTCTTAAAAATCTCGGTAAAGAGTTTCGTCTTCGGTTCCGTCAAGGTAAAATCGTCCAGAATCATCACCTGACCCGCGGCTACCTTCTCGCTGAACGCCCTGCGAAAAGCAAGCCGGGCAGCCTTTTTGGTCATCTTCTTATTATAGGATCTCGGCTTGGGACCGAACACGACACCACCGCCACGCCAGATTGGAGAACGACGACAGCCAGAACGTGCCCGCCCCAATCCTTTCTGACGCCACGGCTTCCGATTGGATCCACTGACCTCGCCTTTTGTAAGTGTCGCGGCCGAACCTGCACGCTTATTTGCCAGATGAGCGACTACAGCATCATGCATAACCTGCTGGCCCTTATCAAAAACCAGCAACTCATCAGCAAGGTCATGCTCTCCGAGATGCGCACCTTGTATATCTTTGATTGGTAATTTACTCATAATATCAACTTAAGATTTTTTTATTGCTTTACGAACAATGATATAGCCGCCGACCGGTCCCGGAACAGCGCCGCGAACAAGCAACACGTTGTCGTCAGCGCGAACCTGAACGACTTTAAGGTTCTGGGTTGTGATTCGACGATTGCCCATATGTCCGGGCATATGCTTGTTCTTAAAAATACGTGCCGGAAATTCACACTGTCCGATGGATCCTGGTCCACGATGCGTTGTAGAACCATGGGTAGCGCGACCGCCGCTCATGCCCCAACGTTTCATCACCCCCTGGAAACCACGACCTTTGGTTGGACCGATTACATCGACAAACGGAACACCTTCAAAAATCGATACGTTTACAGTGGAACCGTTTTGAGGAGCTTCCTCACCATTATCGAGGCGAATCTCACGAAGCAAACGCTGGCAAGCAACGTTAGCCTTCATATAATGTCCACGTACCGGCTTCGACACCCGCCGTTCTTTTTGCTCCTCGAATCCCAATTGAACAGCGGCATACCCATCGTGTTCCCTGGTTTTATTCTGCACAACGACACAAGGTCCTGCTTTCAAAACTGTAACAGGGACTTGAAAACCGTTCTCATCAAAAACCTGCGTCATGCCCACTTTTTTGCCAATAATTGCGTTCATGAACTTCCCTTAAATCTTGATGGTGATATCGACGCCAGCCGGAAGATTCAGTTTTTTCAGCTCATCCACCGTCTTGGCTGTAGGTTCGATAATATCTAAAACACGCTTGTGCGTACGAATTTCGAACTGCTCCATCGACTTTTTATTTACATGCGGACTACGGTTCACGGTGTAACGCTCGATACGTGTCGGCAATGGAATTGGTCCGGCCACGCGTGCACCAGTCCGTTTTGCGGTTTCGACTATATCGTTCGTCGATTGATCCATAACCCTGTGATCATAGGCTTTTAGCCTGATACGAATTCTCTGCCCGTTCATATTACCCTCACCGATTCAAAATAGCCGCCTGGATCGAGTCTGGCACTTGCTCAAAACAGTGCGGTTCCATGGTATAACTGGCCCTACCCTTGGTCAACGAACGCAAGCTGGTCATGTAGCCAAATAATTCAGCCAATGGTATATCGGCATTGATAATCCTGGCTTCTTCTCGGGAAACCATATCCCTGACGTGACCTCGGCGTCCATTGACATCACCTAGTACTTCCCCCATATATTCTTCTGGGGTAATAATTTCAACATCCATTATTGGCTCAAGCAGGCATACGTCGGCCTGCTGACACGCTGCACGAACAGCCATGACAGCCGCGGAACGGAATGCGATATCCGTTGAATCCACGGGATGCGATTGCCCGCCGACAACCTTCACTTCAATATCAACCAAAGCATAACTTCCCAAAATACCGGTGGCCAGACTGTCTTGAATGCCTTCCCGGATACAATTGCGGAATGCAGAGGGAATAGCCGCATCGCTGACATCAAAAGTCACTTGATTGCCTGTTCCGCGCTTACGCGGATAAACTTGTATATTAACTGTTGCGAAATTACCATGTCCAGCAATTTCTTTGTCAAATGTATGCGAGCCTTCACCTGTTCCGAAAACCGTTTCGCGATATGCAACCATGGGTTTGCCAGCATTAGCTTGAACCTTGAATTCCCTGAACATCCTGTCCTTGACAATTTCCAGATGCAATTCACCCATGCCACATAAAAGGGTTTGTCCTGTTTCAGCATCAGTGAAAATCCGAATAGTGGGATCCTCATCCGCAAGAGCAGTCAAAGCATCATTCAGAGCATCGCGATCAGCCTGCGTTTTAGGCTCAATGGCCATGGATATAACAGGTTCAGGAAATTCGATCCGTTCCAGAACAATAGGTTGTTGTTCCGCGCATATCGTATCACCGGTCGTTATGTTTTTCAGCGCGGGAATGGCCGCGATCTCGCCAGCATAAACGGTATCAATATCTTCGCGGTGGTTGGCGTGCAACTGCAAAATACGACCGATACGTTCGCGTTTGCGCGTACGCGGATTAAACACATTCTGACCTTTAGAAAAATAACCGGAGTACATACGAATATAAGCCAGTTTACCAACATATTTGTCTGTCTGGATCTTAAAAACCAACGCGCTGAAAGGATCGAAATCATTGTGATGGCGTGTGAGAATCTCATCTTTTTTAGGATGATGTCCTTTGACTGGAGGAACATCAAGAGGTGATGGAAAGTAATCAATGACTGCACTGATGAGAGGCTGAACACCTTTGTTACGCAGCGAGGCACCACAAAGCACAGGAACTAAATCACAACGTATGACCGCTTTTCTGATGCCTTGTTTCAACAAACGTACATCAACTTCGGGCGAATCAATAAAGGCCTCCATAACCTCGTCATCCTTATCCGCCACAAATTCAATCAGTTCGGCACGAGCTTGTTCAACCTCTTCGGCGTATTTGGCAGGGATCTTGTTTTCGACGACATTCTTACCCTGGTTATTCTCGTCGAATGTATAAGCTTTCAACTCGATCAAATCGATCACGCCCAGGAAATCATCTTCCGCGCCCCAAGGGAGTTGCACCGCAATAGCCGGCGCAGCCAACTTGGTACGCATCTGTTCAATGACTTGCTTGAAATCAGCGCCCTTGCGATCCATTTTATTAACAAAAGCCATGCATGGGACATGGTACTTTGTCGCCTGACGCCAAACGGTTTCCGATTGCGGTTGGACACCACCTACAGCACAAAAAACACCAATAGCACCGTCAAGAACTCTCAGCGAACGCTCAACTTCGACTGTGAAATCGACATGGCCGGGTGTGTCAATAATATTGATCTGGTGTTCGTGGAAGACGCATTTGGTGGCCGCACTGGTAATTGTGATGCCTTTTTCCTGCTCCTGGGCCATATAGTCCATGGTTGCCGTACCTTCATGAACTTCACCCATCCGATGGATCTTATCTGTATAAAAGAGAATACGTTCCGTGGTGGTGGTCTTACCAGCGTCTATATGCGCCATGATCCCAATATTACGGATCATGGACAACGAGAAAAGTCGATCAGGATGCTCAGTGCACCCCTCGCTCTCCGGTTTCTTTTTCTTTGACTTACCTACCACCATATCCATGACCCGTTGGGTAATTAATCACCATCTGTAATGAGCAAAGGCCTTATTGGCCTGTGCCATTTTATGCGTATCATCCCTTTTCTTAATGGAATTGCCCTGATTATTATAGGCATCCATAAGCTCAGCAGCCAGAGCATCGCGCATTGGCACACCACGGCGGCCTTTGGCATATTGACGCACCCAACGCAAAGCCAGAGCAAGTTGCCGGCTAGGGCTGACATCCACGGGAACTTGATATGTAGCACCACCTACGCGTCTCGATTTGACCTCAACACGTGGTTTAATATGTTCCAGCGCGTCGACAAAGATTTCGAGGGGATCCTCAACCTTCATCTTCTTTTTAATAATTTCCAGCGCACCATACACAATACGTTCTGACACGGATTTCTTGCCGCATTGCATGAAATTGCGGATAGTGACTGCCAAGATCTCACTGTTATACTTGACATCCGGCAGTACTGATCTCTTATCTGCTCTACGTCTTCTGGCCATAATCTGCTAACCTTTAAGATTTTGGTTTCTTCGCCCCATACTTTGATCTACCCCGTTTGCGCCCTTCGACGCCAAGGCAATCCAAAGTCCCTCTGACAATATGATAACGTACGCCGGGCAAGTCTTTTACACGACCGCCGCGTATCAACACCATGCTGTGTTCCTGTAAATTATGTCCTTCGCCGGGAATATAGGCTGTAACCTCATATCCGTTTGTAAGGCGTACACGCGCAATTTTACGAAGTGCGGAGTTAGGCTTCTTGGGCGTCATCGTTTTAACCTGCAGACAAACACCTCTCCGCTGAGGGCATTTCGTCAGCGCCGGAGCCTTCTTTTTCTTCACAATAGGGACACGCCCTTTTCTTACAAGTTGATTAATTGTCGGCATTTTTTAGCTTCCTTTTGTCAAAGGTGACAAAGTATAAAATAATAGCACGATCACCTATACTTTTTCAACAACTATTTGAATCTTTTTTCTATTTTTTTTCCTCAAATACATCGACGCCAAACATCTCCTCAGCGGAAATCGGTTCTGCCAATGGCACCAGCTTAATGTTTTTATACATCTTGAATCCGGAGCCGGCAGGGATGAGGTGGCCCATAATGACATTCTCTTTGAAACCTTGGAGCGTGTCTTTACGCCCCAGCGTTGCGGCGTCGGTCAACACACGCGTCGTATCCTGGAAAGAAGCCGCAGAAATGAAACTCTCGGTTTCCAGAGCGGCCTTGGTAATTCCCAGCAAGATCGGCGACGCCGCGGCAGGACGTTTACCTTCGCCAATGGCACGTTGATTGACGTCCTGGAACGTATGCTTTTCGACCTGTTCACCCCAGAGAAAATCCGTATCTCCAGGATCCGTGATACGAACCTTACGAAGCATGTGACGCACAATGATTTCGATGTGTTTATCGTTGATTTCCACACCTTGGAGACGATAAACCTCCTGGACCTCATTCACCAGATACTCCTGAAGCTCCTTTGGACCGCAAACTTCGAGGATTTCTTGAGGAACAACTGGCCCTTCGGTCAATTGCTGACCTTTCTTCACCCGATCACCCTCAAAAACCACGACATGCTTGCTCATGGGAATCAGGTGCTCTTCTTCATCACCAGTCGCCTGATCCTTGACGATGATACGTTTACGCCCCTTGGCAGAACCAGCGAACTCGACGATGCCATCAATCTTTGCAATTTCCGCAGCTTCTTTCGGACGCCGCGCTTCAAACAGCTCAGCCACGCGCGGCAAACCACCCGTGATGTCCTTTGTACGGACGACTTTGCGTGGTGTTTTGGCCAACATGGCGCCTGCATTGATGTCGTCACCCTGGTTCACCATAACATGGGCACCGGCAGGAATGGAATAATGCCCCAGTTCAGCACCATTCTTTGCATCCTTCACCACAATGCGGGGATGCAAATCCTCTTTGTGCTCCATAACCACGATACCTTCGCGATTTGTGGTTTCATCAATTTCCTGGCGCACTGTAACACCCTTGATGAAGTCATGGATCTCGATAACCCCCGTCTGTTCAGAAAGAATAGGAACATTGTAAGGATCCCACTTGACAAAACTGGCACCCTTTTTGACCCGTCCACCGTCTTCCACGGAGATAACGGCACCGATCACAGCGGAATAGCGTTCCATTTCACGGCCTTCATCATCATAAATGCTGATGTAACCGGTTTTATTCAATACAATGGAGTTACCATCCAACGCCTTGACGTTTTTTAGTTCTTCATAGCGAACGATACCGTTATTCTTGGCAACGATATGTGGTTTTTTATACGCGGAACTGGCCGTGCCGCCAATGTGGAACGTTCGCATGGTCAACTGCGTACCAGGTTCGCCGATGGACTGCGCGGCAATGATACCAACTGCTTCGCCCAGTGCAATCTGACGACCACATGCCAAGTTGCGGCCATAGCATTTGGCGCAAACCCCTCTGCGGGATTCGCAGGTCAATACACTGCGAATACGAACACGCTCCACCTCGATTTTAGACAAGCTGTCCACAGCTTTTTCATCGATCTCTTCACCGGCGGCGACAATAACTTCTTTAGAAATGGGATCGACAATATCATCCAGGGCGGTCCGGCCTAAAACGCGTGTTCCGAGAGGCACCAACTCCTGATCGCCTTCCAAAATAGCTCTTACATCGATACCGTTCAAGGTATTGCAATCCTGTTCAACGACAATAATATCATGAGCAACGTCAACGAGTTTCCGAGTGAGATAACCGGAGTCAGCAGTCTTTAACGCAGTGTCTGCCAAGCCTTTGCGAGCACCGTGCGTACTGATGAAGTACTCCAGCACACTCAACCCCTCACGGAAGTTAGCCAAGATTGGCCGCTCGATAATTTCACCGGATGGCTTGGCCATCAATCCCCGCATACCGGAGAGCTGACGGATTTGCTGTTTGCTGCCGCGGGCGCCGGAATCGACCATGATGAAGACAGGATTGATTTCTTCTCTGTTTTCATTGAATTCCATAGCGCGGAACATCATATTCTGAATTTCTTCAGTTGCGTGCGTCCAGATATCAACGATCTTGTTATAGCGCTCACCATCCGTGATTACGCCCTTCCGATATTGGGTTTCGACTTCCAAAATCTGCTTGCGGCCATTTTCGATGACCGCATATTTTTCCTGAGGAACGATCAAATCCACCATACCGATGGAGATGCCGGCTCTTGTTGCAAATTCAAACCCAAGGGTTTTCAAACGATCCAATGCCTCGACCGTCTCATCATGACCAGCGATCTGGTAACATTTCCAGATCATTTTACCCAATTCTTTCTTGTTCATCATCTGGTTGGCATAACCAAGTGAAGGCGGCCAGATTTCATTGAAGAACACCTTGCCAACAGTTGTGACAATGTGTGATTTTTCCATATCGCCATAGGGTGTTTTAACCCCTTGGTTGGGATTGCGGATACGGATTTTATCATGAATTTTAAGCACACCTTCATCATAGGCTGTATGCACTTCATTATTATCCGTCATAATCGGCAAGTGCGCATGATCATCATTATCGGCCATCTTATGCTTTTTGATGCGATCCTGCTGAGAATCGGTGGTCAGGTAATAGCATCCCAGTGCAATATCCTGGGTAGGCGTAGTGATAGGTTTCCCGCTTGAAGGCGAGAAAATATTGTTTGGCGCCAGCATGAGCAGCCGTGATTCCAACTGTGCCTCAACAGAAAGAGGAATGTGAACGGCCATCTGATCACCGTCAAAGTCGGCGTTATAGGCGGTACAAACCAGGGGATGCACCCGGATGGCCTCACCTTCGATGAGTTTGGGTTCGAATGACTGTACGCTAAGACGGTGCAGCGTAGGCGCACGGTTAAGAAAAACGGTATGCCCGCTGGTGACTTCCTCCAGGATGTCCCACACTTCATCAACTTCGCGCTCAATCATCTTTTTGGCGCTACGCACAGTATGAACGATACCCTTCTCCTTGAGCCTTCGAATAATAAAAGGTTCAAAGAGCACAAGAGCCATTTTCTTGGGCAAACCGCATTCCTTCAACGCCAGATCGGGACCGATGACAATAACAGACCGCCCTGAATAATCGACGCGTTTTCCGAGCAAATTCTGACGAAACCGGCCTTGCTTGCCCTTGAGCATATCACTTAACGATTTCAACGGGCGATTTCCAGCGCCGGTTACGGCACGTCCATGCCTGCCATTATCGAGCAATGCGTCGACGGCTTCCTGTAGCATGCGTTTTTCGTTGCGGATGATCACATCAGGCGTCTTCAACTGGAGCAGGTGTTTCAAACGGTTGTTGCGGTTGATCACACGCCGATAAAGGTCGTTGAGATCCGAGGTAGCAAAACGGCCTCCCTCAAGGGGTACGAGAGGACGTAAATCTGGAGGAATTACAGGCAACACCTCAAGCACCATCCATTCGGGCCTGGCCATGCTCATGCGCAAACCGTCGAGGACCTTCATGCGTTTGGTCAACTTGATACGCTTCTGCTTACTTTTCGAGGTTTCCAGCTCTTGTTCGAGATCATTGAGTTCATCTTCGATATCGAGCTTGGCCATCAGATCGCGGATCGCTTCGGCGCCCATTTTAGCAACAAAGTATTCGCCATATTTATCCTGGGCTTCGCGAAACTCCATTTCGTTCATCAACTGCTTTTCTTTCAAGGGGGTATCACCGGGATCCACCACTAGGTAGTCCTCATAATACAACACGCGCTCGAGTTCGCGCATGGTCATATCCAGAACCAACCCCATACGACTGGGCGTGGCTTTAAAGAACCAAATGTGTGATAATGGAACAGCCAGATCGATAGTCCCCATGCGCTCACGGCGAACACGAGAAAGCGTAACTTCGACGCCACAGCGGTCACAAATCACACCTTTATGCTTGATCCGTTTATATTTTCCGCAACTACACTCCCAATCTTTGGTCGGGCCGAAAATTCGCTCACAGAATAATCCGCCTTTTTCCGGTTTGAACGTTCTGTAATTGATGGTTTCCGGATTCTTAATCTCACCATGACTCCAGGATCGAATGACTTCCGGAGACGCCAGGGTGATACTCACTGAATCGAATTCGGCTTCCGAACTCAATCCCAGGATATTAGCGGTATCTGTTCTGCTTACCATCTTACCTCCTCATGGTATATTAAAATCATGTCATGGTCAGGAAGTTTTATTAACGCGTATGTCCAATGCTAGGCTTTGCATTTCTTTCATGAGTACATTAAACGACTCAGGGGTGCCTGAATTCAGAGCGTTTTCACCTTTTACAATCGATTCATAGATGCGTGTACGGCCACCAATGTCATCACTCTTTACGGTCAGGATTTCCTGAAGCGCATAAGCTGCACCATAGGCTTCCAACGCCCACACTTCCATTTCGCCAAAACGCTGGCCACCATACTGAGCTTTACCACCAAGCGGTTGCTGGGTGACCAGCGAGTAGGGGCCAACAGCACGCGCATGGATTTTGTCGGTGACGAGGTGATGAAGTTTAAGCATATAGATAACGCCCACAACAACCCGTTGATCAAACGGCTCACCTGTACGGCCGTCAAACAGGATAGCTTTACCACGATCCCACATGGGAGAGTACTTCCCTTCCCTGAGAACACGCGTGGTCGGCTCCTGGCTGTGGGCTTCATCGAGGAGTTCCCATATCTTAGACTCGCTGATACCATCGAAAACAGGCGTAGCAGCATGGATTCCCAACTTGTGACAGGCGAGTCCCAGGTGTGTTTCCAAAACCTGACCAACATTCATACGCGAAGGTACGCCCAAAGGATTAAGTACGATATCAACGGGAGTACCATCCGGCAAAAAAGGCATATCCTCTTCCGGTACAATGCGAGCAATCACACCTTTATTACCATGGCGCCCGGCCATTTTATCCCCAACAGATAGTTTCTTCTTGCTGGCGACATAGACCTTCACCTGTTTGATAATTCCGGAATCGACTTCATCACCGCTCTCAATCCGATCAACAGAAGATTGCTCTTCCAATTCCATCTCGGAGAACTTGTTGTTGAACTCACTGATGATGCCCTGGATCTTGATCTGAATTGGGCTTGGATCAATGGCAATGTTTTCACGTGCAGCCGCGAGTTTGCGCAACAGTGTTTTCGTAATTTTACGGTTTGCAGGTATGATGACCTCGCCCGTTTCCATATTGACCACATCCAGTGGTATTTTCTCTCCGAGCAGGATGTTGCTCAACGCTTCGGTCAAATCATCGGCCAATTGCTGCTTTTTACCCTTAAAATCATCTTCGATCTGTTTGAGCTGCTTACGTTTTTCTTTGGATGTTATTTTTGTTTTCTTGTTTTCGCTGCGCGTATTGACTTTAACTTCCATAACAATACCATAGGTACCGCTTGGTACACGTAAGGACGTATCGCGCACATCTGCGGCTTTTTCACCAAAAATAGCACGCAAGAGACGCTCTTCTGGGGCGAGTTCGGTCTCGCTTTTGGGTGTTATTTTACCGACCAGGATATCGCCAGGTTTAACCTCTGCGCCAATACGCACCACACCGCCGTGGGTCAGGTTTTTCAAGGCTTCCTCACCAACATTAGGTATATCGCGAGTAATTTCCTCGGGACCCAGCTTGGTATCGCGCGCCCCACACTCAAACTCGTCAATGTGGATGGAGGTATATGCATCATCTTTGACCAGTTTCTGGTTGATGATGATAGCATCTTCAAAATTATATCCACACCATGGCGTAAAGGCTACCAATACATTGCGTCCCAGCGCCAGTTCTCCCTGATCCGTACCCGGTCCATCAGCCAGGATATCCCCCTCACTGACATCCTGTCCGACTTTCACGATCGGTTTCTGATTAAAACATGTACCAGCGTTCGAACGCATAAATTTACGCAGATCATAAACAACGAACTCCTCATCAGGCGTTTTTTTCATAGGGATCTGGCCATCTCTGGATACAATCACTTTGGATGCCGACACGTAAGCGACCTTACCGCTTTTCCTGGCGATAACCAAGACACGCGAATCGCGCGCCACCCGTTCTTCGGTACCTGTACCGACATAAGGGCGATCAGTAATGAGAAGCGGCACACCCTGACGCTGCATATTCGATCCCATCAAGGCGCGGTTGGCATCATCGTGCTCAAGGAAAGGGATCAGGCCGGCGGCAACACTGACCAATTGCTTAGGAGACACGTCCATGTAGTGGACATGCTCTTTGGGCACCTCACGGAAATCACCGCGGCAACGGACAGCCACGAAATCACGCTGAAAATTACCCTTTTCATCAAGGGGTGCATTGGCCTGAGCAACCACGTAATTTTCTTCCTGGTCAGCAGTCAAATATTCAACTTTCTGACTCACACGTCCATTCTCGACCTTCCTGTATGGACTTTCTATGAACCCGAATTCATTAACTCTGGCAAACATGCTCAGAGAGGAAATCAGGCCAATATTGGGACCTTCCGGCGTTTCGATGGGGCAGATACGACCGTAGTGGCTGCTATGTACGTCACGCACTTCAAAGCCAGCGCGTTCGCGACTCAACCCACCTGGCCCCAGTGCGCTGAGACGGCGTTTATGGGTCATTTCAGACAAAGGATTGGTCTGATCCATAAACTGGCTGAGCTGACTGCGACCGAAGAAATCACGAATGACTGACGACAACGCCTTGGGATTAATTAATTTCTGAGGCGTCAGCTTTTCCACCGTGGTATCGAATATGGTCATGCGTTCCCTTACCAGACGTTCGGTGCGAGCCAAACCGACCCGGCATTGAGCCTCCAGCAATTCACCCACTGTTCTGACACGCCGACTGCCAAGATGGTCGATGTCATCGATGGAGCCTTCGCCGCGACGCAGGTTGATCAGGTAACGGATGCCTTCGATAATGTCCTCTTTCTCCAGTGTCCGCGATTCACTTGCCGTACGCATACCCAATTTCTGCTGGATTTTATACCGTCCGACACGGCTCAAATCATAACGACGCTCATCGAAAAAGGTTCTTTTGAGCATTTGACGAGCGTTGGAGACTGTTGGAGGATCGCCAGGTCTCATTTTCTGATACAGATCCTTGAGAGCTTCTTCTTCCGACCGTGCAGGATCTTTAACGATGCTTTTCAAAAAGATACCGCTGTCCCAGGAGACATCGACGACCTTAACCTCGTTGTAACCGGCAGCCTTAATCTGATGGAGCAGATCTCGGGTCAGGGGATCGAAGGCCCTGGCCAGAATCGAATTGGAATCGACATCGATAACATCTTCACGCAACACCTTGTCGATGATCGCTTCATCCGCAACCTTGCCACTGGCATTAATGGTATCAAAGCGATAATAAAGCGCAAGCAAATCATCATTCAGGCCATAGCCCATTGCCCGCAAGAGCGTCGGTGCAAGAAACTTACGTCTGCGACGCTTTCGATCGAGATAAACGTACAGCAGATCCGATGCATCAAACTGCACCTCAAGCCATGTTCCACGATCAGGAATGATCCTGTACTTGTAAAGGATGGTACCATTGGGATGCTCGTCCGTTTCGAAACAAACACCGGGCGACCGGTGCAACTGACTGACGACAACACGTTCAGCGCCGTTGACAATGAACGTGCCACGATCCGTCATGAGCGGGATTTCGCCCATGAAAACATCATCCTCCCGCACTTCGTTATTATCTTTAAGTCTGAACGTCACGTACAGGGGAGCAGTAAAGGACTCACCTTCCCTCAAACACTCCAGGGCATTGCGTTTAGGTTCCTTTATTTCGAATTTAACAAAGTCGATGGAGCATTGCCCATCGTAACTTTCGATGGGGAAGACCTCTTTGAAAACCGACTGCAATCCCATGCGTTTCCGTTTGCTCGGAGCAATATCGAGTTGCAGGAAATCGCGATACGACTGCGTCTGAGTTTCAATGAGATCAGGGGGTTGGATAATCTCGCTCAACTTTCCATAATTAATGCGATCTGACATTCAGTCCTCTAAAGATTCAGCCTCCGGCCGTTGTAAGCCATGAGCTATTCGATTTCTAACACAAAAAAAATATTTTTTGTTGTAACACAAGTAGGGCACTCCCGATAGGAGCGCCCTGCTCAAACGAAATCTTAAATTTATTTAACTTCGATTTCAGCACCGACAGCTTCGAGTTTCTTCTTGATCTCTTCTGCTTCTTCTTTGGCAACGGCTTCTTTGACCGGTTTTGGGGCGCCATCCACCAGGGCCTTGGCCTCTTTGAGACCGAGCGACGTAATGGCACGGATCTCTTTGATGACCTGAATCTTCTGCGAGCCTACGCTCTTGAGGATAACGTCAAATTCGGTCTGCTCTTCGGCTTTAGTTTCTTCTGCAGCAGCAGGTCCAACTGTCATAGCAGCAACCGGTGCAGCCGCCGAAACACCGAGACGATTTTCGAGAGCCTTTACCAGGGTTGACAGTTCCAACACGCTGATTGTTTCGATCCAATCGACAAATTCCGCCATCTTGCCTTCAAGTTTAGGCGCATCCGTTTTTGCTTCTTCTACCTTAGCTTCTTCCGCCATGATTAATCTCCTTACCCAACTATCCGTCCTGTTGACCTTGTTCTTTCTTATCTTGATACGCTTTTAAAACATACACCACGCTGGCCAGTTTCTGGTGCAGCACCCCGGCGATGTTTCGCATAGGAGCAGCCAGGACACCAAGTAAAATGGCTTGCATGACAGGTTTTGCCGGCAATTCAGCCAACTCTTCCACCTGATCAGCATCCAGCGCCTTCTCTTCGAGCAATCCGCCCTTGAAAGCCAGGATTTGATTATCCTTGATGTATTTTTTCAGAAGCTTGGCGATTTGCGCGGCATCGCCTTCGCCTGAAACCATTGCAGTCTGCCCTTGCAGGGCACCCTTCAAATCATCAGCAGCCGGGCTATCGCCAATAGCCTGGCGGAACAGCTTGTTTTTCACGATATGGAATTGCGCATTTGTCTCGCGCAGTTGTTGCCGCACAAGATTGGTTTTTTCCATATTGATACGGGTAAAATCCAACAGATAGACGTAGTTGGCCTGCTCGATTTTGTCCCGAATTTCATGAACGATGGCCCTTTTTTCGGGCCGAATCTTTCTTTCTTTGGTTTTCATACCCATTTCCTCAAGCCGCAAGTTCTTTCATGTTAATATGGATGCCCGGTCCCATGGTAGAGCTGATGGTGCACCGTTTAATGTAGATACCACGTGCAGCCGCTGGTTTGACGGCTTTGAGAGCTTCGATCACGGCAACGCAATTTTCTTTTAGTGCATCCATTGTAAAAGAGCGCCTGCCAAATGGCACCATGATATTGCCATGACGGTCCATTCTGAATTCCACGCGACCGGCTTTAAACTGCTTGACGGCCTGGGAGACATCGTTGGTTACGGTACCTGTTTTGGGATTAGGCATCAACCCGCGCGGGCCGAGAATTTTACCTAACTTACGCACTTCCTTCATAGCATCAGTGGTGGCGATGGCCACATCAAACTCCGTCCAACCACCTTTGACCTTCTCAATCAAATCTTCAAACCCGGTTTCATTGGCACCCGCTTCGCGAGCTTCATCAGCGGCCTGGCCGGCCGCGAATACAATGATCCGCACTTCTTTTCCTGTACCGTGCGGAAGCGAAACCGTACCCCGGATGGCCTGATCCGATTTTGTGGGATCGCAACCCATACGAAAAGCGACATCCAACGTCTCATCGAACTTTGCTGTTGGATGATCCTTGAAGAACTGGACGGCATCGGTGAGTTCCATTTCCACCGCGGGATCCAGCAATTCCTTAACATTACGATATACTTTACCATGAACAGGCATTATTCCACCTCGATTCCCATGCTTCTCGCAGTACCAGCGATAATACGGCATGCGTGTTCGATATCATTTGCATTCAAATCTTTTTCCTTGGTTTTCGCTATTTCTTCGATTTGCTGTCGCGAAACCTTGGCCACTTTATCGCGGTTTGGCACCGCGGATCCCTTTGCGATATTGGCGGCTTTTTTGAGCAACACAGCAGCCGGCGGGCTTTTGGTTACAAAAGTAAAAGAACGATCCTGATAAACGGAAATAATTACAGGAATCACCAAACCAACCTGGCTCTGGGTCGCCGCATTGTACTGTTTGCAGAAATCCATGATATTCACACCGTGCTGCCCCAGTGACGGTCCTACCGGGGGCGCCGGATTGGCTTGGCCCGCCGGGATCTGCAATTTGATAGTCGCTGTTACCTTTTTAGCCATATATACTTAACCCCATTTCCACTTACTCGCCCCGTTCCACTTGCCAATATTCGAGTTCCACAGGCGCTGACCTACCAAAAATCGATACGGAAATCTTAAGTCTGCCACGGTCAGGATCAACCTCTTCGACAACGCCGTTAAAATTAAGAAACGGTCCATCCGTGATTTTGACGGTTTCGCCGGGTTCGAAGGCCACTTTGGGTTTAACTTTTTCTTTCTTTTCCTGTATCTGATTCAGAATCGAATCCACCTCATCCTTTTTTAGCGGGATGGGCCGTTCACCACCGACAAATCCAATGATGCCTGTTGTTTCCTGGATAAAGTACCACGATTTATCGACAATCCGTCTTTCTTCATCGTAGAGACAGATATTGATCAACACATATCCGGGGAAAAATTTGCGTGATATCGTGGAGCGCTTTCCCTGCTTAACTTCTGAGACTTTTTCCGTAGGGATGAGAACATCGCCAATGAAATCCTCCATCTCTTCCAGTTGAATCCTGCGGAGGATATTTTCTTGGACCTTAAACTCCTGCCCGGATAGCGTATGCAGAACAAACCACTGCTTTTCCATGATGAAAGCCCACCCCTAAAACCAGATTAGCGCGTTGTCAGCACTTTAACAAAAAGAACGACGACCGTATCGCTCAGCCCCACGTAGAATCCCAAAAGACACACCGAGATGATAACTACAATGGTAGATTCGATCAATTCAGAGCGTTCAGGCCACGCACACTTCTTCAATTCTTCTTTCACTTCTTTAAAGAAGTGTTTCAAACCATTTACTGTATCAATGATTTTTTTCATCAGTCAACGCTCGATCTCACCTATTATGTGGCAGGGCAGGAGGGAATCGAACCCCCAACTTTCGGTTTTGGAGACCGACGCTCTGCCAATTGAGCTACTGCCCTACCTAAACTAACTTACTTTGTTTCGCGATGCATCGTATGTTTGCGATCAAACCGGCAATACTTTTTGATTTCAAAGCGTCCGGGCGTATTTCGCTTATTCTTTGTAGTCGTATAATTACGACGTTTACATTCGGTGCAAGCCAATGTAATAATATCTCTAGGCATAAACGCCTCGTAATTTCAGGTAATATACCTTTTTTATTTCAATTGCAACCGTTACTCGATAATTTCGGCCACGCGACCGGCGCCAACAGTCCTGCCACCTTCGCGGATAGCGAAACGCATGAACTGTTCCATGGCGATGGGTGTGATCAAATTGACTTCCATGGTAATATTGTCGCCAGGCATAACCATTTCGACGCCATCAGGCAGTGTGATATCACCCGTCACATCCGTTGTGCGGACATAGAACTGCGGGCGATAACCTTTGAAAAACGGCGTATGGCGTCCACCTTCTTCTTTGCTCAAGACATAAACTTCAGCTTTAAACTTGGTATGCGGGGTGATGGAACCGGGTTTAGCCAACACCTGACCACGTTGAACATCTTCCTTTTTAACACCGCGAAGCAAGCAGCCCAGATTGTCGCCGGCCTGACCTTGTTCGAGGATTTTGCGGAACATTTCAACACCGGTTACCGTAGTTTTGGCGGTATCAGCCAAACCGACGATCTCCACTTCATCACCCTGCTTTACGATGCCACGTTCAACACGTCCGGTAACCACGGTGCCACGACCTTCGATAGAGAAGACATCCTCAATGGGCATCAGGAAAGGTTTATCGATTTCACGCTCCGGCTCGGGGATATACGAATCGAGGGCATCCATCAGATCCTGGATGCATTTGGCATTTTCATGATCTGGAGAAGGCGCTTGAATGGCAGGCAGGGCTGCACCGCGAATAATAGGTGTATCATCGCCCGGAAACTCATATTTGTTGAGCAACTCCTGAATTTCGAGTTCCACCAACTCGATCAGCTCTTCGTCATCGACGGTATCCACTTTATTGAGAAAGACGACGATTTTAGGCACACCGACCTGACGGGCAAGCAGGATGTGTTCCCTGGTCTGAGGCATGGGGCCATCGGAAGCACTGACCACGAGGATAGCACCATCCATCTGGGCTGCACCAGTGATCATGTTTTTGACGTAATCCGCATGACCGGGGCAATCGACATGAGCGTAATGCCTCTTATCCGATTCATATTCCACATGAGAGGTAGCGATGGTCAGGATTTTAGAAGGATCGCGACGACCTTGCGATTCGGAAGCCTTAGCGACCTGATCGTACGAGACAAAAGTCGCCAATCCCTTATCGGACTGAACCTTGGTAATGGCTGCCGTTAAAGTCGTCTTCCCATGGTCGACGTGACCAATGGTGCCTACATTCACATGTGGTTTAGTTCTCTCAAACTTATCCTTCGCCATCGGATTCCTCCTCGACTCTGTATTTTCTACTGTTCATCAATTTCAGTACCTGAATTTCTATAACATTTTCCGAGTACCAGTATTCATTGTTTATATGGGTTGGAGCCCACGAGCGGGATTGAACCGCTGACCTCATCCTTACCAAGGATGTGCTCTACCAACTGAGCTACGTGGGCGGCCTTTCCCATCCCACCAAATTTCAAAAAAGAAGCGCTGATATCCCTTAGGAGCCAGCCCCATCAAGAAGCGCTTCATCCCCAAAAACCAATATATATTCATCCGTATTCAGGGCCAATTAACAGGGAGTTAAAAGTACTCTTTATTTTCCGAATGTCAATAAGATTCAAAAAAAATTTCAAAAAAAATTTCATCCGGGATGTTGCGACCATTTTATGTATAAACAATCCGCTTTACTCAAGATTCATCTTAAGCGCTTTTTTTGGACCATTATATTCAGCTATGCTCTTTTCTTGACGTATAATGATTTGATTTCCTATACTGCGAGCGTTGACAAAAAAATGCTTCATCTTTTTTCGTTTCAATGCGGGGAGTTTACCATTATGGCGTTGATAAAAAATGTAGTATCCGGAGTATCCAAGCGGGCAACCGTGGTGACATCCGTCATCGTCATTCTGGTCCTGAGTGCAATAATCACTGTAAGCAGCCTTTTGCTATCGGTTTCAGAGACGTTTCGCGATCTGCTCCTTGAGAATAAGAAGCTGAAAAAGGCCATTTCCAACTTAACCAACGAGGAACAAATTGGTTATGCCAAGGTTATCCAGCAGCAAAAAAGGGACGGCAAACTCTATACGACCTTCAAATTTGTCCAAACCGCGCCCGGCAACAAGTTGGAACAAGTGCATTCCAAAGAATATGAAATTGATGGCGACGTCATCTTTTTTGATGCCTTGATCATCACATTTGACCCGCAACTGGTCATGGATGGCAAAAAGAAGGCCATGTATATCTGGCGACGCGTCTATGGCGAAACCATGGCGCCCAGTTCAGGCTATCCGATCGAAGCGCCAGGCAACCAACCTGCGCGGTATAAGGATTTCGGCGTAGAACTTTCGGAAAAGCAGCAGGATCTTTTCTGGACCAATATCTGGCGACTGGCCAACGATACCAGAGCGCTTGAGGAACATGGCATCAAAGCCGTTTACGGCAATGCCATTTATAACCAATTGCAGCCAGGTCTGATCTACGTTTTTAAAATCAGCGGTCCGGGGCAAGTGGTTATCGAGGCCGTTCCTGACATTTGATGGTGAAAAAGGCCGTGAGTGCGCCAAGAAAAGCTGTAAACAGCAAGCTGGACCATCCAGCCCGCGTAACAGTTAGCCACCGGCGTGGTACGGAACCGTGCAATTGAGGAGGCAACGAATCAGTTGAAGCCACGGGAAAGGAGTTTGTCAGCCACAACGCAAGTGAAGGTGTTGAGCCCCGAAATTTTCATCAATGCACA
>CAZOLK010000021.1:22806-39549 GCA_964580325.1 uncultured Verrucomicrobiota bacterium | reverse complement strand
AGCGAAACCACGGCACGCTCAACCAGCACATCATCACCAAAGAACTTGCGCGCTACGGGCGGGCTGTCAGAGCCGCAGACAAACGAGCGCACCGCGCGCGGCGAAAGGCGCCAGCCCGGTGGTCGCGGAAAAGCATCGGCCTGACTCAACGCATCGAGTTCAACGGCAAAAGTCGTCTCGGCCGGTGGCTGGAGCACCTCGTGGTTGCTGTCTGGGTTATTATTCGTCATTTTCTCATCCATCGCCCACGCTGAAAACATCTAGGTCAAGGTTATAACACCAACAAAAAGCTTTGTCATTTTTTCTATATATGGCTGCCAGCATACCATGGCGCCATGGTATTTCAAGCGGAATCCGCATTGGCGCCAAGTGGACCTCTGCTCATGGTCTGGATGCTCTGTTCATTAGCTGTAGGCGCCGTTGGTTTGGCAAAATCCGTTTTGAATGGCCGGCTTCCATTCGTCTTTAATCGAAAACAGGCTAGCACGCTGCGATCGCATGACCACTGCGTTCAAATAATTCCTGGGTAATGCACATGCGAAATCGACGCAGCCGGCTGAGAGGTTCATTCGCCAAATACCTGAGCGTCATCCAATTGGTTGAGAACGGCCAGGGGCAGCCGGTCGGTGATGAAGCGGCGCGACAATGCTTCAAAATTGCAGTAACCGAAACGGCGAAGCAGTCGTTTGGAGTGAGGCGTCAGGCGTGACAGGGCCGAAAAATCGCTCAGCAGTTGTTCCGCATGCCGGATGTCAGGGTCCGCGGCGACCGTGACAGCCGTCAATTGCAGTTCCGGATGAATGGGGACGCCGAAATAGTGCTTGGGAAAAAAGGATTCGAACAGGCATCCAGACTGACGATAGGTTGCGAGCCGCCGGTGACACAGGTCGCCGTAATTGATCTGGAACAGGCTGGGCGAGATCACGAAACCAACCGATGAACCTGTATCCCAGCGCATTGTCAATTCTTGGGTGAATTCGAGCGTACGCAATGCGCTGCCCACCGGTTGACCGGGGAAGTTGACGATAAAGGCCAGCACCGGCATGACGTTGCGCTCCAGGCATTGCCGAAACGCGCGCGTCAAACGGGCCAGGTAGTGCTGAACGTCTTTGGTCTTGCGCATCCCGGACAGGGCAACAGGGTCCGCGGATTCGACGCCGAAAAACACCATCCAGTCATCGAGCGGCCCTTGCTCAAGAAAATCCTGCTGAAAACTGTCGCAGCGGGAAAAGAAGAGCACCCGATAATCCATCCGGCGCAAACTAGCCAGTGCGGCTCTGGCTTTTTCGGGATTGCCGCCGCCCACATTGGGATCGGTCAGCCAGATATAATCGATGTGCGGAAAATGACGGCGCAAATCGCGCAAGTGCTGCCGAAAGGTGTCCGGGTCCACGCAACCCGCAATTGGAGCGACCAGCGATTCGTTGCAGAAAACACAACGGTGCCGACATCCGTAGCTGGCCGTAGCCGTGATGCAACCGTACAATTCCTTATGCGGCAACAGATCCCAGTTTAAGCGGTCCAGTGGTGGCGTACCCCGTGTGTTGCGGACAAAACGGATGACGCTTTCATCGCGCCAGGCCACGCCGGGAATGTCGCGCGACTCGATGCGCCCCTGTTTGAAAGAACGGCAAAGCTGGGTCAATGGTTCTTCGCCTGGTCCGACCACCACGGCATCGATGAAATCGGCGTACTGAGTCAGGATCAATTCACGGGCCAGCGCCGCTCCAAATCCCCCCAGCACAATGGGCACGTCGCTGTTCTCGCGCACCCGGCGCAAAACCGGCAGTGCAGCCACCAGGTCCTGGGCCGAGGTGATCGACACGCCCAGGATCGTCCGGCCCGGCACGATCCGGTCCAGCAGTTCCCTGGTTGACAGGGCAACCAACTGCCCCGCGCCCGTTTTGTTGAGTGGCAGGCCAAACTGGGTCTGCACGTCCAGCAGGTGCATGTCGACACCGGCATGTTGTTCGACGTAGGTAGCGAGACCTACCACATGCGAAGGAACGATGCCCACATGTTCAAAATTCTCTGTAACAGGTTTATATAGAATAACCTTAAGCCGTCTGTCGCGCATGCTCGTCGCTCGTTCCTTCTCGCTGTAGCAATTTCTTCGTGCCAATTGAAAAATACTTACTGCTTTTAATGGCATTTGGCAAACTTGATCGACAAATTGTTTCCGGATTATTCAAGGCCTTTTTTTTTGAATAAAAAAATTGGTATTGGTCCTGTTTTCGTGTATGTATTTTTATATGGCTTGACCAATAATGAAACCGAAAGACAACATAGAAGCACATGACGATTCTCTTTTGCACCAGGAGCGTTTTCTACGCATTGGCCGGTGCATTATGGTTATCCTTTACCTGATTTCGCTGATCGGCAGTTTTCTCATTACCAAAAAGTTTTTTTTCGGTGATAAGTTGGCCACATTCGCCGTTATCCTCTCTTATCTGCTGCTGAGTTACCTGCTAATGGACCGGATGCTGCGACATATCGCCTCGATCAAACACTACCGCGCCATCATCAGGCAGCACACCGACGACATTGGTCATTAGTCATTGGTCACTGAGCACTCCCTTTGTTTGCAACAACAAAGCGAATTGTTTCCTGGCGCGTTTTAGCAATTCAAGCGCTTTTTCGTCTTTTTTAGCCTGTTTTTTGAGCTGTTTGGCGATTTCGGGGAAGGTTTCACGCAGGATTTGCAGTTCTTCTAGTGTCGCGGCCGGGTGGCGTTCGATGCGGTTGCCGGTTTGGATGGCATGGGTCAGGGGGCGCAGGTTTGGTTGTAGTTCACGCACCTGTTCCAGCCGGCGGAACAGCCCTTTCAAGCCTTCCACCTGGGTTGTGTTGTCCTCGAGCTCCCAGGTGACCACGATTTCGTTCTTGCGGGTGATATCCAAGTCCGGCAGGTTGATCAGAACATCGGCACCATTTCCGTCATAGCTCCAGCGCAACGCGGACGGGCGCAGACTCCAGGTCAAATCGGCGCCCATGGCCAAGATCCGAGCTGGGGGCAGGCATCCGTGCAAACGCAGACGGACCGCCCGCTTTTTTTCGAAACCTTGGTAATCGCCGCGTGAAGGCCCAATGACAATCGTGCGTTTCTTGCCTTTGTACTGGTGGTTGATCGGGACCATGGCGAATTGGCCCTGCAAGTAATCCTGGCTGACGCCGTCGTCTTCATACAACAGGTAGTTACCGCCCGGTCCCGGATGGATGGAAATATCCAGAGCGCGGTAAGGGCCTGGTTCGAGGCGCGGTTTGCAAGGCTGGCAGGGGATGACGGCGCCGGGGCGCACAAACACCGGGATTTCATTAAGCAGGTAGCGGCGCTTGAATTTCTTGGCGCCTTCCAGCCGTTCGCCTGTGGCAGTATCGATCCACGACGCTTCGGGCAGCCATACCTCGCACACGGCCTGACCATGATCGTCGCCGGGTTGGATCACGGGCGCGACCAGCATCTGATCGCCGAACATGTACTGTTCTCTGGCCTTGTAAGCCGAGGTCACCTCGGGCCAGTCATAATACATCGGTCGCACCAGGGATATAGCCGTATCAAAACACCGACGATTTTCAGTGTAAATGTAAGGTGCCAAGGTATGGCGCAGGCGAATCAGGTCGCGCATCAGGAAATTGTGTGGACTGGGAAAGGTGAACGGACGGCGCTCTTCTTGGGGCAGCTTGGAGGTGTGCGTGCGCAGAATCGGCGAATAGACGCCGAACTGGAGCCAGCGCAGGTATAACTCTGGATCCGAAGGACGGCCCTGGGGATCCATGTGCCCGCCGATATCGTGGCTCCAGTAGCCGTACAGCACATTGGCGCCAGAGGCCGTGAAATAAGGTTGGTAGGCCAGCGAATTCCAGGAAATGCTGGTATAGCCGGAAAATCCGATAGGGTAGCGGCCCGTGCCGCCGAACCGGCTGAAAATGAGCGGTCGCTTGCGATTCGCGCGTTGGGCCATATTGTACCAGTGCAAATGGTTCAGCCAAGGCAGCGGATCGAGACCGGGCATCTTCGAAACCTTGCCCTGCTGCCAATCGAGCCACCAGAAATCCACACCCGCCTCTTCCTGGGGATGGTGCAGGATCTTGAAGTAGGCTTCCATGAAACGGCGGTTGGTGCAATCGAACGGAATGTGTTCGGTCGTGTCCGGGTTAAGGTCCAGTTCCCTGCACATGGCTTTGAACGCCTGCGCGTGCCGACCCACGCCGTTGGCTGGGTGCAGGTTGAGCGTGACTTTAAGATCCTTGGTTTTGCACCAGCGCAGAAACTCGCGCGGATCGGGAAAACGGGTACGGTCCCAGGTATAGCCGGTCCAGCCTTCCTTTTGCCAATCCATGTCGATGACCAGCACGTCCAGCGGGATGCCCAACTCGTCGAAACAGTCGCCCAGTTGTTCCAGGTCGCGGTCGGTGTAGGCCCCGTAGCGTGACCACCAGTAGCCCAGGGTGAACCGCGGCGGCAAGGGTTGGCGGCCGAATACGCGCGCTGCATCGCGCAGCGCGGTTGTGTAGTCATGGCCGTAGGCCAGCAGGTACAGATCGCGGCGCTGCCCCACGGCGCGGGATACGATCCAGGGCATGCCAGAGCCGGTTTCGGAAAGCACCAGGCTTGCGGAATCGTCCACCACAGCCCAACCGTCACGCGAGATATAGCCGTCGCAAAGCTCCACGGTCCCTTGCTTGCAGCGGTCGCCGTCGCAATTGTCGAGCGAACGCGTAGCGCCCTTGAGGTTGCTTTTACAGACTTTGCCCGGATACCATTGCATTTTTTTGCCGACGCAGGGAAAAGAGACTGTCAGATCGTCCTGTTCAAAAGGTCGTTCGGATGGGCGGTAGGTCAACTTCAAGGCGCCGGTATCGATGGTCAACTCACCGTTCGCATGCTCTTTCAGCGTAAACGCCAAGGGCGGTAGCCGCCGGTTGACCACGGTCAGCGTCGCACGGTCTTCAAAAACGCCGTCTTCGGCCCATTCCAGGCGAATCAGGCGATCCGTCAGCATCTGGAAACGGGCTTTGCCAACCACTACACTGCTATTTTTGTGTGCAACAGGATTTAAATCCGACAACATAAATATCTCCCATTCCCCAAGTAATAAATTGAGTAATAAATTGAGCATGATAAAGTTCCGTATGTTTTTGTCGAGAATAAAGTTTTTGGTTGCACCTGGGATGGAAATGTTGATGATTGGAAGGAATGGGAGACGCACGACATGGCGGAAAAGATCACGAAAATCATTAAGCGTGACGGCATCGTGGTCCGGTATGATCGCGAACGGATCACCTGCGCGATCTACAAGGCTTCCTGTGCCCAGGGCGCCTGCGATCGGGGTTTGGCTGAAACTGCGGCGGCACGGGTCGAGGACAAGCTGCTCGCCATGTACGGCGACCGTGCGCTGCCCACCGTGGAAGACATCCAGGATGTAGTTGAAAACACGCTTATGGAACTGGGCCAGACCAACATGGCCCGGCGCTACATCATCTACCGCCATGAACGGGCCAAGGCGCGCAACGAACGCGCAGACTTTTTCGAAGGCACGGACACGATTCCCTACAAAAAGATCTACGAAGTGCTGCGCTGGAATGTGACCCATCGCTGCTCGTCCATAGCCGAAATCAACGCGTTGATCGCACGCGGCAAGTTCCCGGAGCTGGTGCGTGACGCGCATCGACGATACGAGGACGAAGTGACTGCCGCAGCCGAAAAAATCATGGCACGCGGTGACGATGTGCGCGTGGTGATCATTGCCGGACCTTCCTCGTCCGGCAAAACCACCACGACCATCAAACTCGGCGAACGCCTGATGGCCCAGGGCCGCGAACTCAAGGCCATCAATGTCGACCACTATTTCTTTGACCTGGAAATGCACCCGCGTGACGAGTTCGGCGATTACGATTACGAGACGCCCCAGGCGCTGGACCTGAACCTGATCAACGAACACCTTGGTCGGCTGATCGATGGCGCGCCTGTTAAAACCCCGCATTACGATTTCAAAACCGGCAAGCGCATGCTGAACGTGCACGACCTGCAACTCGAATCACATCAGGTGCTGTTGATCGATAGCCTGCACGGCCTGTACGACGACATGACCTGCGCGATCCCGGCGCGAAACAAATTCCGCTTTTATGTCGAGACCCTGGGTCAGTTGCGTAACGACGAGGGCCAGTTCTTGCGCTGGGCCGACAACCGGCTCATGCGACGCATGGTGCGCGACAGCCTGTTCCGGAAATTGCAGCCGCTCAATACGCTAACCCACTGGCACTATGTGCGCTCGAGCGAGATGAAAAACATCATTCCGTTCATTCATACCGCCGATTTCCTGCTCAACAGCGCCCTGCCTTACGAACTGCCGATCCTGAAACAGCACGTATTCAGCGTCTTCCCGGAAGCTTTGAGCCTGTACAAAGCCGAACCCAAACGCCAGGACGCCTATTTACGCGCCAGGCGCATCTACGGCCTACTCGCACCGCTGACCGAAATCGAGGACGACAGCGCAGTGCCGCCCGACGCCCTGCTGCGCGAGTTCATTGGCGGCAGTTGCTACAGTTATTGACCATGTTCGCGGAGATCAACCGTTCAAGACGCTATAGATGCGCCATTGTTTCTGCTTGGTCGGTCTGGGCAAACCCAAGCAGCCGGGATGCGTCCCCGAGTTGCAAGTGAAGGCGACATTTTATGGTCAAAGCCCAGCAAGATGGGATAGTTGGCCCTCATGGCGGGACGCCCCTGCTACCAGAGGGAAGCTATCACGGCAGGATGACGCTGGTGCGGTAGCTGCGCTGCTTTACGTCATTGGTGACCGTGAAGATCAGCGCCGAGCCGTCAGGTACGCCCCAGACAGGCTCACAGTAGAGGCGCCAAGCTCCTTCGTTCAGGTTGGTCGTATACCAGACCGCGTATTTCCGGCTATTGGTCGTGGGCGGGCCGGCTTGTACGCGCCAGACATTGGAGACACTCACTTCAATGTTAGTAATGATCGCGGGATAATACGAAAGCTGGTTGGTCGGATTGGAATCCATGATGTATTCCTCCCAGTTCGACCACTGGTCGCTGTCGGTATCCACGGAAACAAGGGCACTGGTGGAATTGCCGAAGTACTGGTTTTCCCAGTAATTGGGCAGACCATCTTCATCGCTATCCGGCCCCAGCGGATGCCAGAAATTGGTATTGCCTGGCGTGAGTTGCGCGCCGTAGGGTATGTTTGGACTGGCAGCGGATTGGATATAGGTGATGCCCGTTGTATCAATCAGGTTGGTGCGTAATCGGCTGTAATACCAGGCTGGTTCAGCCTGCGGTGTCTGATTGGTGATCACCCGTGTCACCGCATCGGGCGTGTCGCCGGCCTGATAGAGAAGCGCCAGCGAATACATGCGGTCGTTCAGGTCGCCATCCAACCAGCACACGCTGTCCAGAACAGTGGTCCAGGGGGTGTCATTGAATATGCCGTCGTTATCGGAATCCAGATCCTGGCCCCTGGCGCCGCTGAATCCCTTGACCAGCATATAGGTGACCGAACCGTTCTCCAACCGGTGATTCCGCAAATCGGCCTTGGACGTCAACGGCAGTACACCATAAGGCGTGAGGATCGGATAATCGTCGCCAACTACCAGCAATCCGTTGGTGCCCAGGATATAATCGGACAAATCCATAGCCAGTTCAATCACGCCGGCCTGGCTCCCGTTGCCGTTTATTTCAAGCAAGGTCGTATCGTTCAGGGACAGGTACGGGGGTCCGGCGATCTCGATGTATTCGCGGTTGTCATCATTGCCTACCGGGTCGCAGGCGATCTCGTTGAGCACAACGCGCATTGCCGTGGCAGTGTCGTATATCGCGATCAGCACAACCTGGGTCATGGAAGCGCCATCCTGGTCAACAACATAAAACCGCGAGGTGTAAATACCTTCCGGAGAAGCATTTACCCAAGTAAATATGCCCGTATCCGGATCGATTTCCGAGGAACCGGGCAGGTTCGTCCCCTCATAGGTCAACGGATCGCCATCCACGGGATCGTCGGCGATGAGCGGAAAGGTGAGCGTATTGCTGACCACCACGGCCTGGTTGCCGGGATGAAGCAGCACTGGCGGCCAGCGGGTCATGAATGCGCCGCCAGTCAGCACGATCATGCCGGAGTTCTGTTTGTGATTGAGCACACCGGGCGTCGCCTCTTCTATGGTCCAGCCCGCGCCGCTGTCGCCGACAATATTGTTCGGTCCCTGCAGACAGGTGTTGGTGAAGCTGTCTTCCATGATCAGGTGGATGAAATTGTTGTTGCGCGAATCGCCGAACCGGACCACGGTTCCCGGGTCATCGACCGTAAAATCACCTACATCGCCGATGGCCACGGCATCCAGCAAATACCCTTCGCTATCATAAAGAAAGAGCCCTTCCCAACCGCCGGCGTTAATATCGGGCATCAGGAAATCGGTATTGGGCACCACAAAGCTTTGCGCCAAGACGACAAAACCGACCTTATGATGTTCCACATCCAGAATGCGATCGTCAGGTACGATACAAGACGGAAGGATCACGGTCCAAACAGGTCCGTCAAAGACCGGGTCGCTCCAGCGCAATTCTAGTTTGCATCCGGTCATATCCATACCGGCACGGGCGATGATTTCAACGAAGTTGATGTCGTCAGGGCCAAAGTCCTCCATGCGTATTTCATTGATGCGGGCCACGATCGGACTGGTCGTGACCATGTCCGGGTAGATCGCAATGCCCACCTCTTGGGTGGCGGCTCCGTTCTCGTCCATGGCCACGAACGTAACGGTGTAATAACCTGCCGGCGCTGCATTGCTCCATACAAACATACTCGATACGCTAGCGGTATTGGTTGCGCTGCTAAATGTTGCGCCGCCCGGCAGATTGGTTGCGATCAGTGTGATCACATCATTGTCCACGGTGTCGAGGGCGCTGATTTCGAAGACGATGTTGGAGTTGACCTTGATGGCATGATCGGCCATAGCGATGAACACCGGGGGTTGATCGGTCACCATGGCGCTGGTTTCGACGGTCAGGCTATCCAGCGACCAACCATTACCGCTGCCGTGCTGACCGTATTGGAGGGTCAGCCGCTGCCCATTGGTAAAGGCCAGGTCATTGAAAACATAGCTGTCGCTGTTGGACAAAACCCCATAGCCCAAACCGTTGACGCCGTCGGTCAAATTGGTGGTCGGTCCATTATCCAGTGAAATACGCACATATTCGCAATTGGTATCCGCGCCATAGGTGAGTGAGGAGCAATCGATCGCTTTCAGGTTGCCATCGGTGTTGAAAGAAAACGTCATAAACTCCATGCCATTTACAGCATCGAATCGATCGGCGTCATCGCCGGACTGATAAGCATTGATGCCGAAACCGGTTGCGGTTGCGTTGAACACGTCGCCACCGGCAGTTCCGCCGGTCGTAGCGGTGATCGTGACGCCGTTGGTTGCGTATGAGCCCGAAGAATCACCCGCGCCATTGGTGGCGAAATTTTCAAACGCCACGGCAGCCGGACCATTGACGTTGCCGAACAAAAATACGGTTTCCACGCCAGTCACACGCGTACTCACCAGAAATGCGACGAGGATCATGCCCCAATACATTTTTTCTTTCATTGTAAAATCTCCACTACAGGCTTACCTTCCGGCCCAAGCAATGTGACGCCGAATTAACGCTAAACTTTATCGCTAAAACTATATCCGCTCCAGCGAGTGTTGACAAATCGTATGCTTGGAAAAAGATTGATTCTTTTTTACCACGGGGGCAGATGAAGACAGGAATCGTGCTCATCGCCACGAACACATTGACGCAAGCCGGTCCATGCTTTATGATACCACCGTCACTATTCGAGCGTCCAATGAATGACGAAATAATCTATGCCGATCCAAAGTTGAAGCAACGTATTCCAATGTTTGTCGCGTTGTTTGTCTGCGTGCTCTTTGCGCTGGTTTTCGGCGTATGGCCACATGCGCGAACCTGGTTGCTGGACCAGGACCTGGCGACCATGGTCATGGTCCTTCAGATTGTGCTTTTCGCCATTTTCGCCGGTTTATTGCCTTTGGCGATCATCTTTTTCAACCTGGGGTGGCGCATCCTCGCTTCCAACCGTTTTCCTCCGCCAGGAACGATGGTGATCCGCGATACTCCGTTGCTTCGCGGACCTGCAGCGCGCGTGCGTGGCATGGTGTTGCTGCTGCTGACGTCGATCCTGGCCAGCGTGGCTTTTTACGGCTGCTGGATCCTGCCCATGAAATTCGGCCAAGTGTTCTATCCCAACCCATGAGATATGAAATCAGAGTCGATGTACCCGATGTATCGCCGGCTTATGCCGCCTGTCTTGAAGCTTACCAGGCAGGACGCATTCGCGAAGCTCGTGGCGAGGCTTTGCGGCTGAAACAAGACGCCAAAATCCAACCAGCCCCGCTGGATTTTCTGCTCTGCTCCAGCATTGCCCGTTCCTGTTGCCGCAATGCCGAATATCACGCTCTGATCAAGCTGGGGCACAACCGTTACCCGGACGATTTTCTGTTGAGCGTGGCCTATTCACGCATACTCACCAGTCGCGGCTATCGGCTCAAAGCACTGGCGCACCTCGAAGCACTGGCCCAGCAGACCTGGCCGGAGCGCCTCGCACTGGTGATCGCGGCCAAAGCGGTGGCCTGTGCTTCCATGGAATTCCGCGAACGCGCGCGCAAAGCCCGGCAGCAGGCCGAAGCCTGCATGACCCGCAACGATCCCGAAGTCTGGTATGAACTGGCTTGTGCTTCATTCGAATTGCTGGACTGGGAGGCGGCGATCCGTTTCGGCTTCAGGGCCGTCGAAGCCGCACCAAACTGGCCGCGCGCACGGGCTAACCTGGTCTATGCCCTGTTGACCCGTGGACGCCTGGACGAAGCCGAAGCGATTCTGCGCCAGGGATTAGCCTCGGGCATTGAAGACGGGTACCTGGATTTCTGCTACGCCATGTTCGAACAGGCGCGCGGCAGGCTGACGGCTGCACTGGATCATCTGCAGCGCTATTTGGCTGCCTGGCCGCCTTCGACCATGACCAGCACGCTGGCCCACCTGACCGCGGTGCTGCTTTGGGACCTGGGCCGTTGCGCAGAAGCGCGCGATCTTTCTCCACGGATGCGACCCGGCAACGCGGCCGCTTTTCGGCATGCGCGCGGCAAAGGCCGGCATAAATTCATTCCGACCGGGTTCATGACCCAACGCCACAACCAATGCGTACCCACGGCTTCCGCCATGGTTGCCTGGGCCCAGGGCGTCAAGCTCAGCATCGAAGCGTTGTCAGAAGCCATGCATTCATGCAGTGGCACCCTGATCTGGCGCATGGTCGATGCCATGCGCCAGCGCGGCTTTCAGGTGGTCTGCGTGCATGTTCGCGACGAGATCGTGCGCTACTTCCTCGATCGCGGCATTCCACTGATCGGTCATCTGGAAGGCGTTACCAGCAGCCATGTCGAAGTGGTCTGCGGTTATAACGAGGACCTGCGTCTGTATTACATTCGCGATCCGTTTCACTGGTTCCCACTGCTCCTGCCCCAGGACCACATCGCCGACCGTTACAGCATGCATGGCGCTTCGGTACTGGCCTTGATTGCGCCAGGAAAAAACACGGTTGTGCCGACCGGCTGGATCTCGCCCATTGGCACAGCCCTGGTCGATCTATCGCGTGCCTGCACGCTGGGCGACCTACGGCAGGCCGAAGAACAGTACACCGCCATCCCGGACAACAACAACGCCGCTTTCATGCGCGATGTATACAGCCTGAAAGTCATGCTATCGCCTGCACGCTACGCAGAGCGCATGCACACATACGCATGGGACCACAACGCCCTGGACCTGGTCCGCTTACGCGCCATGTTGAGCGTGGCCAACGCCGACAACATAGATGACCTGCTGGCCATGGTCGAGCAGGAGCGCAAGAAATTCGGTCAGTTCACCCGGCGCTACATCCAGTTGATCGCCGCCTGCGAGTATGAACGGTGGCAGGAGGGTCTGGATATCGTGTCGGCGCTGCTCGAAAGAGCCGCGAACCTGGATGTGCTCTGGATGATGCGCGGCAATATTCTGGCCGAAACAGGCCAAATCGAAGATGCGCGCCAGAGCCTGGAGACCGCCTTGGAAATCTCGCCAGCCTCGCCCTGGCTGCATGACAAAGCGATCTGGCTGGCCTCCCATACGGAACGGCGCCAAGAGCGCATAACCCGGATCAAGACGCTGATCGCAACCCATCCCGACGCCCACGCATTGAAGCAGACCCTGGCCACGCTGCTTGCCGACGATCCTGACGGTTTGCGCTACGAAAAGGCCGAACTGGAAGTGATCGCCCATTTCCCGCGCGACCCCCAGCCTTACAAGAACCTGGTGCAGTGGTACCTGCTATCTCAAGATCGGGTCGATCTGGCGCAAAAGATCATTGCCCGCGGCCGCAAGCTGCTCGATGAGCATGAATTGCCCGAGCTGGAACAAGCACCCGCGGAAGACCAGGCGGGGCCAACAGCAGAAACCACCGCCCGCGCGACCGTGGAACAGCTCTGTGAACAGGCCAACCTATTGATCGAGGAAGGCGGCTATCGGCATCCGGACGAGTTATGGCCCATCGCCGAATTGCGCAACCGAAACGCTTCCGGCTCACTGCGGCGCCGCGACGCCATCCATTTGCTCGGTTTACGCATCAAGGGCGTTGTAAAAGCTGCCGGCAGCGAAGGCGAAAGACTCAAGGCGTTGAAACATGTACTGCCCCCGCAACTGGACGCTCCTTTGATGTACAGCCTTAACCGTCTGCTCGAGAACCTCGATCTGCTGTCACTGCCGCGCACGCTGGCCGATTCTTTATGCAACTGGGCCGACCGGCTTTGCAGCGCGGAATCGCCGAACCTTGAGCTACGCTTCCACCTGGCCCAGTTGCAACAGGCCGCGGGACGCTGGATCCAGACCCTGGATGCCTACGACAAGATACGTCAGGACTATCCCGAGTTCGGCGCGATCTATTTCCATATGGGCCAGATTCACTTTCGCCAGGGCAACATCGAAAAAGCGTTGGCCGCGTTCACGACCTGCCTGGATGCAGCGCCGGGCATGCCCGATGCGCTGGAGGCGCTGGCTGAAATCCACGGACAAATGGGCCAGAACCGTGAAGCGCTGGCCTACCACGACAAGCTCCAAAAGCGTTTGCCTTACAGCGAACAAACCTTTTTCGCTCATGCCTGCCTGCTGGCCGACCTCGATGGCCTGGACGCAGGATTAGCGCTCGTCGATCAAGTGCGTGACCGCTTTCCCGCAAGTACGCGTCAGGCATTCCGGGCCAGGCTACTGGTGCACCACCGGCGGTTTGGCGAAGCGCAAGCGCTGGCTCTGGATGCGAGTCTGATCCACGAATCGCCCTATCAATCCATGTATACGCGGCTCTTGTGCGCAGTCGGCCAGAAACAGGAACAGGAGACGGCGCAACTCTGTGAACAGGCGTTGGCCCAATGGCCTGACGACGCGTTTTTCCTGCGTATCCAGAGCCAGATTCTGGCGCGTCAGGACCCGACGCGTGCGCAGGACCTGTTGCGAAAAGCGCTGCTGGAAGGGAAAAACGATCCTGACCTGGCCGAGTTATTCGTGCATCTGAGTTCCAAAAGCGCCATCCAACTGGTAGCAGCCGCATCCGATCACAAGCGGTCGGTCCTGGCAACGCTGTTGGCCGATGCGCTGCACAAACCGCATCGTGAAAAACAATATCGCGCCTTCCTGACCTGGTGCGCCGAGCATCATCCAGACCTGACCGTGCTGCGCGAACGGCTCGCGGTTTATTATGAAACGAAAGGCAAAACCGGGAAAGCAAGCGAAATCGCTCAAGCCCTATATGAACAAGACCCGGACAATCCCTGTTGGCTGGCGCTGTTGAGCCGCTGCATTCAGAATCGCGATCCGTCACGCGCACTTGCCTATTTGCGGAAAGAATATGAATTAACCGAATCCGTCGACTGTCTGTGTCGCCAGGCGCGCAGTTTTCTGATTCTCGACGAACACGAACAAGCGCGCAGTTTGTATTGGCAGGTGATCAAGGCCAATCCGTTCGAGTGCGTCGCTTTGTCCGGCCTTTTCTTTCTCGGCGAACCACCTGTTGACCTGCTCGATCCCATATGCGCTTCCTTACGCTTCGGCGCAGGGGCGACCGACGATTATTTTCATGTCGCTGCGGTCAACGTGGCCTTGGCGACAGGCGCTGAACTGCCCATTGAATGGTATGCCGGCGCTTGCGCCCGTCTGCGGATCGTGACGGTTCACGGCGGTTACCGGGACGAAAAGCGTCGATTGCGCCGCGCCCTGACTACCTGGCGCGTCAAATGGGATTTACCGCGGGAGTCCGATCCCCTAACCGACTGGCTGGATCGTCTGTTCGCCTTGCACATCTGGCCGGGCACAGCGTGGGTTCCGGAGAAAAAATGACCTGCCCACAACCAGACTATCGATAATCCCACGACCTGTCTTGACGAACCGCAACATGCTGTATAGTATGCAATGTCCATTGTCTAAAACCATTTAATAGAGGAGCAAGACGATGAGTGCGCCAAGAAAAGCTGTAAACAGCAAGCTGGACCATCCAGCTCACGTAACAGTCCATAACTTTTACACGGGAAACCCATGTCATGCGAGATAAACCGAAGAGCCGTGAGTGGGAAATCCACAAGTCCGGTTCTGTGAGGGGCATTGAAGTTCCTCGCGCATGGTTAAAATATTGTGACACTCCACATATTGAAAGAGTGGAGCTAACGGGGAATACAAAGCTAACCTAAACAAAAGGAATCATATTATGTCTACTCGACAGATGCTAGGCTTTGCCGGATTGGTTTTATGGTTGAGCACAGCCGAAGGATCGGCAGCCGATGTGCTGGCGGAAACCGGCGTGGTGACCGGCATGGTGACCATTGCCAAATGTGAAGGTCGCACCATCATCGAAGGTGTCATGACCGAGCCGGGCGGCAAAGTCTACCGGATCGTCCTCGATGAAAAGGGGCTGGATCTGATCAAATCCATGTTTCATAAAAAAGATGTACGCGTTAGAGGGCAGGTTCAGCAGCGTGATGGCGATGACTGGTTGACCGTGCTCGATTACACCAGCGAACGCGACCGCGCCGCCCATGAACTCTGGCGCCGGATGCGCTGCAATCAATGCGCCATGACCCATGCAAACCAACACGCCTCGGTGCCCGCGAATCTGCATGGTGCTCAAGCGTTGACCGCTCGTTATTATAACATGGTTGGCGCCATCACCGCAAAAACGCATGACCGGCGCTTCCTCTGGCTGGCCACTGACACGCAGGTGATTCAGATCGATCCGGTACTCAAAAAACAGATCCGGATCTATGGCCTGGAGCAGGGGTTGCCGGATGCGCCGATCTACGATCTGGACAGCGACGGCCGTATTGTCTGGGTTATCCAACGCGGCAGCGTAACCGCGCTGTCCATCGAAGAAGGGCGGATACTGGACAAACCGCGATTCAACGCACGTTATGCCGCCGTATGCGTTGGCGCGGATCATACCTGGATCCTGACCGATGAGGCGGTCTGGCTGGTGGCCGCGTCCGACGGCACGACCAAACGCCTGCCGCTGCTGCCCACTGCGTCGCGCATTGTTCAGGCCGTGGAGCGCGGCATCTGGATGCCGCTCTGGCAAGAGCGAACACGCCATTTCATTCAATCGCCCGTGGATATCGGCGGCTGCCTGATGACCGGTTCATACGGCGCCGTCTATGCGCTGAAACCAAACGGCGACTGGCAACATGTCGCCGGCCAGGGCTGGGAACTCCGCGCATTGAACAACCGCGCCTGGTACCTCAAACCCGGCGCGCTCGAGTCTTACGACCCAGCCACGGGTGAGAAGCAGACCTTTAAAGAGCCTGCTGACCTTGCACCCGGAAGGCTCGCTTTCCTGGAGCCGTTCGGCCAGGATTTATGGGTGACCGCGGAACCCAAGACAACGTCCAATAAAAAAGAGACGATCAGCGAGGGGGGCGGCCTGGCCCGTTTCAAGGTGAAGGAGCAGACCTGGACCTGCTGGACCGAACTTGACGGGGCGTCGGCACGTCAACCTCAATGCTTGGCCCAGGGGCCGGACCATCGGGTCTGGGCTGTCACGGCGCAAGGCGCGTATCGCATCAAGGCCGCCCATCCGGGCATGACCTATGTCAAGAAAACCGTGTTCGACATCACTGGTTTGAGCCTGCATACCCTGGACCCGGCCGCGCAGAAAGGCGAAGGCCGACAGAGCTGGTCGCTGCCGCTACCGCAATTCGAAAAGCGCTGGATCTGCGGACAGGACGGTTATGGCGGCGAGGACGGGATCGTGCCCCAGATCGTGCGCGGCCTGTGCGTCGGTCGCAACCATGTATTTGCCCGGACACGGCTCTTCCCGGCCCATTATTTCAGCGGTTACTGGCCTTGCATCAACCAGATCGCCAGCCGACAGGGTCCTGCCGCTGACTGGACCGCGGGCTTCCTGCACGATCCAGCCGCTCTGGGCCTGCAGGGCGAACAGCCGCTGGTGCTGAATATTTCCAATAAGGGTGAAGCGGTACTCAAAGCCGTGGGCCATGACGACATTCTGGACCTGTTCCTGATCGACAACGTGATTTGGGCGGTAACCCAGGGAGGCGCGGCCTGGTTTGACGTGTCCGAAAATAAATGGCGGCGCGTACTCGGCGCCCCGTTCCGTTTTTACTGGCGCGCCGTGACCGCCCTGGAGCACGAAGGACGCCTGTACA
>CAZOLK010000021.1:0-22796 GCA_964580325.1 uncultured Verrucomicrobiota bacterium | reverse complement strand
ATCGCGGTCTGGTCAGCAGCCTTGACCTGAGCACCGGTGTTTTTTGCATCGAGGTCGCTTTCAGTGATCGCCAGGTCGATCACTTTTACCTTGACGGCCAGGGCCGTGTCTGCGTGACGAGTAAACAGTCACTGCTGGGACGCCTGCCCAGCCAACTGGAGGGCGCTCTGCCGGTGATCGATGCCGAAGCTTTGTGTTTGAACGGCAAAACCTGGATGCCGCTGGCTCCCGGCGACAAAGCCCCGCGCCCGGTCCAGAGCTGGCAATTCAAAGAAATCAAGCAACCCAAGAATATCCGGCGCTACCTGCGTGATCGCTCAGTGGGCAATTTCCTCTGGACCGTGGAAAACGCAGCGGCGCCCAGTTATTATATAAAGGAATTGTTCATTCCCAAGTTTCTGTGCGCATCGGCGGATGGGCGCCGTTTATGGTTATCCACCTACACGGGTCTGGCCCGGCTGGATCTGCCCAAGCCCGACGCGGGGGCAGCGCCATGAAATTCGGGGCCTGGCAAAAAAGTTGGCTGGTATTGACCGCGTTTGTCTGCGGCGCGACGATCATGGTGTTGGAGGTACTCGGCGCGAGGATGTTGAGCGTGGGATATGGTGGCAGCATGATGGTCTGGGCGGCGATGATCGCCGTGACGCTGCTTTCGCTGGCAGCCGGGTATTATCTCGGCGGTTGCCTGGCCGACCGGATCGGTCGCGCCTCCGGTCTGTACGGTATGCTGCTGGTCGCGGCGCTGCTGAGTGCGTTCTGTCCCCTGGCCGGTCCCTTGCTGCGCTGGTGCTACGATCATCTCGGCCTGCAGGGCGGGGCATTGGTCAGTTCGCTGGTGGTCTTTTTTCTACCCCTGAGCCTGCTGGGTATGACAAGCCCATACATCATCGGGCTGTTAGGTCGCGACAGCCGTCACGTGGGTGCAACCGCAGGTACGATTTATGCGGTCTCGACGCTGGGCAGCGTGCTGGGTACGCTGGCTACGGCGCTCTGGATGATACCGGCGCTGGGCACGCCAGCTTCGTTTAAACTGGTCGGCATGGCCCTAGTGTTGCTGAGTGCTTTCGGCCTGATGCTGGATGTCGGCGTGCGCGGAGCCACGGCCCTGCTCGTGGCCGGGGGCGTATGCGCGCTGCCCCAGGTGGGCGCCAAAGTGGGCCTGGCCTATATCGCGCCTGACGGCGAACCGGTCAAGGTGATCGCGGTCCGCGATTCGGCGCACGGCCACATGGTGGTTCTGGAAAAAGCGCACTACCGCCTGCTGGTTGTGGATGGCATTGTTCAGACCGGCATACCGCTCGATGTCGCCGCCATAGCCAAGAGCGATGGGTTGCGCAACCACTATTACCAGGAACTGATCCCCTACCTGGTCGACGATCCAGCTCGAGCGAATGTGCTGGTCATCGGTCTGGCAGGCGGCATGACCGCCAGCCTGTTGATGAAATACGAGATGAGCGTGGATTGCGTTGACCTGGATCCGGCTATCATCCAACTGGCGCGCGACTACTTCCAGTTCAAGGGGGACGCCGTGGCCGCGGACGGACGTCGTTACTTGGAGCAATGCGAAAAACTTTACGACTTTTGCGTCATGGACACCTATTCCGGCGATCGCTTCCCGTTCTACCTGGCAGGCGTGGAGGTGTTTCGGGCCGCGCGCAACGTGCTTAAACCGGGCGGCGTCGTGGTCATGAACTTTATCGGAGCGCCGACCGGCCAAGCGTTTGCCGCCCTCTATAAAACCCTGGGCCAGGTTTTTCCGCATCTGCGCGCCATTCGCGGCGAACACGGCGACGATGTCCAGACCATCACGGTGTTCGCTTCGGATAACGAGGTGATCTTCAACCGCGCCTGGCTCGATATTATCGGCGATTTTACAGGCGTGGATCCCATCAGCGAAGCCATCGCCGACCTGAGCGTGACGCCAGACATCAGCCAGGCGCCGATCCTGACCGATCGCTACAATCCAATCGATTTCATGCGCGCCGATGAAGCCCTGCGCTGGCGCCAGCGCACAGCCGAGAATATCGGGAAGCAGACGTTCTTTTGATTGCGGATTTCGGATTGAGAATTTCATGAAGACACTACGCCTGATTCTGGGCGATCAACTGAATGAGAACCACTCGTGGTTTCGCGCTCACGATCCGGACTTCCTTTACGTCATGATGGAGGTGCGCCAGGAAACCGACTGCGTGCTGCACCATGTCCAGAAACTGATCGGCTTTTTCCAGGCCATGCGCCTTTTTGCCGACACCCTGCGCAACAAAGGGCTCTGTGTGGTTTACCTGCGCATTGGCGACACGAACAACCGCCAGTCGTTTGCCGCCAACCTGGCTTGGCTGACGCGCAAATACAAGATTGAACGCTTTGAGTACATGGCGCCCGACGACCAGCGACTGGACCGCGAACTGGCTGGGATCGCCCGGGATCTGGGCCTGCCCTGGAGCATGGTGGGCAGCGAACACTTTCTGACCGAGCGCGACGAGTATGCACGCTTGTTCAGCGGCCGCAAACGCAAACTGATGGAAACCTTTTATCGCGCCATGCGCAAAAAACACGGCATCCTCATGCGCGGCGACCAACCCGAGTCCGGTCGCTGGAACTACGATGCGGATAACCGCGGCGCCTGGCGCGGTAATCCACCCCTGCCGGCCATGCTGTCCTGCGACAATGACTGCAGCGCCGTGTACACCGATATCCGCAAAGCTGGCCTGCGTTTTTTCGGCAACGTCGACGCGGCACATTTCAGTTGGCCAGTAACCCGT
This sequence comes from uncultured Verrucomicrobiota bacterium, assembly GCA_964580325.1. Taxonomy (GTDB): domain Bacteria; phylum Verrucomicrobiota; class Kiritimatiellia; order CAYTQP01; family CAZOLK01; genus CAZOLK01. The sequence continues at coordinate 20,034 of CAZOLK010000021.1, read as the reverse complement.
GAACAGGCCTTGGAACGGTTGCGCATCTTTGCCCGAAAACGGTTGGCGCACTTTGGCAGGTTTCAGGATGCCATGACCGTGCAGTCGAAAACCCTGTTCCATTCGTGTTTGTCGTTTGCGCTCAACGTCAAACTGCTCCACCCGGGCGAAGTCCTTGACGCAGCACTGGAACAATGGCGCAAAGGCGCGGCTGGCCTGGATCAGGTCGAAGGATTCGTACGCCAGATCCTGGGTTGGCGCGAATTCATGCGCGGCGTCTACTGGGCCCATGCACCAGACTACCTGGACCTCAACTATTTCGAACACAAACGTCCGCTGCCCGACTGGTTCTGGACCGGCGAAACGGACATGAACTGCCTGGCTCAGGCCATTGGTCAATCGCTGGACACAGCCTATGCCCACCACATCCAAAGGCTGATGCTCATCGGCAATTACGCGCTGCTGGCCGGCCTGGACGTGGACGCGGTGGACCGCTGGTACCTGGGCATTTACATCGACGCAGTGCCCTGGGTCGAAGCGCCCAACACGCGCGGTATGAGCCAGTTCGCCGACGGCGGTCTGGTGGCCACCAAACCCTATGTATCCACGGCATCCTATATTCATAAGATGAGCGATTACTGCAAAACGTGCCGTTACGACCGGAAAAAGCGTCACGGAGACGGCGCATGCCCCTTCAACAGCCTGTATTGGCATTTCTTTGAAAGGCACCGCGACAAGCTGCAGCATAATCCGCGCATTGCCATGGCCTATCGCAACCTGGCCCGGATGAGCGCCGGCGAACGCAAAGCCGTTTTCCGTTGGGCGGAGAAAGCGTGGTAGAAAAGATTGCGGATTGCACCCGACACCCGACACACTCTCCCTCGAAATCGAGTGACATTTCTCGTCTGCTCCGCTATAGTTCCGGGATAGATTGTAAACCATGCTTTTTTAGGAGAAACGCATGAAAACGAGTTGCGCTATGCGGATTGCACTGTCCAGCCTGGTCCTGGCCATGGCCATGGCTGCTTTTGCTGTTTCGGCCGAGGAATCCCGCAATGCGCGGAAATTGCGCGATGAAGCCGGGTATCTCGAGGTCAAAGGCCATAAACATGAAGCTTTGCAACTGTACCGGCAGAGTTTCGCCATATCGCCGGACAGGGCGTTGGAAATTAAAATCCATCAATTGGAACGAGATCTGGGCCTGGGCGTTTTACCAGCGACGCGGCATGCCCAGAAAAGCCTTTTATTGCGCGATATGGCCCCGAAACTCGATATTGACGGCGACCTGGTGTTCGTCCTCAATGCGGAGTCTTTTGAAGTCGGTTTTCGCCGTTTACTGCAAACCTTGCCGCGCATGATGGGCGATCCAGCGCAAACGCGGGACATGGAGCAGCTTTTCCAGACAACCAAGACCATTGACCAAATCGCGCGCTGGATCGGGCTCTATGCCGTTGACGGCATCGGCATAAGCCTGGCGCCAGTCGATTCCATGACCTGGCGTTCGCGGTGTTTCATCGGCAGTTCGCAAATACCTGAATCAGCGCCGCTCTGGAAATGCCTGGGCGGTATGCCGCGCAAACTCGTCACCCTCGATTACCAGCCTGCCGATACAGCGGCGCTGTGGATCTCCACCGCCAATCTACCCGCACTCTGGGCATTGCTGCTTGACGGCATAGAAGCATTCGGCGGCGCGACCATGGCGGAAAATTTCAAACACAAAATACATGCCATCCAATCCTTCGATCTGATTAGTATTCAACGACTGGTCCAGTCGTTGGGCCAGGAGTTTTGCATTTCACTGCAGCTTTCCCGCACGAATCACCTCAATCTGGGGGATGAGGATGCGCCGCGGATTCCCGTTCCGAACATGCTGGTGACGATCGAAAACAAGAGCGACGAATTGCTCAACCTGCTGCTGAAAAAGCTGAAGGAAAATCGGGTTCCCCTGATCAAGAAACAACTCGGCTCCGTGACTCTGCACGGGATCAACATGCCGCTGCCTCCGCCCTTCCCAGGCATGATGACGTTAGCGCAAGACAAAGACGTTTTGCTTATCGGCACAACACCCGACATAATCGAGCAGGCACTCGAGGCGCAAACCGAAGGCGGCTTGCATACCGATCCCGCTTTTATCAAGGCTTTCCCCCATTTGCCCACAGCCATGAACGGCATCGTCTACAGCAGCCTGTATTTCAACGATGTGTTGATGCGTTTGCAGGGCGAAATGCTCGCGCAATCGCCCGATCTCGAAAACCCCCGATTGCAGCGATTGAGCGCCAACCTGCTTGAGCAGTTGCGCAACAGCTATACAGCCATGGTGCAGGTCAACAGCTCGGATGGCGTTCTGTTCGACACACGTTTTTCACTCGGTGGTCAGCATCCGCTGTTGGCCATGAGCATGATGGGCCTGCTCGCGTCTACATGGTACTCTTTTAAACATGCGGCAACGTCCAGCGCCGCGACAGTCCAGCCGGAAACACCAGTCGTACAACCGGCGGAACAGCCGGAACAGCCGGAACAACCGGAACAGCCGGAACCTCGAAGCGAACCGCGCGACACGCCGACCGGTCGGACCTGCCTAAACCACATGCGCCAGATCGCCGTTGCCAAGGAGATGTGGGCCCTGGACAAGGGAAAGAAGACCGGCGACATACCTACACTCCAGGACTTGGTGCCTTATCTGCCGGACGGTTTCCCAACCTGCCCGTCCGGAGGAATGTATGAGATCCATGCCGTCGGCACATACCCGGCATGCTCCCTTCACGGTTCGGCGGTGCAATAGGCCATGATCGAAGCCTAATGACGAATAACCCATGACCAAATGACGAAAGAAAGACGATGCAACACAAACTGGACTTCAAGAAAATGCACGGCGCCGGCAACGATTTCATCATGGTCGATGACCGGCCCATGACCACGCCGCTGGCTGACCAGACCGCACTGGAAAAGATCGCCTTACGCCGGACCGGGATCGGTTGCGATGGTCTTATCTTCATTCAGCCTTCGGACAAGGCCGATTTTCGTATGCGCTTCTTCAATCCCGACGGTCGCGAGGCTGAGATGTGCGGCAATGGCGCTCGCTGCGCAGCGCGCTTTGCCCACGATCTCGGCGCCGCGCCGGCGGACATGCGCATCGATACAATGGCCGGCATGCTGCGTTCCGAAATCCAGCGCGACCAGGTCAAGCTGCACCTGACACCGCCCACGGATCAACGCTTATCCCTGAAGCTGGACCTGGAAAACGGCCGGACACTGGAAGCGGATTTTATCAACACGGGCGTACCCCATGTTGTGGTACGACCCAACGACCTGGCGGGCGTCGATATTGACGTCATGGGCGCGGCCATCCGCTATCATCCCGCGTTTCGACCGGCCGGGACCAACGCCAATTTCATGACCGTACTAGGTCCGTCGGCCATTGGCGTACGAACCTATGAGCGCGGCGTCGAAGCCGAGACCTTGGCTTGCGGCACGGGCATGACCGCCTGCGCCTTGATTGCCGGGCTGCACGGCTTGGTCACGCCGCCCGTGTCGGTCACCTGTGCCGGCGGTTACCTGCTCTCCGTTGATTACCCGGTCGCGAAAGACGACACCCTGACGTCAGTCACCTTAACCGGCCCTGCCGCCTACGTTTTTGAGGGTACGATTTTTTTTGAACATGAAGCTTGAAGAAATGTCGGTAAGGTGAGGAACTAATTGAAGAAATGTCGGTAAGGTGAGGAACTAATGAATACATGAGTGGGTTCCAGGTTTAGTATTTCATGGATTAGTTGTCTGAATGTATGGATGGGCAGGAAAGAATGTGGTATGTTTGAACTAATTAACCGAATAACACTTTCATGGCATCAATTCTGTTCAATTTCGTGGCTTACCAGTTTGGAAGCTATCCGGCAGCCGATTACCCTTTTGCTGTTTACATTTACCATTGCCTTTATCGGCGTGCTACCGCTGAGCGTAGCCTTTACCTTGCGCGAAAACATGATCCTGATTTGTGACAGCGCGCTGGCGCTACACTTTGTCAGCGGCCTGCTCATCGGCTGCTATTCAGCCTGTTCCTCGCTCTCCAGTGAAATTCACAAAGGAACGGCTTCGGCCGTTTTGAGCAAACCCGTGGCGCGCCATATCTTTTTCCTGGCCAAGTTCACGGGTGTAGCTCAGGTCATGCTCATGTTTTCGCTGACCCTGGCCATGGCCACGATCATAAGCGCCCGCACCGCTGCTGAGGCGTTTTTCATCGACTGGTGGTCGGCCGGCCCATTATTGCTTGCCGTTGGCCTGGCCTACCTGATCTCCGCGGTTGTCAATTACATCGGCGGTCGGCCATTTTGCTCAACCGCATTCCTCATGCTGATGGTCTGCGTATTCTGCGCCTTCCTGTTTGCGGCGTTCATCGACAATAAAGGCCATTGGATATCGTTCGGCGCGCTCTATGCCTGGAACCTGACGCCGTTGAGCACGTTGATCGCCATGGCGGTCATGGTGCTGGCCGCAATCGCGGTCAGCCTGGCCACTTCGCTAGATACCGTGCCTACGCTTACGATCTGCAGCATTATCTTTTTGCTCGGTCTGATGTCGGACCACATGTTCGGCCGCTTCGCTCAGACCCATTTCCTGGCAGGCCTGCTTTATCGGTTGATCCCCAATTGGCAGCATTTCTGGGTCACGGACGCATTGCGCATCGCGGAACAAGTACCCTGGTCCTATGTCGGCAAAGTGGGCGTCTATGCCCTTTTCTACATTGGCGGCGTGCTGCTGCTGGGACTGGCCATGTTCAGAAAGATGGAACTCAAATAGCAATCCCGGAAGGAAGGATTATCGAATTATGGCAGGCAAAACAGATGATAAGGCGCAAGCGGAGGTCAGCCAGACCGCTGCGGATAACCAGCACATCATCAAGGCCGTGGACCTGAACAAGATCTTCCGCGATTTCTGGTTGCGGCCCAAGGTCCACGCGGTCAAGAACGTCTCGTTTGACGTACGGCCCGGCGAAATCTACGGTCTGCTAGGCCCCAACGGATCGGGAAAAAGCACGACCATCAAAATGATTCTGGGCCTGCTGCATCCATCCAGCGGGCATCTGCGCGTACTCGACAGCGAACCGCGCGACGTGAAAACCAAGCAGCGCATCGGTTATTTGCCCGAGGAATCCTACCTGTATAAATACCTCACCTCGGAAGAGACGCTGGACTATTACGGCAGCCTTTTCGATATGGATCTCAGGGTGCGGCGCGCGCGCATCAGCGACCTCCTGGACATGGTGGGCTTGACCCATGCCCGGCGCAGGCTGGTCTCCGAGTTTTCCAAGGGCATGGCCCGCCGCATCGGCCTGGCGCAAGCCCTGATCAACGATCCGGACCTGGTTATTCTCGACGAACCTACGTCCGGTCTGGATCCCATCGGCTGCCGCCAGGTCAAAGACTTGATCCTGACCCTGGCCAAAAGGAAGAAAACCATACTCCTCTCCTCGCATCTGCTGGCGGACGTCGAAGACGTCTGCGATCGGATCGCCATTCTCTATAACGGCCAGGTCCAGGCCCAGGGCTCCATCAAGGACCTGCTCGAAGTGCGCCAGGTCTACCGCATGATGTTGCCGGACATATCCGAGGAACAATTGAACAAGGCCCGCGCAGCGCTCAAGGATGTGCTGGGCCAGGAACCGGAGATCGATCATCCGCACAAGGACCTGGAGCAGTTCTTCCTCGAAGTGATCGAACGCGCGCGCCAGGTGGACACCTCGGATTCGGGCGCCAAGCCGACGCATGGTGTCAGTGGTTACCTGAGCGGCGATGCACCGGACAAACCGGATAATAACCATCAAGCAACCCAATCAGAGTGATGCCGTCATGCAGAAGATCCTGGCCATAGCCATCATAAGCATTCGCAGCGCCATCCGCTCCAGGGTGGTGCTCAGCATGTTGCTGCTCCTGCTGCTGGTCATTGTGACCCTGCCGCTCACCATCAAGGGCGACGGCACGCTGGAGGGGCATGTACGCGTCATGCTCAGCTATACCCTGGGCCTAGTCCAGATCCTGCTCTCGATCCTGGTCATCTGGACCGGATGCGCGGCTATTTCCATGGAAATCGAAGACAAACAGATCCAGATGACCATGACCAAACCGGTCCGCGCCACCCAGTGCTGGCTCGGCAAGTGGCTAGGCATAAACGCATTGACATTCATCCTGCTGCTTTTCTCGGGCATTGTGATCTACAGCCTGCTATTACGCACGACCACCAGCGTGCGTTACCGCAAAGACCGGCCACGGCTACGCCGCGAGATTCTGGTCGCGCGTGAATCGCTGGAACCGCACTTTCCCGGCCTGGAAGAAAAATTCCGCAAAGCCGTGGAGCACAAGAAAGCCGAGTTGAAGCGCGAACTGGAGAAAGCCAACAAAACCAACACGACCCATGGAATTTCCCAGACTGAAATTCTCGAGATGCAACGGCGCCACATCAAAACCCAGTTGTTGACCGTAGGCGCAAAAACCAACAATACGTTCCGCTTCCCGCTGCCGAACGATTACGATCCTGACCAGAAATTGCACCTGGAGTATAAGTTTTCGTCATCGCATATCTATGTCGGGGAACTGCCGCTGTCCTGGAGGATCTATGCTGAAGGCCAGCCGGACAACGTCTTTACCAATGCGCTGCGCGTTTCGCAACGGTCACGGCACATGCTCCAAATTCCAGCCGGCATCGGTCAGCCCGGCCAGATGCTCAACGTCGAATGCGCCAATCATCACAGCGTGGCCACGCTTTTCTTCGATACAGAGGACGGCTTTGAACTGCTCGCTTATGTCGGCACGTTCGAAATGAATTATCTTCGGTCGTTGCTGGTGATCTACCTGTATCTCTGCTTTCTGAGCGCCATCGGCGTGAGCATGGGCGCTCTGTATTCCATGCCTGTGGCCGCGTTCGCCTCGATGTTCATCCTGACGTTGACGCTGCTCGACCGGTTCATTCAGAAGAGCGCCGGCGAAATGACCCTACGCGAAGCGCTGGGCGAACAGTTCAACGCGTGGGAACGGTTTTACACGCTTTTCTTCAAGGCGCTCTACTTTTTCATTGAACCCATCCTGGGTCCCAACCCGCTGGATCTGTTGTCCACCGGCCGGCTGGTTTCCTGGATGCTGATCGGGTCGGTGCTGCTCTACCGGATTCTGCTTTACTGCGGTATCCTCCTATGGTTGAGCAGTTGGATTCTGCGCCGACGCGAATTGGCCCTACCCATGTAGAAACGAGAATGAGCAACCGTGGTGAAGCGAAAACAGGATCGAATATGAAAAACGTTATGCAGAACCTACGCAAACACAGTCAGCTCCTGATCATTTCGGTCGCCGTCGCCTGTTTCCTGCTGGCAGGCTCACGCCAGGAGTCCCTGGTAGCCTTGCGCGAAGAACACCACCTGGTCAAGGCCGAAGCACTGGAAAACATGCCGCCGTTGATTGCCTTCACCACCATTGCATTGGGCGGTTTTCGCGGTTTGTTGATCGACTTCCTCTGGTTCCGGATCACCCAGTTGCAATCCGAGGGCAAGTATTTCGAACTGGTCCAACTCGCTGACTGGATCACCAAGCTCAATCCGCGTTCCGCGGATATCTGGGCTTTCCATGCCTGGAACATGGCCTACAACATCAGCGTGATGATGACCGAAAAAGAAGATCACTGGCGCTGGATCCAGCACGGCATCGAATTGCTGCGCGACGAAGGGCTGCGCTACAACAAGGGCGATCCCATGATCTATCGTGAATTGGGCTGGATCTACCAGCACAAGATCGGCTCGATCAGCGACCAGGTGCACTGGCATTTCAAACTGTCGCTGGCCAAAGACATGGATGTGCTGCTGGGCGGTCCGCGCCCCGATTATGCCGCCCTGCTGGCTGCCGCCAACGACGAACAGACTTTGCTCAAACGCCCTGGCGTACCCAAACTGGTCGATGCGCTGAAAGCCATGAACCTATATCCGCTCAGCAAGGAGTTCATTGAACTGGACCAGTTGCCCCCCGACGCGGTCGATTTGCTGTCTCGGGAGCCGGTCGGTCGTGAAATCCTGCTATACCATCGCAGGCGCCGCATGGAAACGATTTTTAAGCTATACCCGGATAAAATGCAGGAGGTCGACCAAAAATACGGCCCGTTTGATTGGCGCGTACCCCATACCCATGCCCTTTACTGGAGTTATATGGGGTTGCCCTATGCGCGTGAATTCAATCGCCTGGTCCTGCTGCGCATGATCTACACGGCGATGAAAGATTCGTTCCAGGGCGGCCGCCTCTATTTTGACAAGGATACAGAAATCTACGCGGGCCTGCCCAACCTGGAACTGCTGCCCAATGCCTGTAAAGCTTATGAAGAGGCGATCACCGGCGTCGAAGATACGCCCACATTCCAAAGCGCCTATGAGTATTTCCTGAAAGACTCCCTTTTAATCTGCTACTGTTACGGCCGCATGGATCTTGTCGAGGCCCTGTACAGACGTCTACAGGAGTTGTATCCCAAGGAACGCGGTCGCTCGTTGCAGGACATCTACAAAGAGACCGCGGATTATGCTTTCAAACACCAGGAGCGCCACAATGTCCTGGCCATGATTGAAGGCTCCCTGATTCAGCAAAACATACTGCTTGCCCAGGGCCGCGGCGTGGACGCAGTCAAATTCAAGGAAAAGGCGCAATATTTTTGGGATCACTATTTGAATGATCGTGAATACGATCCCCAATACCTGAAGCGCACCCGTCTGCCCCCCATGCACGTGCTGGAAAAAACCGCCGACCAATTGCTGGACAGGTTAATGGCGATCCAGTTGGAAAAATAAGGGATCTAGCGAACCCAAACGCGGCATCTCACACTTTATCGATGTCCTGACCGGACTAAATCCGGCCTACACACGTTTCGGTCGCAATCTGCTGCCTGGAGACCGGAGATGTCGTGCCGTTCGCCGCGGACCAACGTTGACATGCTGACAACGGATCAATCCAGCACGGCGCCGATCATGGCATAGTAATTCGCGAACGGTACGTAGGCAGGCACGCTGTTGCCTGTACCCAGGGCATAGCCGCCGCGGGCGGACGCGTTTTCCAGCATGGCCCGCGAACGTTGGTACACCTCGCCGGGCGATTTGCGGCAAACGTAATCCAGGTCGATTCCGCCCAGGATCGCAACACGCTCGCCCCAACGCTCATACGATTCTTCCACCGGGACGATGTTGTCCTCGTAGGAATGCTTGCCGTCAAACTGAATATCGTCGATGATGTCGCCCCATACTTCAACCATCTGACCGCATGAATGCAGGATGGCCGGCTTGCCTGCCTTGTGGGCCGCGGCAACAATCTTCTTGTGCCAGGGGAACACGTATTTGCGCATATCAGCGGGGCTGATCATGGTTTGCGTCTTGAATCCCCAGTCGTCGTTGCTGATAATGGCGCCGACCGAATCGAACTCCACGGCCAGCTCGTAATACTTCAACAGGCGTGCGCCAACTTCGTTAAAGACCTGTTCGATCAACTCGTCTTCGTCAGCGATCAAGAAACACATGTTCTCGTAACCGATCAGGTTGGTGGCGTTTTCCAGCACGCCGCCTGGCCCATGGGCGATGATTTTCATGCCTTCGGGCAGATCTTTGACCTGCTCGAGGTACGGGGCCGGATCCAGATTCTCCGGCTCAGGCCAGGCATAGGCGTCAAAAGTGGCTCTGTCGTGAATCACCACGCCGTCGTTGGCTGATCGCGTATGTTTCTGCGCGTGTTCACCTGCGGGGAATTGTATTGGCAGGCAGATTTTGGTCACATAGTCGTATCCCGCATGCAACCAGGCCTTGAAACGCAACGCATCCCAGGTCAACTCGCCGTTGTCGCACTGTTGGGCCAACTCCGGACCAACCAGGTCTTTTTCCAGTTCGCCGTTCAGGAAAAACTCGAACAACGTGAAACGCGGCGGTATTTCGCGCCGCAAGACCTTCAAAAGATTATCGAAATCCGGCTGCCGGTCTGCCGTCTTCGCCCGAATCGCTTCCGCTGTATACGTTCCCATCGCAATCTCCTCATGGTTCATCGTTTTTTCTTGCACATCGTCTTCTTCTGGTATAATTACACGATATTAAGAATGAAATCCAAAAATAGACCAAATGTTTACTCAATATTAATGACGATTGTGAAATGTTAAGATGGCCGTGCGCATCTGCACCAAAACGGACGAATGCGTCCGCTCGCTCAGCGGGATCAACATCACCACCCACGTGATTGGCCGCCCCGTGAACGATTCCACCTTTTTCGCCAAAGCCGGTGCAGCGGTGACCTGTCACCAATTGCATGCTGGCGCGGTCATGCTGCACGACCATGTCTTCCCGGAATTTCTGCTGACCGTGAGTGGTTGCATAAACCATGCCATCAATGGAGCAAACCAGGTGTTGTACTCGGGCGACCTGGTGATTTTCCGCGCCGCGGACCGGCATGCATTCACGGAGATCGAGGCCCACTCGTGCGAACTGATCAATGTCGCTTTCAACCGGGCCTATTTGCAGGCTATAGCGGAATTCCTTGAGGCGCCCGGCCTGCTCCAGCGGTTTACCGCGCCGCGCCTGCCGCCACGGTTCAGCCTTGCCCCTATCGAAATGCGGGAGCTGGCGCTGCAGTGTCTGCGCATCATGGCGCTGGATTGCAATGGGCTGCCGGCGCGCTCCCTGGCCAAGGCCATGCTGACCGAAATTTTTGCCAGGCACTTTATCCAGGAACAAGGGCAGACCGAAGCGGATAGCCTGCCCGCCTGGCTGGCTGAATTATGTCGCATCATGGAACAACCGGACAAACTGGCGATCGGGCTGCGCGCCATGAAGCAGGTCATGCCCTGCACCCAGGAACACCTGTGCGCCAGCTTCCGCCGCTACCTGAATATGACACCGACACAGTTCATTAACGAAAAGCGGATTCAACACGCAGCCAAGCTGTTGAGCGATCCCCAGGTAGAAATCTATGCCGCAGCCATGGATACCGGCTTCAAAAGCCTGGCTCAATTCTACAAGCTGTTCAAACAGCACTACGGCATGACTCCCCACCAATACCGCGCATCCTTTGTCCTGCGCCACATACCGTTTTAACCATAACCCGTTCTCCCGCGACAGGTAACTTTTTTGTGGTAATGCACAGATTAATGTTGTATATTTAGAGTGTGCGAAAAAAGACGTGCGCAAAAAGAAGTTCGCCATTTGTGGAGGTAAGTCGCCCAGCCGACAGGCACGAATTTGCAGGAATTGCCCCTTAATGGTGAAGTTATGTTTGCGCATGTTTTTGGTCAAGGTTATAAGTGGTACATGAAAACATTAATTGTTGACGACGATCTGGTCAGCCGGGCCAAGATGGAAGCCATTGTGAGCGAATTCGGCGAATTTGAAAGCGTTGACTCCGGCGCTCTTGCCGTAGTGGCTTTTAAACGAGCTTTTGTCAAGCAAACGCCTTTTGACATGATTATGCTCGATATCCTCATGCCCGGCCGCGGCGGCCAGGATGTTTTGAACGATATCCGAATCATCGAAAAAGCGCGTCGCGTCCCCCATGAAGACCGTTCGCGCATCATTATGGTCAGCGCATCGGCCGAGCGCAACGAGGTGATCAACTGTATTCGCATGGGTTGTGACGATTACCTGGTCAAACCGGTTAACCGTGAAAAAATCCTGCATCTGATCAAGAAACACAACATCGGCGTCACGACCGTCGCTACGGGCAAGAGCGGGACCTCGGCCGCGATCGAAACAGCCGAAAACCGGGAAAAAATGCTTACCCATATCATGAGCTACCTGAACAACCGGCAAATCAACCTGCCGCCTTACTACCGGGTCAGCGCAGCGCTGAAAGTCGCGTTGCACACCAACGAAGATATTCGCAAAATCAAAAACCTGGCCAAAATAGACCTGGCTTTGAGCGCCAACTTGCTCGCGGAAGCCAACAAGCCACCTGTCATCGCCCTGAAAGAAAACATCACGCTGGACCAGGCCGCGGAACGACTCGGCATATTCGGCACGTGCCGTTTACTTGAAAAATTGGTCCACGGACGCATTCGTCTGCTGCCCAATCCGATCCTGGACGAGTTGGCTGAAAAAATATGGCTGCACGCCCTGACCGGGGGCATCGCAGCCTGTGCTTTATGCCGCGTGCTTCACCTGCAGCGTACAGCCGCACTGTATACCATGGCTATGCTGCACGATATCGGCCGGCTGCTCATCATCTGGATCTTTGCCGAGCTGGAACGTTCCGGCGAACTGGACAGCCAGGAAGACATCCGCCGGCTCTGCGCCAACATGGACGAACAACACACTCGTTTCGGCGCATCCCTGTTGCAGCACTGGCACTTTCCCGAACGTTTTATCAATATCGCCCTGGAACACGATTTGACCGAACTCGATGAACAGCCTTCGCAGGAAATCTACGTGGTGAAATTCGCCAATACATTGGCCGATCACATGGGCCACAATCCCTACCAACAACCTGACGGCGACTTGCAGTGTCATCCAACAACCCTTGCGCTCAACCTGCTCGCCGACGACATTATCGGCATCCGCCGCGAATCCGAGCAGCAACTGGAACAGGTCAAAGCCTTGCTGAACTGGACATAAGGGCTTAGGGTATGCGCAAAAACAACTTCACCATTTAGGGGCAATTCATCCCATGCGGCTTTGTTGTATGTTTCGACATATTTATTTCACTATTCCTGCAAATTCACGCAAACTTATCTTCCCGTGAACCCTTAGATGTATAGGACGGCAATGACAATAACGCAAACAATGGCGAGTACGATAAACGTGAAGATTCTGAATTGAAGCAGCTTCTTGCGATCCGCGGATGACAGCTCGCCAAAACCGATCCGACCGCACCTCTCACAAAAGCAGATGCCCGTCATTTGCCGCGCAAGGATTGGGGCACATCTCATCGGGGCATGCGTCTGCCATTATTTCGCGCAGCAGACAATCTTCGATGTGCCCCTGGCGGAGTTTGTCAAGACGCTTGCGCGGTCCCGGCCGTTCGAGCCAGGCAGGCTGCAGTGGCGGTTTTTGCAAAACACCGCGCCAACGCAATTCGTCGATGACGGCGATCAGGTTGAAACCGAATTTGCCGATCAACAGGCGAGCCGGATCGTTGCCGCGGCTGATGTATTCGAGCAGGCGCAGGAAACCGCGCAGGTAAATCGCGTCCTTGATCAGCCCCCCGCCACGGTGGATACGCATGGTAAGACTGAAAGCGGTTTGGGCGTCAAACGCGTACTCGTCGCGCATCAGCCGAAACGTATCGATGAACGATGCGCCGTCGGTCAGGGCACGTGCAGCCACCACGCGGGCAGCCAGGATGCGCAACCGGGCGCGGTTCAAGCCGTGCAGCAAATACTCGGCCAGCACAGCCAGGCCCTCCTGTAGCTCCTCGTAACCTGCCAGGCCAGAGGTCAGCAATTGAAAGGGCTGGGTTCTGGCGTTCCAATACGTCAAGATATGCGTGCCCACTTCGTGTTGCAGCAAAGGCTCCACCCGCGCTGCAGTGATGTGAAGGTCCGCGCCTACCAGCAAGTGTCCGCGCGAAGCCAGCACGCCGGAGATTTCATCGGTCACGGTCACGCGCGCTTCAATGCCGTCCCACTGTTCGCGCAGCCGTCCGATTTCGGCGCGGGCGCGAGCGGCGAAAGCTTCGCTGGAAACCCGGCCGCCGCTGAAATCGTCGTGCGAAATAAGGGGCAGCGCCGCCAGCAATCGCCGGGCGCGCGTCCATAACACCTCATCCACGGGCTTGTACAATTGCATGCCACCATACATGAACGTACTTGCGCCACGGTCTTGCAACATGGTCAACTGCCGGTCCATCTCGTGTCGCTTTTCGCTGAACAACCGGGCCAGCGAAGGGTCGGCGACATGGTCCAGGGGCAGGTTGTAGAGTCGCTTCTTGAGTTCTGCCGGATCGAGCGGCATGGGGCGGTAGTGAAACACGGGCGGCTTTTCGCAACGGTTGCGCTTGAAATTGCACCAGGCGCGCCGCGGGTGCAGTGGCGTGACCTGGAGTAAAAAGTCATAGGCGTCACAAATATCGGCCATGCGCCGATCGATGTTCCATACGTGGCGGGTAAAAGCGCGCGGACCCAGTGCCTTGAAATGACGCGGACGGTGGCTCGTCATGGTACGGGTGAATTCGAAAAAAGCCTGGCGCAAACTGCGCGACAGACCGTGGTGCAAAGCGCGAAAGATCATGGGATAAAACGCACCCTCCACGGCATTAAAATAGATAGCCCGAACTTCCAGACCCAGGGAAAAACAGGCGCCGGAATCGCCTGTGCGCGGCAGCAGCGACGCCATGCCAGGTGGCGCTGTTTTACGCTGCACGCGCAAATTCACCTCGGCCTGGCGCTGGTGCACCTTCAATTTACCCAAGCCGGAGACCAGTTGTTTCAAGGTGGCTTGCATGTCGTCGCTCTCGGTTCGCGTATAAATGGTGAAACGCGGTTGCACGTCAGGCTCATCAGCTTCGGTTTCCGCTTCCGCTTCTGGTTCGGGCGCGGCCCACAACTCGAGCAGCAGGAAGGCGCCAAACGCGGCAACGGCTTCAGTGCCCAGGGTCCGAACCAGCGCCATGGCATCAGCGTGACGCTGTTTGCCTTCGGATGTACACAAGTAGACGGCTTCACCGCGCACCAGCCGGCTGGTATACGGATCGGCGCTGTTTAAAGGCAGGCGAAAAACACACAAAAACGGGAGCGCACGATCCACGTGCAGGATGCCATCACCCGGAAAACGCCGATGGATCCGCTGACCTTCACGCAGTTTCCCACGCAGGTCATCGATGTCGGGCTGCGCGGTGTCGCCGATCACTGCCGACGCTCCAGCATGGCTGCCAGGGCATTCAGCACGTCAGGCACGGAGGCATTCAAGGTCTTGCGCAGATCATCGTATACGGCCTGGTCCAGACAGCCGGTCCACTCGTCCATAAAGATTTTCTTTAATTCAATGGAAAGGCAACAGACATGACTAGGAAAACGGCGATGCAACCAACGCGCCATCCGACCGCCCTTGAAACGGACATTCTGACGCACATCCAAAAAGCGCCCATCCACTTTATGCCGTTGCCAAGTCTGGGTGAATGCCTCAATGATCGGGGCCCAGCGCTTGCAGTCGGCTATGCTGGCCGTACCGATGTTGACATCGGGATTTCCCGCGGGATCGGCTGCCGGAGCGTCCGGACCTTCACGCCGATGATTGTAGCTGTGGATATCGTAAACAACGATGGCCGGATAGCGTTCGAGCAACCGCTTGACCAGCGAGTTCAGCATGCGATAGAACGCACGATGCTGTTGCAACGCGCGTTTGAACAGGGCGTCCGGAGGCGTCTTTTTGTAGAGGGTCAAACCCCACGCATCTTCAGGCACGCGGTAAACAGCCTTGGACTCGGGCCGGTTCAGATCGACCTGGAATCGGGAAACCATGCTGACAACTCGCGTCGGCGCGCACTCAGTCAGTGCCCCGGTAAAAGGGTCCTCCTCACGCAGCCGGTCAGCTTCGTCCAGGGCGAAACAGAGCAACAGATCGCTTTCAACGGCATGACCATCATGCAACGCCACGGCCATCAGCGGTTGGTCAAGTTGCTCGTAACAAGTGTACAACGGATGTTTCTTGGTCTGCTCAGGCATAGATGGAATCCACTCGTAAAGGCAGGCTATTCCTCTTTCAGCCATTCGCCATCCCGATCTATATTTTCCGGGGTAAAAATGCGCGAGCCCAAGACAATCTCTTTTTCGACCGGTTGGTTGTCGAGAATTTTGATCGCCGTTTCAATGGCCTCCCTGCCACCCGTGGGATATTCGAAGCTGGCAGCCAGAATGCCCTGTTTGACATAGGCCCGGCCTTCATGCGGCAACGCGTCGATGCCCACAAACAGCATCTCTTTATCACGGCCGGCGGCTTGGGCCGCCAGATAAGCCCCATGCGCACCGGGATCGTTATGGGCATACACCAAGTCAATCTTATCGAACCGCGACAGCGTCGATTCCATCTCCTTGCGCGCATTGGGCTCGAGCCACTTCATATCCGCTTCGAAAATCACCTCGAGCCCGCTGCCTTCGATGCCTTTACGAAACCCGCTGTGACGGTCCTGTCCTGGGGTAGAGGTCATCAAGCCTTTCAGCTCCACGACTTTTCCTGTTCCGTTGAGTTTCTCAACGATCCATTTGCCTGCCGCACGGCCAATTTTCTTGTTGTCGGCGCCGATAAAACACGTGTATTGATCGCCGAGTACGCGGCGATCTAGTACAATGACCGGAATACCTTTCTGATAAGCCTGTTCCACCACAGGCGTCAACGGCGCGGCCTCCTTGGGCGACACCAGAATCAGGTCGACGCCAGCACTGATGAATTCTTCCATCTGGGCCTGTTGTTTCAGCGTATCGTTCTGAGCATCTTTATAAACCACGTTCAGTTCAGGATGCCGGTCGGCGGCGATTTTGATATCCGCGTTCATCTGCACGCGCCAGGGTTCGCCCAGATTGCACTGGCTCATGCCAATGGTCCAAACAGCCTGCTCCTCTTCCTGCATGCGCGAATTGCAGCCGGTTAGACACACCGCCACCCCGGAAATCAAAACTAAAACAACGCTCAATAATTTCATGGTATTCGCCCTTTCGTTATTTTTTCTTCTGCAGCAGCACGGCCGCAATGATGATGACCCCTGTCAGCATCAAGCGCTTGTCCTCACCCACAGCGTTGATGCTCAAAATCTTTTCTAGATAACCAATGGTCAGAATCCCGATCAACGTCAGCCAGATGCTGCCTTTGCCGCCCTGCAGCGTCGTCCCGCCAATGACGACCATCGCGATCGCCGACAGTTCATAGGCCACGCCCGCTTCCGGGTCGCCCTGGCGTTCCTGCGCAGCCTGGCAGATGCCGGCGACCCCGGCAAACAAACCGCTCATGCCATAGGCCAGCACCTTGACCGCATTGACCGGAACACCCGAGAGGCGGGCAGCTTCTTCATTGCCGCCCATGGCGTATATATAGCGTCCCGGTCGCAATTTCGACAGCAAAACCCAGGAAACAATAATACAAACCAGCAACATAACCGTGACGACCGTGACATGGCCGCCAAGAATTTTAGCGTTGATCCACTTGAAAACAGCGGGGATCGCTACATACCGATAGGTTCCATCCGCCTGCTGGACAGCCGTGGAGACTTTTTGGCCGCAGGAAACCCATTTGGCTACACCGCGGGCAAACACCATCACGGCCAGCGTCGCGATAAACGGCTGGATCACAAATCTGCCGATCAGGAAGCCGGACAACGATCCGCATAGAGCACCGACCAGCAGACACACCACGACGGCAACCAACGGATGCCATTGCCAATGGATGGTCATCAGCGAAAACAGTACCGCAGTCAGGGCAAGCACGCTGCCCACCGACAGATCGATGCCGCGAGCGATGATCACTATGGTCATCCCGCACGCCAGCATGCCGTATACGGATACCGCACGGAGCATATCCCTGTGCGTGCCCCATTTATAGAAGGCGCCATCGGCATGAAAGAACAACCCCAGCCCCATGACCACGATCAGGGCGGCCAAAGCTCGCGCAGTGGCTGACCGCAGCATGTTCGGATGCATCATTGCCGGGCCGCCGATCATTGTCGCATGGTCTCCATGTCTCCCAATGCCGCGTTGAGAATCTTTTCTTGAGTGGCTTCCGCGCCCGAGAATTCGGCCGTGATGCAGCCCCTATGCATGACCACGATCCGGTCGCTCATCGCCAGCAACTCCGGCAGTTCCGATGTAATCCAGACAACGGCCATTCCCTGCTGCGTCCATTGATTCATGAGTTCATAAATTTCATGCTTCGCGCCGATGTCCACGCCACGTGTAGGCTCGTCCAACAACAGCACTTTCGGTTCCGTACGGATCCACTTGGCCAGCGCGACTTTTTGCTGATTCCCGCCGGAGAGCGCGTTGACCGGTTGCCGCAGGCTTTGTGCTTTGATCCGCAGCAACCGGGCCGTTTCGGCCACGCTCTCTTTTTCCTTGGCGGGACGCAGCCATCCCCATGGCGAAACACGATTCAGCGAGGCCAACGATGCATTATGCAGGATATCCAATTGCAAAACAAGCCCGCTGGTTTTGCGATCGTTGGTCAAAAGCGCCAAACCCTTGCGAATAGAGCGTGCGGGATCGATCATGGAAGCACGTTCGCCATCGATCTCA
Source organism: uncultured Verrucomicrobiota bacterium (assembly GCA_964580325.1). GTDB lineage: Bacteria > Verrucomicrobiota > Kiritimatiellia > CAYTQP01 > CAZOLK01 > CAZOLK01. Next base: position 1,854 of record CAZOLK010000021.1, on the reverse strand, counting down.
AGGATTCCTTGCACACGCGTTCCGTACGAACCAAAAATCCCATGCAGCAGTTCGGAATTCCCGGACCCCTGCAAGCCGGCCATTCCCAGAATTTCACCGGCACGGACCTGAAAAGAAACCTTGCTCACCAGCAGGGCGGGACTCTCGGCTGGACCAGGCAGCGTAATCCCGGAAGCTTTCAGTCGTACTGCACCAAGGTTTGCCTGGTGACGCGGAAACTGCTGGTTCAAGGTGCGCCCAACCATCCAGTTCACCAATTTATCGGCCGGCAGCTTAACCACCGATTCAGTGCCGATATACGCTCCGTCGCGCAAAACGGTAATGCGATCAGCAATGCGATAAATTTCTTCCATCTTGTGCGTAATATAAACAATGCCGCACCCCTTGTTTTTCAACTGGGCGATAATAGCGAAGAGTTTCTCGACCTCCGGTTCGCTCAGCGCACTGGTCGGTTCGTCCATGACGATGATCCTGGCATGATAGGACAGAGCTTTGGCGATTTCCACCATCTGTTGCAGACCTATTGGTAAACGGCCAACGGGTTGCTCAACCGCGATATAGATGCCCAACTCCTCCAGGAGCGCTCGCGCACGCTGTTTCATCTGCCCATGCCGCACCCAGGAGCAGCAGTGCATTTCGCGACCGAGAAAAATATTCTCGTACACACTCAACGAACCGACCAGGGACAGGTCCTGGTGCATAATCGCAATGCCGTGAGCGGCCGCAACCTGGACCGACGGCATCCGGACCGCTTGCCCGTCCAGTTCGATGGTCCCATCATAATCGGTCAACACACCACCCAGAATTTTCATCAGCGTACTTTTGCCGGCGCCGTTTTCACCGGCCAGAACATGAACTTCTCCCGATTTCAAATCGAAATGCACATCGCGAAGGACAACCACCGGTCCAAAAGACTTATGCATACGCCGCATCCGCACTAAACTAACCATGCCATGACCACCGCCACATTATTCCCATTATGAAAAATATAACATAAGATAAACCCCAGAACGTTATCAAGCTATATTTTCTTGCGGTCAGCAGTGGTCAAAATAGGACTGGGCCGCGGCTCCGCTGCGCCGCGAATTTCCTTGCCGCATCATGAGGCGCAACTCACACCATCAGCGAGGGCAACATACTGGTTTGGATTACAGTACCATGGGTAAAGCCGCTCCTCGGAAGTGGGTTTTAGTGAGACGCATTGGCCCCACTTACTAGAGCGGGTTCCGCGAAATCCATGATGATCGCGGGATCCTTAATCTGAGACTTTTCGCGGGAATTGTGTCTTTTTAAGGTGAGACCTGAGACCCAGCAGGTGGAAAACTACCCACACATTGTCTTTTCAAAGCCCGAAAGTGACCTGTGTATGACTTGCGAAGAGCACAAGAAACAGATAAATGCAGCTATTGCAATGGGCACAGAAGAAGAAAAACTGGAAGCTTTGGAAAAGGCAAAAGAACATCTGGTTGCAGCTCGTAAAGAACGGGATTGCTATCACCGCTCAATAAAGATGGCAAAACAATCTTTCAGCAGACGCTGGAAAAGATCGCAGACGCGGTCGAAACGGATCTTGGGACCGCCGCTGGCAAGTCGATCCCAACGACAGCGGCGACCTTTTCGTCAAGATCAACGAGGACGACGGCGCCACCTGGACCTTCAACAACGTCGCCGACAAAAACGCCCGAATCATCGACGACGTCAAATTGATGGATCGTCCCGTGCTGCTGACCGTCGGGTGTTCTGCAAGCCATCATCGCCGTGCCCATGACCGGCTCGTCCTTCGTCAATTGGACTGTCGTCGGTGGAGCCTTCGTCGAAAACGCCGACGCGCCGGAAACGTCGGGCACCCTGACC
>CAZOLK010000020.1:32877-39831 GCA_964580325.1 uncultured Verrucomicrobiota bacterium | reverse complement strand
GCTACGGCCAGGGACGCGTGGCCCAGTTTTCCTGGCCCGCGCAGCAACTCCGCACGCCCAGCGGCAAGCGCGACCAGGAACTGGTTCGTCGCACGCTGCACTGGGCCGCGGGCGCTAAATACACGGACATTCTGCCTGAACCCGATCCCCAGGCCAAGCGCTATGCCGGATCCAAGCCGACCCTCACCTCCAAAGACCGCCGTCGGCGTGCTAAAGAAGCGCTTCACAAACGCATGACCCAGACATTCGGCATGCTGTTCGAGCGCGATTTCGGCAAATTCCTGGACGCGCACAATGTTCCCGAAAAAAACCAGGAGGACATCAAGAACGCTTATGCTGCATCAGGCATCGAATTCTCCGAAAGCTATAACGATAAGCTGATGAGCGACATCAAGATGACCGCGGAAGAGCGCAACGCCTACTTTGCCAAGATCATGGCGAATAAGGATAAGTACTACGAATACCTCAACGAAACGCTGGGCGAGGATACCTACGAAGCCTATCGCAAACGCGAACAGACCATTCACGAAGACCGGCTGATCCTGATCGCCAACAGCCAACTGGACGAGGAAAAAAAAATCTCCAATGAAACCCGTCAAAAGCTGGTGAACCTGCTCTACGAAGAAAAACAAAAAATGCCTGAACTCAAAGCGCACACGCGGATGAATCCGTTTGACCTGAACGCCAAGCGGATCGAACGGATCTTGAACGAACTGGAAACCGTGCATCGGAATGTGATGGAAAAAGCCGGTGGCATGTTGAACCAGGAACAACTGGACGCACTGGAAAAACAACTGGACGAGTGGGTCAACAAAAAGCACAGAGCCCTCAGCGGTCTGTTGAACAATGTCCTTATATTGACGCAATAAGGGTGTGCGCGAAAATACGCTGACCTTCCAACCAAACAGGAGCAAACTCCACATTGGTTGAGCCAAAATGGAGTATTCCCGAATGGACATACTATGATATCCATGCTCTTGAACCGGCTGCCGGCTTGACAAATCAGCCGAAAACAGGGACATTGGCAGCATATTTCATAAAAGAAAGGAACACTATCATGAAGTGGTTGAAAGGTATCGGTTGCGGTTGCTGCGTGCTTATTCTGGTGTTGATTCTGCTCAGTGCAAGCCTGTTTTTCGTCACTATGAATGGCATCAAGAACAGCACCCCGTACAGAGAGACCGTGAGTAAAGTCAAACAGAACGCCCAAGTCATCGAAGCTCTTGGTGAACCTGTAAAGGAAGGTATGATCATAAACGGCTCGATCAGCCTTGAAAACAACGATGGCACAGCCAACTTGACTATTCCTTTAAGCGGACCCAGGGCCGGGGGCACCTTATATGTGAAAGCTACTAAAAAAGCCGGAAAATGGACGTACGAGGAGATGGATTTGACATTGAAAGAGGGCGCCGGCCAACCGATTGACTTGCTAAAGCAGGAATAGCCAAAGTATAGCCTGGTCACGCGATACAGTAATATAAAAAAGTAACACTGTGGTATGCACTTGACTATACCCAACTTTGATGGTATTTTTCAATTTGGGCAAATTAATTCGAGACCTAGCTAGCAAGCTAGCAGCGAAGAGGACCGTCGCATTCCGGTTGACGCCATACGCGAGCGTGTTGCCATTTTACGTGCCGGGGGAAGGGAGATCGAAGAGCATTATTTCCCGGGGGAAGACCACTTCCTTTTTTTTTCTCAGCACGACGCAGCGGGCGACATCCTTGCTGCCTGGTTGCGAAAAAGGCTGCTAAAAAGCAATAAAAAAGTTTTACCTCGTTGCAAATGAAGGGTATACTTATGCGTTTCGCTCAATTGAAATGTGTTTGTGATACGGTACTATTGCGGGAGTTGGATGATGCACGAGGAACAAGACGAATTGCGGGATATGCTGGATAAATTGTATGCAAGCGATCTCGTCATTAAAGACGGTCAGTACAACCGCATTGTAGAAGCGGTTATTTATAATGACGAGGTTTTTGTCAAGCGTCGGGTGCAGGTGCAAGTCGAACAGGGGTGGACTCGAATTCTGGTTGAACTCAAGGCTTTTGATGTGGTTGCCGAATCCGTGCAAGCCAGTGTTGTTAAAGCCGGCAAACTGCTCAGTGTGCAATACCGCGAATTGCCTTTTTCCACTACATCATGGGATGAAGTGAACAGTTTAACGGATCAACGGGATGACCTGCTTGCCCGTCGTCGCGTGTTGGACGATCATAAAAGCGTACTGAGCAAGCAGAAGATATTCGTCGATTCGCTGGTCGCTTTTGCTGATGCGGAACTTCCTCGCAAGGTCCAGACTTCCATGCCCGATGTCGATACATTGCGCGCCATGCTGGATTTCATCACTGGAAGTTTTCGCGAATGCGTTGATCGCGAACGAGAACTGGATCATCGGATCGCTGAACTGGATCGGGACATCAACATGCTGGATAAACGGGTCAAACGGTTGAGGCGTTCGCGTGACGAGGTATGCAAGGTGATAGAAGTATTGCTAGATGCACTTGCTGAGGGCGAGGTTGAATTGGAGGTTGGTTATGTGGCAGCCAATGCTACCTGGGAGCCTATCTATAAAGTCGACGTACCCTTGGATTTATCGCAGGCCTGCCTGACCATGTCCGCTATGATCAGGCAGACTACGGGAGAGAATTGGAATAACGTGCATCTCGGCGTTTCCAGCGCTATACCCATGCAGGGCGCCATCCTGCCGGACCTGGAATCCTGGGAACTGCATGCGTCGCGTAAGAAGGCAAACAAGATCACCGATACCGGATCGGCCTTGACCGGCAAAGGCAGGGCCGTGCGCCGTCTGCGGCGTGGAAAGGAGCTGCTTGCCGATACGGATGACGATTTAGATCAGCTCTTGAGCGATACGCAGGATTTGAACCTGCCGACAAGTCCAGAAAAAGAGCATGATCCTCGCAATTTACCTGAGGCATTTGAATATAGATTACAACAACCCGTGAGTTTGAGTTCAACGGATGGCGAAACGATTTTGCCATTGTTTTCCCGTCAGATCGTTGGCGAGTATATCATTTATACGGTACCCTGCAAAAATCCATGGGCCTATTTGGTGTGCTGCGCAGCGGCTGATATGGAACTGATGCCCGGTCAGTTGAACGTCTTTTTCGGCGGACGCATGGTTGGCTCATGCGATCTGGAGGCCAAGCAGGTGGATCAGGAATTGGTGATCAATCTGGGGGTTGAAAAAGCCATTAAGATCCGTCGTGAACTTATCGAAAACGATCTGAGCGCAGCGGACGATCCCGTCGTTTGCTGGGAAGTGACGTCTCAGATTTTCGTGCAAAACACGAAAGACCACGAAGTGCTCATACGCTTGCTTGACCACATACCTGTATCGAAAACCGATACTGTGCGGATCTCGGACTTGTGGGTTGACCCACCTCCGGCGGAACCCAACTTCCAGGAGCGCGAAGGTGTGATGCTCTGGAACTTGACGCTGGGGGCAGGGGAGACGCAAGAGGTCAACGTGCGTTTCCTGATTCAGCATTCCAGGGATTATACTTTCAAGCTTTCAGGCTGATATCCAACTTGCCGGGCGTCACTCCACTTGTTCCTCATTGAGCAGGAGGTCCGCATCCATTTCATAATCGGCCAGGATTTCGCGCGGTTCACCGTCGTCTTCCAGCATGGGCTGACGCCGGTCTTCGCCGTCGCGGGTCACTTGCAGAAAGTTCGTGGTGCGGTCTGTTGCGTGGATGTCGCTGAACAAATCGGCGAACGGGGCCAGTTGGTCGTTGCCGGCGCCGCCCTGCAGGTAGTCATATCCCTCACCGCCATAAAGTCCATCGTCGCCGTTCATCCCATACAGGGCATCGGCGTCGCGGCCTCCGTAGAGCAGGTCGATACCCGTGCCGCCCATGAGCCAGTCTTTTCCCTGCTGACCATGCAGGATGTTGTGTCCTTCACTGCCCAGCATCACGTCGTCTCCTGAACCGCCGAACAGGATATCGTTGCCGGCGCCGCCATCGAGACGATCCGCCACACCGGATCCCCACAGCGCATCCGCACCCGCGTCACCGTCTATTCGGTGCATGGCGGGTGCGTGGGCCGGCGGTAAAAGGTCGGACGTGCGCAAATGGTCGTGATCGGCGCCGCCGTTCAGCAGCGACATCACGGCGGAACCGGAAAGGGTGAGATAATCGTTGCCAGCGCCGCCTTGCAGCGAGACGCCGCGTCGCATGGTCATGCGCGACACTACATCCATCTGGTCGTCACCGGCGCCACCCTCGGCAACGATGCCGCCGTAATAGTCCTCGACATCGATGTTCAGCGTATCGTCACCTCCCGCACCGCGGATGGTCAGGGCGGCGATCGCCCCAAGGTTGACGCTTTCATGGCGCCCCCGTCCCCGTACTTCGATCATGGTGTCGCCTTTGTCGGTCTGACGAATTTCGATTTCATCGTCGTATTCGCTGCCCTGGACCGTGGCCTGGCCGCCGGTCGTATATGTCGGCGCCTGGTAGCGTTCGCGACCGACCAGAACCTCTGCTTCATCCTGTGCCAGCCACAGGTCGGATACGCGCAAGGTAAGGCCGGTTTCGCCCAGGGCGATGTCCCGATCCTTAAACGGATAGGCGGATTCTCCCTGCGCGGCGACCGCGATGCTTTGCCGGTTTTTGTTTTTAGCGGAACCTCCGCGTCGCGTTTCGACACATTCGTTAAGGGCACCCACGTACGATTGCACGAGGGTGTTGAGCACCAGATCAACTCTCATGACGGATCAGGCGATGATGTTGACGTTTGCACCAAGCGCTTCGTTCATGGTATTGGCTATGACAAGGTTGTTGGCCGGTTCGAGAATCGACTGGTTAAAAGCCACCATGTTGTCATGTCGGTTCATGTTGGCACGCATCATGGGTATCATGGGAGATTGCCGATTGATTGGGTTCATTGCCATTGTTGCGGATTTATTGAACAAAGGCGAGAAATCAATGGCTCCGGAAAACTGCACATCCATTTTCAACTCCTGTTTCCAGGTGTTATCAGGCTGGTTGTACGGGATAGGGCACAAAGGCTCAAACTACCGTCACAAACCTGCCTATTTTCGCAGCATCCCTGCGTCTTTTACGCCTTCATATCCATTGAAGACCCATCTTTCCTCTAATGTAATGCATATTGCCGGTTCATGCACGATTTTTTTTGCAGAAAAGATGATCCAGGTTTTCAAGGATCGGTTTGCATGAAAATATACGTTCCCTTTTTATTGTTGGTCAGGATATCCAGCCGGTTATTGTTGTTAAGGTCGGCGGCTACAACCTGGGTGCCGACTCCGGAGTCTGCATCGACCTGATGGGGTTTAAAGGTCACTTTGTTATTTTCTTCGTGGCATTGTTCGAACCAGTACAGAACCGCTGGATGATCTGGATCGACATCGCCCTTGGGACCATGGGCCCACCAGCGTTTGCCGGTTATGATATCCTGTAAACCGTCACCGTTCAGGTCAGCGATTGTCAGGGCATGCATCTGGCTGATCTTTATTTTGCCGGTTGTCGCCGGGTCCGGTTTCGGCGACAGGATGTTGTGTCGGGTCCAGCCTATGGCGCCGTCAGCGTCACGTTGCTGCTGGTGCCAGATCAGGCCGTACCTGTGGCAATGCCAGACCGTAATCACGTCATTCAAGCCGTCACGGTCGACGTCGCAGACTTCCAGTTGCGCTGCTGCTGCGGCAAACGGGGCCTCGTGTTTTGTCCAGCCTGTATCAGCGGTCAATTCGTCCGGTTGCGCATACCAGGCCTTGGAAGTAAGGATATCCGTTCGACCGTCGCCATCGATATCGCCGACGCCCATGCCGTGGCGTGCGCCAAAGCGTTTCACTCCGGGAGTTCGCCATTGACCGCCGGCCAGTTTGTCGAGGTAATAAAAGCGATAAGCCGCGGTCGGGTTTTTGGGGTCGCCGACTCCGAAGCCGTTGGTGGGCGAGTGGGAAAGGTACTCGGGCCATCCGTCACCGTCCAGGTCGGTCAGCATGGGCGATTCGTTCATCATGTCGTTCAGGATCGGGTGCGGCGTCCAATCCCTTTCATGGTCTTGTGGGTTTTCGTACCAGACAACGTTCCAATGCATGCCGGTTTTCCAGTTGCCGAAACGAACCAGGAAGCACATGTCCACAAATCCATCGCGGTTGAAATCAAACGGAAAGCACGGTTGCGTGGTATCTGCAGTGCCGGTGGGCGAGAAGATTTTAGCTTCCGCAATTGCATAGGATTGGGTAAATGCTGGACCTTCATACCAGGTCAGGCCGGCTGCCAGGTCGGTGTGGCCGTCGTTATTGAAATCGGCGCAATGGATGCATTCTGCGGTATAGTCGTGATTGAGTGCGCTTTTGCGAAAGTTTACGGGTTCGGCATGGATCACTGCCAGGCAGGCGCCGGAAACGATAAGCGATGCTATCGGTATATTCATAGGTATTTTCAGTTATGATGAAAACATGATAAAAACGGTGTTGAGCGTCAGCCAGCCATCAGGATGCGACCATGCTGGCCATAGGGACAGGCCTTTACGCACAAGTCGCAAGTTTCGCGTTTTTTTTCACGCAGCATGACGCAAAGGTTGGGATCGACTATTGTATGGAGCGGCGCTGGTTTGTCGAACAAAGCTCCACTCAGTGCCTTGGCCGGGCATGTTTCCACGCAGCGCCGACAAGAGCCACACTGGTTGGTCGGCGGTTGGGCGCAGGTCAAAGGCAGCGGTGCGTCGGTGGCGACCGCGGCGGAGACCAGGCGTGGTCCCGCGCCGGGAGTTATCAGGCGGGCATTGCGTCCAATCCAACCCAAGCCGGCCAGCCAACCGCTCAGCATGGCTGCTTCGTGCGATGCTTCCGGTGCTGCCTCGGCGCGTGCGTTGTTTAGCCTCAGCGTGTTTACCAGACTTTCCGCAGCGTCACGGACTTTGGCGTTCAGCTCTTCCAGGACCTTTTCGCGATAGGTCAAGCGG
>CAZOLK010000020.1:11205-32867 GCA_964580325.1 uncultured Verrucomicrobiota bacterium | reverse complement strand
GGCGTCGGGCATGGCGCAGGCGATTGCAATGACGCGCGGCAACACAGGTATCCAGGGGCAGGCGATCCTTGCCGCCGTGGAGCGCACGGCATGGGCATCGGCTATGCCGAGAAAATCCAGTTGCAGCTTGCGCGCCTGCTCCAGGACCAGGAGCGCGGCATCGTGCACGGCACTGTCGCCTTGGAGCACGGCTTCCCGCGCCGCGGCGAACGGTGCGCGCAATCCAACAACGCCCGCACTTATCGTGCTCCAGGCGAGAAACGTTCTCCGGGCCATGGGCGGTATCATACGCGCTCCTCCTTTCTGATCGCGGATTCGACGGCATCTTCCAGCAAGTTGCCCTGACGCCAGCCAAAGGGGCAGGTTTTCATACACAACCCACATCCGCCCCAGTAAGTCGGATTGATTGTGCCCCGGTTCAGGGCGCAGAACCCGGTCTTGAAACCCTTGAGCGAATCGGTTTCACCGAACGGTTCCGTAGAGAAGCAGCGGGTTGGGCAGATATCGATGCAGCGGGTGCAGGTACCGCAGCGATTCTCCATGGGCTTATCCGCAGTGGGTGGCAGGGGTGCATCGGTGAGTACCGCGGCCAGGGCCACGCGCGGCCCGCGTTCGGGGGTGATCAGCAGACGGTTTTTCCCAATCCAGCCAATGCCGGCCAGGTGTGCGACGGCCTTGTACAGGCCGGTGGGGCCTTTTTTGGGGGGATGCGACAGGCGGTGCGCGTTGTAACCCGCATCGTCGAGCATGGCCGCAATGCGGTTGCCGATCTTCAACGCCAGCCCTATTTTCTCGTTGTAGTGCGAAGTGCGGTAGGCATCGTCGGTCATGGGCAAGCCGTCCAGCAAGTCGTCGTTCTCGGGTACGCAAATGGAAATGCCGGTCAATAAGGGGCCGCATTCCTCAAAGGATTTAGGCTGGATTTCATGCATGCGGCGTAAATCGGCGATACCTGCATGGGAGGCACCCATTTCGCGCGCCAGATGGCCGATGCGTCGGGCCAGGGCCTGATTGTCTCGTTCTTTTAACATGTTTTCGGTCTTTTCCACATAGTTTAAAGCTCCAGAATATGTATGCGCTGGTTCATGGTGTCGGCGATCAGCAATCGGTCCTCGCTGTCCAAGGTCACGGCGCAAGGCAGCCAGAAATTACAGCCATCGACGGCGCACCACTTGGCCAGAAAGCGGCCGTCTGCGGTAAATTTTTGAATCCGGTTGTTATAGGTATCGGCGATGTAGAGATGACCGGCGCGATCAAAGGCCATGCCCTGGGGACAATTCAGGTTGCCTTGTGCTGCGCCATAAGCGCCCCAGGCGTCGATAAAGACGCCCTTTGGCGAAAAGATCTGGACGCGGCAATTGTAGGAATCCAACACAAAGACACGGCCCTGGTCATCGATGGCCAAGTCGGCAGGCAGATTGAACCGACCGGGTTCCGTGCCTTTTTCACCCCACTCGCGGAGAAAAGTATACTCGGGCGAAAAGACCTGTACCCGGCAACCGCCTTTTTTGCCCCAACCCCCTGATTCGACAATGTAGATAGCTCCTGCTCCATCCACGGCCATGCCGCAAGGACCGGCGAATTGACCTGGTTCACTGCCGGCTGTGCCCCAGGTTTGCTCGATTTCGCCGCTGGGCGAGAACACGTCAATGGAGCACTTACTGTGTGTGGCGAGGAAACGCCCATCCGTGGTCATAGCCATGCCGCGCAACGCTCCGCACTGGATTGCCCATTGCTCTTCCGGTTCTTGTAAGGTCCCCGCGTAGTAACGGAACTTCAACGCACCGCCCTTGCGTACGGCGCAGGCCACATAGACATGTCCCACATCATCCACGGCCAACCCTTTGGGACACCAGAACTTGGTCTCGAAACTCGTCTTAGTTTTAATCGTCATGTAAAAGAGCATAAGCTAAAGTGTTTTAGTATGCAAGCGAAAAAAATGAAAATATTAAAAAAATTTAATTACATCTCGCATCTGGCTTCCGAGGCTTATGGTTATTTGATGGGGTTGGATGCTGCCGGCAAGTGGTGTTTTGCCCTGGGCCTAGACGCAGCCATACGGTTGTCCTTTATTCCGCTGCGTTTTTGATTGAAGTTCTGTTTATGATCGGTAAATATGGGTTGTATTGATGAATGAAAGGTAAAAAATGGGGACGACCAATGTATGCGGATGAAATAGAGCAGGATATCACTCGTCCGTTTATTGAGGTACCGGGATACGAAAAATTCAGGTTTAAACGGTGCAAGAATTATTTTTATGTCTGAAATGGAAGAGGTATCTAATGAGTATAATGAGGGCGTCGATTATCATTTTGATGATGTAATTGAAATTGATGTGGAACAGACGGCCAGTTAGAATGTCCACTCAGTATAGGCAACGCTGTTCCGGATGCCAGAGCGGGTTCTCGCCACATTTGCAGGCATATAGTAAGTAAATGAATGATCGGCAACTTCTTGATGAATTCGTGAAGCATCCGGCTATGTTTACGGATTTTCTGATCGCCCAGCATAAGCTCAGAGGGCAGTTTCGCGATATGCTGGCCAGGTTTTTGCTGTCACATTCGGATTTGCCCTGGACCGCGGATTACCTCTGGATCTTGCTTTTGCCGCGTATTCTCAGCGTGGTTTGCACCGATGGTTGTTGTAACTTGCGCTGTCGTATGTGCAATGGCGGGCAGGGAAAGCTGGCTTATCTGCATGCAGCCGAATTTGCTCAAATTCTCGATCACGCGCCCACCGCGGAACTGGTCATATTCGTGGCTGGCGACAGCGAGCCGCTGATGAATCCGGAGTTTCCCGACCTTTTACGTATAGTTGACGAACACTGTGCCAATGCGAATATTGTGACCAATGGCCATTTACTGAGCGACCGGCTAATCGAGACCATGATCCATAGCGGGCAGCCGTTCGCGTTGAATGTCTCGCTGGATGCGGCCTTGCCGGCGACCTATCGCGCCATTCGTGGTGCTGACCTGGAGCAGGTGCTGGAACGGTTGCGTCGGTTCACAGCCGCGCGCGATACAGCGGGTAGGGCTGCACCACAACTCAGTTTGCTGATGGTGGGCATGGAGGACAATATTGTGGAATTGCCCCGATTCGTGGAACTGGCTATGGAACTGGGCGCCTTTCGCGTACATGTCGACCATATGAACGGTGAGTTTACACCTGGCGATTTCATGAAAAATCCTTGCTGGAAAACAGCGTTGCGCGAGGCGTTGTGCATTGGGCGTGAACTGGGCATCGATGTGCAAGTGCCCCATGATGCCCTGCAGCAGTTGAACGCCGATGAGCAGGCTTCCGGAAATAACGGGGCTGAATCTTGCGTTGATCGTCAACCTGAACCGACCCATACCCAGTGTCCCTGGCTGCATTACGTGCACATCGAACTGGATGGCCGCTTGCGGCCCTGCTGCAATATGCCCACGTTTATCGGCAACATTCACGATGGTCCATTGCGCGAAAACCTGGAGTATTTGAAAACAAGGCTGGGCAACATGAGCGGCAAAATTCACCGTGTCTGCATGACTGCCAAAAACTGCGCCTATGTCCAGGAGATCAAGCGCTGCGGCATCAAGCCGATTTTTCTGGATTGAGTTCTGCCTGACAAGTCGGACGGGTCGGACAAGTCCGGACAAAACGACTCGTCATTCATATTCCATTGCGCCGGCATCGCGGCGGTCGTCACTGGGTTTGCGGCCGGTGAAGTCGCGATCCTGCGGACCGTTGAACTGCCAGGCATAGAGTTCTTCGATGGTCGTATGCGCATCAGCCAGGGTGCCGTGCGCGAATCGCAGAAACTCCAGGGTGACTGCCAGGCAGGCGCCCTCGGGCGTGCCGCCGACATAAAGGGCGCTCTGGTTGGCCAGGGACATGTCTGGTCCGGGTCCTGAACCGGATGCGTCAAGTCTGCCATCGAGATACAGGTTCATGATTTGCTTTTCGCGGTCGATTTCGGCGACCAGGTGATGCCATTTGCCGTCGTTGACCGGCATGGTCGTTTTCAACCCTCTCATAGCATCTTTGCGACCGGCTTGAATTTGGGCCGTGCCGTTGTCGGTGATGGTCAAGGCATGACCGACATCGCCCATTTTGCGTACCAGCACCCCCCGCGCACGCGGTTCAGTCTTAAAGTAGCATTCCATCAGGGCGTTGTGTTTCGCGATCCGCGGATCAAAGTGCATGGGCGCTTTTTCTGGTTTGACGCGGACCACGGTATGGGCGCTCTTGTTTTTCCAGTTTCCGTCCGGTGAGATGTAAATGGTCAGCAGATAATCCTTTAAGTCTTTCTTTTTGACGGGTTTGACCTTGAACGCATAGGGGCCTGTGCCGTCTATTGTGTGGTGACCGGCATGGGCTATCCAGCCGCCAAAGGCAGCGGCTTTCATCCAGGTCAAGTCAACGCTTAGTTGTTCGCCGTTGGGCGGGTTGCGCAGCCTTATGGTGAATTCAAGCAGCCGGCCGGGGATGGCGGCGACAGGCGCGGACACGATTAGCCAGTTTGCGGGGTAGGTTTCCCTTATCTCGAAATTGATCGGTGTCGCGGGTTTGATATTGGGCAGAACCAGGTACTGATCTTTGCCGTTTAGTTTTAGGGCGCCATGCGTCCAATTCTCGAGTGGCCCCTGGGTGAAATTGCTCAAGCTGATGTTGTGGCCTTGCAGTTCGTAGGTTTGCGCGTGGTGGTAGTTATCGCGTTTGACCATAAAATCCTTTAGATACCAGTGTTCGTCCAGGATCAGGCTCGGATCGGCCTGGTTAGGTGTGAAGGGGTATTCGCCGACCGTGGCATACAAGCTCCAGGGCACAAAGACTTTGACGCCTTTATCCACGGCCGCGGATCTTTCGGTTAGGCGGAAGTCGTGGTCGGCCGGTGCACGCAGGCATGGCTTGGCAGCCGTAACGCCGATATCCGCGGCCATGGCTTTGACCTGTTGCATGGCTTCGCGGAAAGATTCCAGCGTTTCGTAATTGCGGCCGGTAGCTTCAAAAGGTCCGAAAATCCCTGTGATCGTATCGAATACATTACGCGAATAGGCGTTGAGTTCATAAGCAAAGCGGTCGCCTTCATCGCCCACGTCGCGTGCGTTAGGCGTTTCGCCGTGTTTATCGCTATGGCGGAAAACCACTTCGGAGATGTCGCTGAAAAGATTGCCCATATATTTGTTTCGGCCGGCGACTGGCGCCTGGCGGTTGGCGCCGTAGCGGAATTTCCAGGCCGTGTTATTGAAGAACGAGCACTGGTAGCCGTGGATTTCCTGGAATGCGCACGCGCTGGCCTGGAACGCGTTCTTCACATCGTTGTTCTTGCCGCGGGCGATGTTGTTGAAATGGAAATTCTTGAAGCTGCCATCCAGGTAATAAGCGCCGGACCAGCGTTTGCCGGACCAGCGCATGGGACCGATTGGATTGACCACGACATTGTTATAGACATAGAACGGACCGCCCTGCCAGGTTTCGATGGCACCCCAGTCATTGGCCAGCAGCAGGGCGTCGACCACCTTGTTGTGATGTACGGTGAAGCGCGAGAATGGCACGTCGTAGAGCGCGCCGTTGTGTTTACCACCGAACAGGAACAAGCCGGCGCCGCCGCAGCGCTCGATGAAATTGCCGGCGATCTCAGCCGTGGTTGGGAAGCGCACCTCGAGCGCCATGTGGCCGTTAGGCCGGATGGGGCGATAGCCTATCTCGCGCAACTTGTTGCGCAGGATGCGGACTTGGCCGAGGATGGCCGGCCGCAGTTTCTGGGCATAGCCTGTGCCGTCCGCCACGTCAATGGCGCCGTGATCGGTGACGTCGATTTCGTTGTCGCTGATGGTCACGCGGTCGATATGTGCATGGGAGCCGCGGGCTTTGATGCGGATGGCTTTGGCCAGGTAACCGAATTTGCAATGGTGGATATGCAGGTCCGTACCGCTGCCAACAAGGCGGATGGCGGCGGTATCGACATCGCCCTGGAAATCGCGCGCGCCCAGGTTCCAGAGCAGGTTGCCGAAGCGGAAGCTCAATCCGCTGATGTCGATGTGGCTCATAGCCTTGCTGTCCAGCAGGGTGCAGTGGCGCGCCGCCTCGATCGTGACGGCGGTTGGTGCAACGTCGTTGGGCGGGCGCACGTAGAGGCGCCCGCCGTTCTTTTTCAGTTCAAACCAGTATTCGCCGGGTTGATCCAGGTAGGCGGGGTGGTCCTCGAGCCAGTAGCGGTTGTTGGTGTGCAGCGATTGGCTGTCGCCATGCCAGGGCCCTTGGAACGCGATCGCTTTTTTTTCCGGATAGAACTTTTCGACCGGTGTGTAGTAAGGCGCGCCCATCACAATGCCCCACTCGCTCCAGACCGCGGCGCCCTCGTAATATTCGGCAGGTTGCGTCAAGTTTTTCATATCCACGCCCAGGTGGCAACGGGTGTTGCCGACCGTGACCTTGTAGGTTTTGGCGTCGTCTTTCCACCATTCTGGATTTTCCCAGTGCCAGCATTCCGCCAGCATATCGTCTGGGTCGCTGACCTCCCAGTTGGGCGTGCGGGCCAGTTTCAAGCGGATAATGCTGCTATCTCGGGCCGTTATGCAGACCATGCGGGTGGCAAAGGGCAGGTCGGCGTGCCAGACCTTGTCTGCTTCGGGCATGGCTGGGTGTCCGCCTTTCTGCCAACCCGTGACCCGTTCCGAACCGTAGATGCAGGCTTCACCGCTGCCCCAGTCCGGATCGGATGTGAGCCGGATAGGGTTGCCAGGTTGTCCCGATTCATCGGCCTTCAGCGCGCCGCGGTAGACTACGCCGCGCTTGAATATATAGGTGTGTACGCCCTTGCAGGCCTGGGCTATGTCGCTGGCGTTGGCGTCCCAGGGGTGGTGTTTCCAGGCTGTTTCAGGTGATGTGCCGGCGCGGTCGTCAGCGCCGTTCTCGAAATTGATGTAGCGTACGGAATCGCCTTTGTGCAAGCTGAATGGCGTGGGCGCCCAGACCAGGTCCCCGTTGGGCAGCACTTTGGCATGTGGTTGGTTCCAGGAGTAGGGCAGGGCTGCGCTGACAAGGGTTGAAGACAAAGCCGCGAGCAGAACGACCGGTAAACGAGCAAACTTAATTTTCATACAAGTCTCCCTTTTAATGAACATAGGTTGCATGACGGCACGAGTATGCCATAGTCACGGGCCTTGTAAACAAAGATATTCTCGCTTAATCTCATGGGCGCATTTTATGTTGCCCCAAAACCGTTTTTTGGATTATGCTTTATCATTAATCTTGAGTTCATATTTAATCTTGAGTTCATATTTGGAGTTCAATGTTTGGTCAGGGTTTCAGAGCAGTTGCCGCATAGGATATAGGAGATATACGTATGGATAAGACAGCAAACTGTATGGTTTTCATTATGGCTTTCGCGGTTTCCGCCGGCGCCGCCGATGTCTATGTCGCTCCGGGAGGAGGAAACCAGGCGCCCTACGATTCGTGGAGCAAAGCCGCGCACGACATTCAGTCCGCGGTGAATACGGCAGGTTCGTCCGATATCGTTTGGGTGTCCAATGGCGTCTACACGGTCGGTGGCGCTTACCATGCCGGTTTGACCAACAGGGTTTCCCTGATAAATAAAACGGTACGCAGCGTCAACGGGCCGGTCGTGACCATTATCGAAGGGGCGCCGGATCCCAATACCGGTACGAATGGATCCTATGCGGTCCGTGGTGTGTACATGAGCAGCGGCTCCCTGCTGTCAGGTTTCACCGTGCGGCGAGGATACACCGCGACCGGATCGACCTCTGGTCGCGGTGGCGGCGTGTATTGCGCCGACAGCTCGAGCACACTCGACAATTGCATCATAACCGAGAATTCCGGCATCAGCGGCGGCGGCGTCTATTTCGGCATGCTGACCAATTGCCAGGTCACGGCCAATACAGCGGTGAGTCGCGGCGGTGGCGCCTGGTGGAGTTCGTTCGATCAATGCACCATAAGCGGCAACCGCGTTATCCTCAACGGTGGCAGCGGCGGAGGTTGCCGGGACAGCTTGCTGGTGAAAGGCTGCCAGATTACAGCCAATAGTGCCACATACGGCGGCGGCTGTGACGTGTGCACCATCGTGAGCAATTGCACGCTCCAGGCCAATTCCGCCGCGATTGCCGGCGGTGGTGTTCGCAATACACCGGTGTCGTATTGTACGTTCATCGCCAATTCGGCGGGCCAGACCGGTGGCGGCAGTTCCGGCAGTTATACGGAAGACATCCGGAACTGTACGTTTCGCGCCAACACCGCGGGTTGGCAGGGCGGTGCCATGGCATTTGCCGGCAAGGCATACAACTGCCTGATGTACGACAATTCGGCTGGGTTGGACGGCGGCGCCAGTTTCCTGGGATATCTTTATAACTGCACGATCAGTGACAACATCGCCGCCAACAACGCCGGCGGTGTTTACCAGGGAACGCTGCACAATTGCATCGTCTATTTCAACACTGCTCAAACCGGCGTTGATCAAAATTATAACAGAGCTACCATGACCTACTGCTGCTCCCTGCCCAAACCGTTCGGCGCCGGCAATACCAATGGTAATCCGCGCTTCGTCAACCGCTCCACGGATAATTACGAACTACAATTTGACTCACGCTGCATCGACATCGGTGAAAACCAGGCCTGGATGAATGCATGGCGCTACGATCTCGTCAATCACCCTCGCGTGTACAAGACTCGGGTCGATATGGGCGCCTACGAGGCGGTCGGCGACCTGCGCATTTTAGATGACAATAACGAGTGGATCGTCAATGATGCGCCGCCTTCGTTGGTCTATGGCACCGACTTTGGGTTGCTGGTCGTGACTTCTTCGCTGACCCATACGTTTGTAGTCACCAACAACGGCAATTACGAGGTGGATATTTCCGGCTGGAACCTGGCCGGTTCGGGCGCGGCCCATTTTCGCGTCCAGGGTCAAACCAGCCACCTCGAACCGTTTGAATCCGATGCCTTTACCATCACCTATGACCCGCTTGCGCCGGGTGAAGCCGTGGCTACGCTGACTGTGCCCAACGACAGCATTGCTTCCAATTATGTGGTCAACCTGCGCGGCGTGGCCGTGACCGCGGGTTCCATTTCCAATGTGCCAGCCTCGCTTCTGATGGCCGCCATCTACTTGCAGGATCCTTTGGAGGCGACGTTTTCGCTGCGCAACACGGGCCAGTGGCCTTTCGATTTCACCCTGACGACCAATCAGTCCTGGTTGAGCTGCAGCCCGGTCAGCGGCGTCATTGCCTCCAACGGCAGCCGCACCATCACGGTCACGGCCAAGGCCGGTTCGCGTAATGTCGGCGATTATCACGGCATCGTCATGGTCAATTCCCTGTCCGCGACCAATGCACCGGTCCAGTTGAACGTGGTGATGAGGATCGACCAGGCGCCGCAGACCATCTCCAATTTCCTGCCCGTCAACGGCGCCACGTTTAACGAAACCAATTCGGTCGGCTTGAGCGCATCGGCCTCGTCCAGTTTGCCGGTGAGTTTTGCCTTGCTCAGCGGGCCAGGCATCCTCAGCGGCGGCGCCAACCTGACGTTCACGGATCGCGGTGATGTCCTGATTGCCGCGTCACAGGCGGGCGATGGCAACTGGCTGGCCGCGCCCACGCTGACCAACACTTACCCGGTGCGCGGCGTCTACACCGTGTGCGTGGTCACCGCGTACGGCACGGCCGCCCCGGCAGCCGGTGATTACCATGTGCTGCAGGATACAGGCTGGAACCCCAGCCTTTCCGGTTCGCCGATCACGATGTCGTCCTCTCAGTACGTTTGCTATGGCTGGACCATGGTCGGGAACGAGCCGCGCAGCGGAAGCGGCACTTCGTTCAGCATGACCGTCACCAACGATGCCGTATTGACCTGGAACTGGCGCACCACTTACATGCTGACCGCTGCCGCGGATGTCAACGGCCAGGTCTCGCCCGGTTCAGGATGGCAGCCTTCCGGTTGGGTCCAGGTCACGCCGACACCGGATTCATGGTACAGTTTCCGCGAATGGGAGGGTGATGTCACTGGCGCGGCCGTAACCAGTTCGCCTTTGTGGCTGTTGTTGGATAGACCCAAAGCCGTGGTCGCCTATTTTGATCCCGTCTTGACGGAAACGACCAAAACACCTTACTGGTGGCTCGCATCGTATGGCATCACAAACGACCAGGAAGCGATCAGTCTGGAGGATTTTGACGGTGATGGTGTGGCGACCTGGCTTGAATACGTGGCTGATACGGATCCGCTCAATATCTATTCCGTGCTCGCCATGTGGCAGATGGAAAAGCCGGACGACTCTTTAAAGGTGGAGTGGACCGGTGGCGTGTTGGCCACCCAATACCTGGAGACGCGTTCGATCGTGTATGGATCACCCTGGGTTGTGATTGCGACCAATACTCCGCCTACGCCGTACACCAATAGGCTTTTGCGGATCGAGACCGGCCCTTGCTGGTATCGTATTAGGGCGAAACGCTGAGGTCCATTCTTGAGGAGAACCGCGAATGAACGCAAATGGACGCGCATGAATATAGAATATAAGGCATTCTTACTTTTTTATTGCACCCCCAGCGTCTTGGTGGCTGGAAAACCAGGCAAAACAACTGTTGTGTACGCGGAAAACATCCTGTGGTGTACAGGATGTACTCTGAAGGTACACTGGGCATAAAGCAGCAGTCACTAATTTTCCTTGCGTGTCAGCCGTTGGCCAGGTATGGTTTCTCCCTTATGGAATCAACAATAACCACAGATGGCAGCAAAAAGGCGCGCATGGCGATACATACGCCTTTCTCACTGTTTCTGGCCCTGAAATACCTGAGTCCCAAACGGACCTATACCTCGGTCGTGACCGTCATTTCCATCATCGGCGTCATGCTTGGCGTGGCCATCCTGCTGATCGTGCTCTCCGTCATGACCGGGTTCGATGACATGTGGCGCGACAAAATCCTGGGTTTCAACGCTCATATCACCCTGGTCGGGCATACGGAGATCGAGTATTACAGCGAAATGATTGAAGAACTGGAGCAGATCAAAGGTGTCAGCGGAGCCGCGCCTTTTATCCAAGGCATTATCTTTATCAAGCGGCGCGGCAATATTCAAACTCCCTTTGTCAAGGGCGTGGATCTTGAGTTGGAGCGCAATGTCAGCCAGATTCCAAGCCATATCACGAAAGGCGTTTATTCACTCGACGACGAGGAGATGCTGGTGGGCAAGGATCTGGCCGAGCGTTTGGGATTGCGTGTCGGTGACAAAGTTCTGGTTTACTCGCCGCGTCACCTGGCCATGAAGGACGAACTTTTCCTGCCCGAGGAGCTGACCGTCTCAGGCATTTTTGAGTTGGGCATGTACGATTTTGACGCCCATTTCGTGCTATGCTCACTGGATACGACCGGGTTGCTCTGCGGCTATGACTATGGCGTGCAGGGGATCCAGGTCATGACCGACGATCCGGAGCACCCCGAAGCCGTGGCTGCGCTGATCAGCGAGCGATTCCCGAGCGTCACCGTGCGGACCTGGAAGCAGATGCACCGCCAACTTTTTGCCACGCTGCAGGTTGAAAAGAACATGATGTTTTTTCTGCTCATCTTCATCTCCATTGTGGCGGCGTTCAGCATCATGAATACGCTGATTACCGTGACTGTCCAGAAAACCCACGATATTGGCCTGCTCAAGGCCATCGGGTTTTCACCCGAGAGCATTATGGGTGTGTTTGTACTGCAAGGGTTCATCTGCGGATTTCTCGGCAACCTGCTCGGTATTGGCTCTGGCCTGTTGATCCTGCATTACCGCAACGACATGATGCGCGGATTGGGCAAAGCTTTTGGCTGGGAATTGTTTCCCAAGGAACTCTACCGTTTGTCTGAGATCCCGGCCAACACCCATTGGAGCGATATCTGGACCATTTCCGTGGCTGTGGTCGTGATCTGTACGCTGGCCGGGTTGGTTCCCGCATTGCGGGCCGCACGACTCGATCCGGTAAAGGCCTTGCGTTATGAGTGAGTCTGCCAATTCCATGCAACCTGTTCTGCTGCAAGCACAAGGAATACACAAGGAATATGTGCTGGGCGGCAAAGCCATTCATGTCTTGCATGGTGCGGATCTTACTGTGCATGCCGGCGAGCGCATTTCCATCATGGGCGCCAGCGGCAGCGGCAAGAGTACGCTGCTGCATATCCTTGGCGCGCTCGATCATCCCACGGCCGGCTACGTGCTGTTGGAAGGCCGTGCGCTGCACGAACTTTCGTCACGTCAGCGCGATCTGATCCGCCGTTTCAAAGTCGGCTTTGTCTTTCAATCGTATTACCTGCTGCCTGAGCTGGACGTTCTGGATAACGTGGTGCTGCCGGCCATGGCCGACATGTGCTGGTTGACGCGTGCCGAGAGTTTCCGTGAACGTGGCAGGCACCTGTTGGAACAGGTCGGTTTAGCGGAAAGGATGACGCATCACCCTCTCGAATTGTCTGGCGGCGAACAGCAGCGCGCGGCCCTGGCCCGGGCCTTGATGAACGAGCCGGACCTGTTGCTGATGGACGAGCCGACCGGCAACCTGGACGAAGCCACGGGCGAGCAGATCCTGGATTACATCATGAAAATCGTGCATGATAGCCAGCGCACACTGGTCATGGTCACCCATGATCAGCAAGTCGCCAAGCGTTGCGATCACCGGTATATGTTACGTGAAGGCGTGCTTTTCGAGCATTGACGGCGGATGTCGGGTGTCGGGTGTGTCCAACTCCCCCTTTGGATTTGGATTTGTTTGTCATATTGCGCCTTACACGCTGCCCCCTCATTAAACTTCTTTTTTATTTGCCGTCACGCTTTATGGCTGGTACATTAAGTTGAATTTATGCGATGTATAACGGCAAAATGATGGTTAGCAAGCTTCATAGACGGGGGCAGGCTTTTGTTGTTGCGGCTATCTGCGCGGGATGGATCATCCTCGGCGCGTATTCGCTGTATGCGCAGGCCATGTTCAATGAATCCATGGTGACGATCGAGCAGCATGACCACCTGCTCCTGGTTCATCAACCGTCGGCCCATGCCATCATGTATTGCGAAACATTCGACATTGCGGAGAGTGAAGCTGTAAAAATATTTGCTGCCGAGACCGATGCCGTGACGATTATTCAGGTGACCGGCCAGAAGCAGAGCGTATTGGATGGGCGACTTTTTTCCAATGGTCATGTGATCTTGATCAATCCCAACGGTTTCCGGTTTTCGGTCACGGCTCGGTTTCACGCAGCCGGCATTTCCATCTGCGCCATGGATGTCAAGGATGGAGGCGCCATGCCCGTGCAATTCGGTTTTGACAACACCGGCGGCATCATCAACAATCAGGGGCAACTTTACGCGCAAACCATTTCCATGGCTGCCGGCGCCGTTCGTCAGGCTGGCCTTCTCCAGGCTCGCGAAGTCAACCTGGCCGCTTTCTTGACCGATCCCGCTCAGGCTGGTTCGGCTGATGCGCTGCACCATAGCGGTTTTATCGGCAATAGCGGAACGATTAACTGTTCCGGATTGGATGGCGGCAGGATTATGTTGCGCGGCACGCGGATTGAGCTGGATGGCCGTCTTCTGGCTGATGGTCAGGTCGGTAACGGAGGCTCCATCGGTTGTGCGGCTGAAAAAGTGCTCGTGATTCAACCTGGCAGCCTGACCAGCGTTTGCGCGGGTCAAAACGGCGATGGCGGCGTCATTTCATTGCATTCCACCGGTTACACATTCCTGCGGCCAGATGCCATCCTGCGTATCCATGGCGGACAGCAGTCAGGCAAGCAGGGCCAACTGAGCATATCCAGCGCAGCCCAGGGTGACGGAACAATTTCGGTTCCGGAAAAAACACTCAAGTTGAAGTAAAATCAGGTCCGTACAAGCCCTTATCCCATTTCACGCCAGACTTCGATAATGCTTTCGTAGCGTTCCAGCCGCATACCGGTAGTTGACGTTGCCCTGCGGGTCCAGCGAGTGTAGAATGTTGGTATCCACTTTTCATGTTGTCCCTTGTCCCTTGTCCCTTGCCCCTTTTTCTCTGCCCCCTGCACTTGCATCCAGCACCTTGCATCGTGTATGTTCGCAAGCATGCATATACCCATACAAGAACTCCAGATTCGCTGGCAGCGCTGCCGCCGTTTACTCATCGAGTTGATGCCTGATGCGTCCGGGCTGCTGCTTTTTTCGCGTATCAACCTGTATTATATGACCGGCACGTTGGCCAACGGCCTGTTCTGGCTGCCGCGCGAAGGGGATTCGGTGTTGCTCTGTCGCCGTGGCCTGGAAAGGGCGCGGCTGGAATCGGCAGCGCCGATCATGGACGCCTACACTTCCTTCAAAGATGTGGAAGCCTTGCTGCAAGACGCCGGTTCACCTTTGGGCGACACACTGGCCGTGGACATGGACGGACTGTCCTGGGCGCTGGGGTGCAGCTTGACCAAGTATGTCGGCGCCGGCAGGAGCCTGATGCCCGGCGCTAAGGTCATTGCCAGGTGCCGTTCGTTCAAGACCGACTGGGAGCGCGAGCGCATGCGCCAGGCCGGTGCGTGCCACCAGCAATGCCTGGACGTTCTGCTGCCGCCGTTGCTCAAACCGGGCATGAGTGAGTTGGACGTGGCCCACACGCTGTGGCGCCTGTTTTTCGAGCACGGGTCCCAGGGCCTCATGCGCATGAATGCGTTTGGCGAGGAAGTGTTCCTGGGCCATATCGCCATGGGCCGTAACGGCAATTATCCCAGCGTGTTCAATGGCCCGTTGGGTTTACGCGGGGTGCATCCGGCTGCGCCCTGCATGGGCGCGGCAGATACCCGGTGGCAGCCTGGCGTGCCTTTGTCCGTGGATACCTGTTTCTGTCTCGATGGCTATCACACAGACGCAACCCGGATTTACTGGCCGGGCCTGCCGGAAACCATTCCGACTATGGTTCGCGATGCGCATGCTTTTTGCCTTGAGCTGGAAAACTGGCTTGCCGCACAGATGAAACCGGGGGCAGTCCCGACCGATCTCTGGCGGCATTGTATAGAACGCGCCGAAAAAGCAGGTTGGGCCGAAGGTTTCATGGGATTGACGCCGAACAAGGTTGTCTTTAGCGGACACGGCATTGGTCTGGCCATTGACGAGCAACCGGTCCTGGCCCAAGGCTGCGATACGCCGTTGGAGAAGGGCATGACACTGGCGATCGAACCTAAAATAGGTCTGCCCGGCATCGGCATGGTCGGCAGCGAAAACACCTATGAAATCACAGCGAATGGCGGCATAAGTTTGACCGGTTGCGCCAGGGAGATGGTGGTGGTTGGCGTTGGTCATTAGTCATCGGGAGTTGGGAGTCAAAGGTCAATGGATAAGCGACAAAAACGATTGACGACAACGGCATTATACACGGTGACATACGTCCGATACATCTTGCCAGGCTGCTTCGCTCGCGTCTTGTCTGGACAAGCGCCTCGAAAATATGTCGCCGTGTGTATAGCTTGGCGTGCTTGAGCTTACGGTCGGCTAAATCATCCGGGAGATCAAGCTGCTCAGTAGCCTTTGGGTTCTTCGGCCACTTCGCCGGAAGGCGTGGCGCCGTCGAGTTTTACCCTGGCGTCTTCGCAGATTTTGGCTGTGGCGCTGGCGCCTACGCGGGTGACACCGAATTTTTCGCGGATTTCGAGGAAGCGTTCCAGTGTGCGACATTTGCCGGCAGCCTTGATTTCGACTTCTCGCGGCGTGTTTTCGTACATCAGCTTGAGCGCACGGTCCGTGGCGCCATAGTAGACCATATTGCCGTTTTCATCTTTGATATAGTTATAACCGGTTGACGTTTTGACCCAGGCCACGCCGATCTTGGAGCAGATCTTGCAGACGTTGACGATCTGTTCGTCGTTCAGGTAATCGGTGCAAAAAATCACTTTCAACTTGGCGTCGTTCTTGACGCAAACATCGTTGACCGCGGCCAGTTCCTGCTCCACGTAATCCCAATCGCCCTGGATCGCCTTGCCCACATTGATCACTACATCGATCTCGGTGGCGCCGTTGCGGATTACGTCTTCGGTCTCAGCCACTTTTATGCTGGTATTGCTGTTGCCGGCCGGGAAACTGATCACGGCGCAGACCTTGACGTCCGATCCTTCCAGGTGTTTTTTGGCCAGCGCGGTGTGGCACGGCTTGACGCAGCAGGAAGCCACGTCGTATTTCTTGGCAAGCTCGCAGCCAGCGATTAGTTCGTCATCCGTCAATGTCGGATGCAACAGCGAATGATCGATCATCTTGGCGATATCGTGCGAAGTCACATTACTCATGTTAATTCTCCTGCTTGGTTATTGTATTTAATGAAAGACCAAAAATGAACGCATATTATAACAGGTTGGCTGTGATTTGTCCACCAAGGAATGCTGTTAATTAATAAATCGACAGCTTTGTGAGCCTGCCTGCCTTCACAGCTCCATGCCAGGGATCGCCCGGCTGCAGTGGGGGCAGCGTCCGTTGCGCAAGTGGCTTTTCAGCACCCGGAATCCGACGCGTTCCACGATTTTTTGTTTGCAGCCCGGACAAAACGTGTTGGCCGCATCGTGGCCCGGCAGGTTGGCCAGGTAGACATATCGCAGCCCCTGCCCCAGCGCGGTCTCGCGCGCTTGTTCCAAGGTTTGTATCGGCGTGGGGGCCAGGTGTTTCAGCTTATACGCCGGCGCGAAGCGCAGAAAGTGCAGCGGGATATCCTTGTTCAGCCGCGCAATGGC
This sequence comes from uncultured Verrucomicrobiota bacterium, assembly GCA_964580325.1. Classification (GTDB taxonomy): domain Bacteria; phylum Verrucomicrobiota; class Kiritimatiellia; order CAYTQP01; family CAZOLK01; genus CAZOLK01. The sequence goes on along the minus strand of CAZOLK010000020.1, from coordinate 16,191 downwards.
GTCGGCAATGGCCTTGATGCCTTTCATGTCGTCGTTCATGCCAGGCACGATCAGGTTGACGATCTCGAGCCATTTCTTCTTTGCGGCAATGGCCTTGATGCTGGTCCAGACGTCTTTGAGCGGACAGCCGCAGACTTCCTTGTAAAACGCCTCGGAATACCCCTTGAGTGTAACGCTGAATGCATCAGCCACGTCCATCAGGTCTTCCAGCGGCTTGGCCTTGATGTAGCCGGCCGTGACCACGGCGACCTTGAGACCGGCCTTGCGGGCCAATTTGGCCGTGTCGATGGCATATTCGTAATAGGCCACGGGTTCGGTATAGGAAAAGGTGATCCATTTCAGCTTGCGCGACTGGGCTCGTTTGACCAGGTCGGCGGGCATCAGGTCCATGTTGCGTGTCTTGTCCGGCCCGACCTGGGAGAAGGTCCAGTTCTGGCAATAGGTGCAGATCAGGTTGCAGCCGGCTGTACCCACGCCAATGGCCTCGTTGCCTGGAGCGACATGGTAGAGCGGATTCTTTTCGAGCGGGTCCTGGAAGACGACGCAGGGTTTGCCATAGGTTAGGGTGTACATTTTGCCTTCGCGGTTGACGCGGGTATGGCAGGCCGTGACTTCACCTTCGCCGCGCAAGCACTCGTTGGGACAGGTCAGACAGCGCACCCGACCGGAACCAGCGGATTCCCAGTAATAGGCCTCTTTAAGATCGGAACCCGGCGCCGGCTGCTTGCGCCACCATTGGGCCGCGGCCGGCGCGGCCGCGCCCATCAGGGCGCAGGCGCCGCAGGCCGTGCATTGCCCGACAAACGCGCGCCGGGAAACATGCTGAGGCTTTGTCATGTTCATTCCATCATTTACGCATATTGCGCAGCATGGTCAAGGCCGATTCGCTGAACAAGATCTCCGTACTGTAGTCGAGTACGGCCAACGGCTTGCCGTGATGATACTTCTGCCCATAACTGGTCGGTCGTGCATCCGTATACCTGGGACACAAATCCACGGCCAGATCGTCTCTGGCCTTTTGATAGTCGCTGGAGCGCATGTCGCGAATATCGGCCATGACATCGATGGCACGGTCTTTTTCGCGGGAGACATCGGCATGCTCGCGCTGCCGGGCATTCATCTGCTTGCTGACCCAATCCTGGCCCAGCTCCTCTTTTTTGCGCTCGAATTCCCAGCGCCCCGTCTGACGCACCTTGGCCACCATGTTTTTAGCCTTGGTTCGTTCGGTTTCGATCTGCTGCGACGCTTGGCGAATCGACTCGGGTTTGCCGGAACCGAACACCATCAGGAATTGCACCTGGTCCGCGGTCAAGACATGGTCCATGCGCTGCTCGTATTCTTTCATGCGCTGGACCCGCACATCGTCGTAAAGTTTCATGAACACGTGATGGTAGTGGTTGGCCTTGTGTTCCGTCTTCTCCGTAGGGTCCTGCCGTTCCAATTCGTTGCGCAGTGTCTGGAACGGCACGAGCGCTGCTTTTCGGGTTTCTTCCACTTTTTCGTCAAACTGTTGACGCGCGTAAACCGCTTCTTCGACAATTGGAATCAGTTTTTCGACCTGCGCAGCGGTCAGGCGCATACCGCTGATCATGTCCAAGGCCATGCGTTTTTCCTGAAGAGCTTTGAGCGAATCGCAACTGCGTTTTTTGATCGAAATATGGCGCTCTTCATTCCTTGACGCGGTGCTCAGCTTTTTGGCGCCGCGTTCGCGCACCACATCCAGAGTCCCTGGATTGAGCACAAACCCCTGAATCTTAAACAACATATCGCGCTGCTCCTCCACGGCATTCAACTGGTCGTGTTGCAGCGGCATCACGGCGCGGACCACATTGGCCTTTTCCAGTTCATAATCCACATCGCTCATGGTACGGACTTTAGGCAACCATTTATCCAGTTTGGCAGCGATTTCGGAACATATCTCCTGGGCCGCCTCCTTGGAATATTTCATGTGATCTTTGTGCATGATGAAGCCGGTTATCTCATCCAGCGCATGTTCGCGAAGCTGCGCCAATTCGTGTTGCGGCGCCTCGCGCAATTTATCGAAGACGTGCTCGCCAAAGCTGGTGTCGCCCGCAGCCTGTCCAACGCGTACTGGATCCTTAAAATCGCGGCTGGGAATAAAACAGGGCTCAAAACCGCGGAGCACGCCGCGCTGCGAATCGGTTAACAAATCGAGCGCTTCCGTGGCAAGTTTTTTTTGCTGCTTATGCTGTTCATGCATGATGTTGTGCACTTCCCGGGCTTTATCCTGCAACTGCCGCTCACGTCGTCTGGCAATGCTGTCGCGACCGCGCCGGTTCCAGCGCGACGGATTTTCGATATCCCGTTCCAGGTCGCGCTCAAGTTCTTTTTTGTTGTAGCGTTCAAAGCGCTCGATCTTTTCGGCGCACTTCTGCTCCACATCGATTTGCTCTTCAAGCAGATCCGCGAGGCGATCATTCTGCTCCGGGGTCAGGAACAGGCCGTTGAGCAAATAAAGACAGGGAATGTCGTGTTCAAGCTGGCGAAACTCGGCATCCCCGACGCCGCAAGAAGTTTCCTCGGCCCGCAAGGCCGTCACGACCAGGCCGGCCGCCGTGCAGACTAACAAAAAATGGCTCATCTTCATCCATTCCTCCGATCCTGTGTATCCAGGTTCCGTTCCGGGCCGTTATTGGACCCACCATACACGATAACGCACCAGAGTGGTATTTTATTGTCAAAGATGAGAAAAAAAAAGGGATGCTATGGGAGTGCATTGGGAATAATGGATCATTATTCCCATGACTCCCATGCGCCGATGACCAAGCTATACGTGGCAATAGATATCCCAGTCCATGTACTTGTTCAGCGCTTCGTCGACAATGGCGCTGACCTCGGCCAGGTTGATGGCGACATGATGCTCGTAGCCTTTTTTGCAGATGAAGCGCAGCAGGTCCTGTAGTTCCGGGATTTCGAACACGCCGTAACCGCCGAAACTCTCCAACGGATCATCCGTGAACTGGCCATGGCCGAGATAGCCGCCGATATCGCCGATCATGTCGTCCGTGGATATGCGTAAATAGGTGAATGGGCTGGCCTTGATCCGGCCAATGATCGTGCCGTAGGTGTTGTCCTTGCCCACTGTGCCGGCAATGATCTCCTGGTAGGCCATCTTGTGTTTGTTGAAAAAATGCTTGGGCAGGTTGGCGCAGTGGAACATGACGCCCTTGTTCGGGTCGCTGCCGTAGTTGTTGTTCCAATCCAGCAGGGCCGAGGGTGTGCCGGATGCGAGCTGCATGATGTGCATGCCCAGCAAGCCGCCGATATCGGTTTCGCAGGCGCTGGAGATCAGCTTGTTGGACATCATGCTCATCAGCGTGCAGGGCACGACACCGTAGAAATCCTCCATGGCAGTCCAACACTGTATCGCGGTCGCGGTCAACTCGTTTTCAGCCATCCAGTTATCGATAACCACGCCCAACTTGGCCATTTTCAGCAGCGCCTCGTCTGGCACGCCCTCGGTTTCGGTATAGGCCTTGACCGCGTGGAGTTTCTCCTGGATAGCCTTGTCGTCGACAGCCAGGCGCTCGACCCGACCGGTGATCTCAGACAGGTCAACGGTCTCGACGCTGATGCCGTGCGCTTCGAGCAGTTTTTCGCTGTAACGCACGGTGTTGAAAGCGGCTGGACGTGCGCCGATCTGGCCCAGGCGCAGGTTGTCCAGGCCATTGACCACCCGGCAGATACCGGCGAAATTGCGTAAATCCAAGCGGAATCCTTCGGTTTGCGGATCCACGGTATGATCCGCGGTGAGGGAGTATTCAATATTGTATTGGGTCAGGTTATTGCAGACCGACATCTTGCCGCAGAAGCTGTCGCGGCGGTCCGTGATCTTCATCTTCGCGCTGTCGTCGGCAAAAGCGTGCACCAGCACGGGCTTGGCCAAGCCGGACCAGCGGATGGTATTGGCCACGGCCTTTTCATCGCCGAAGTTGGGTAGGGTCACCAGGATGCCGTCGATCTCGTCGGCATGCTGCTTAAACAAATTGGCGCAGGTCCGCGCATCGGCCAGCGACTCGACTGAACCGAACTTGGAGGCGTCTTCGGGCAGGATGACCGCCCGGATGCCCTCTTCTTCCAGTACTTTCAATATGGTCTGACGCCCCGTACTGCAGAGATGGTCCGGGAAAAAACCGCGGTTGCCGACAATCACGCCCAATGTGGTCTGTTTCATGAATATGTTCCTCTTGTAATGAACTTTTGCAGCTTGTGGGAAAACAGTATTTTTTTATAGCAATGCGCGGAGATTGACAAGCGGAATCCATATCCAAATCCAAATAGCGGAGATGCCCCCGCGACATCCGAGGCGCGGCAACCTTTTTTCGACCATTCGTGATTGTTTATTCCTCCCCCTTCATTATACTTAAAAAAGAACGGGATATAACTTATGGAGTTGGATAGCATCCGCGAATTATGGGAAATTCAGAACAATGCGTGGTCGGCCTTGAGCTGGCTGACAATTGCTGGCTGGCACGCTTCAATGTCGGTTATACGGGCCGGGCCAACGCCGTGATGCCGCTGCATTGTGGGCGCATGGTACTGGACCGCAAAATCTCCTGCGTGGAAGAGGTTTATCGCTACGCGGGTCTGCTCGACTGGGCCCTGCAACAGGGCGCCCATTCCGCTTACCTGCAAGTGACCAGCCGCAACGAAGCAGCAAACCGACTTTACCGAAAACTCGGATTCTCCGAAAAGGCCCGATATACCTATTTGAAGAAGGAGCTGGATCATGGTTGATGTAGTTGTTCGCGATGCCATGGAGCAGGATGTGCCCGCCTTGACCGACCTGCGCTATGTTAAGACGATGCACCAGGAACGCATTCGCGATGCCGACGGAAAAACGCTGCGCTATCTGGTGGTTGAAAGGAAGCACTATGTCCTGGGTTTCGGTTGTCTGGTGCTCGGGCAACCGTCAAATTGGCCTACAAGAAAGTTCTGGTTGCTCGTCGCACGACAGAACGATCT
>CAZOLK010000020.1:0-11195 GCA_964580325.1 uncultured Verrucomicrobiota bacterium | reverse complement strand
AAATTGGCCTAAGATGAAGTACATTCCCCAGATGATCGACCTCTACATCCATCCAGATGCGCGCGGCCAGGGTCTGGGGACCTACCTGATCCGCACCATGGAGGACATGACGTTTGACCAGGGGTTCGGCGTGCTGATCGTGGGCGTGGATCGCGATAATAACCGGCGGGCCTATGACCTGTATCTGCGCCTTGGCTACGAACCGATGCACCAGAAACCGGTTCCGGACTGCTGGACCTATGTGGACGTCAAGGGGAAAAAACAGACCCGCAAAGATATGATTATTCACATGCGCAAAGAATTGGACATGGACCCCCATCTATCGGAAACCCGTTTAATTGTATAAGTTTCGTAACGTTTATAGAGATGAGGTGTATGCGTGAGTGAGATCCTGAAAAAACTGGAAAAGGTCAAAGACCTGCCCACACTGCCAACCATTATGGAGCAGTTGAGTGCCAAGCTGCGTGATCCCAACAGCGGCATGGGCGACATCGCCAAAGTGATCGAAAACGACCCGGCCATGATGACCCGGATTCTGAAAATGGCCAATTCGCCGCTGTTTTCCACGGGCAACCCGATCACATCGCTGCAAATGGCCATGACCCGCATGGGCATCAAGGCCATCAAGAACATTGCCATGGCCACCTCCGTATTTACCGCGTTCAAGGCGAAACCAGGCGAACAAGTGTTTGACCGCGACGCGTTCTGGCGCCACAGCATTGCCGTCGGTACAGCTATGAATGTCGTTTACCAATCTTATAAACCTGCATTCCAATCCCGTTTCGACCGCGATTACCTGCACCTGGCCGGACTTATTCACGATATTGGAAAGCTGGTGTTTGACCAGTATTTCAACGACGATTACCGTCAGGCGCTGGCGCTGAGTACCGATATGCGCATAGCGCTGCTGGAGTCGGAACGGACAACGTTTCAGTTGGGCCATAACGAGGTGGGTGCCTGGCTGGCCCAGAAATGGAAGCTGAGTGAGGACTTGCTTTCAGTCATCCTGCACCACCATCAACCGGAGCAGACTCTGGAAATGTACTACGACCTGGTCGAGATCAGCTACTATGCCAACGCCCTGTGCAACAAGGGCGGACAAGCCATGAACATGGGCTACGGCGGCAACCCGGCAGATCCCGATTTCAGTCCGGCCAACGGCTGTCGGCTGCGTATCGAACCGGCACAAGTCCCGATGCTGCTGGAAAATATCCAGGTCGCCATGCAGGAAACCGATATGGCCCAGTTGCTCGGTTAATGTTAATGGGTTGCTTTGGCTAACTGGGTCTGGTACGTCTGACAGGCTTTTTTGACGAGAAAAGCGTGCAGATCCGGCGGGCGTTTGATGGCGAACATTTTACTGGCCGTGATGCGCAATGAAGGTTCTTCGCGGGCATGGTAGTCGGTCGGCGGTTCCTGGCGCACATCGCCGAATCCCGTGCTTTCCAGGGTCTCGCGCAGAGATTCCACGTCATAGCCAAACCGGTGGAAATCGCCGGGATGACGCTGCAGACCGAAAATGTTGTTGATCCGGAATTTCTTCCCGGCCATATATTCGCGCACGGTCGCCTCAAAGTCGGGACACTCGACGATCAAGGAGCCACCGGGTTCAAGTACGCGGTTCCATTCATATAGCGCTTCCATGAACCCATGGCGCGGCAAGTGCTCGATCATGTGAAAGGTTTCGATCCTGCTGACCGAGCCGCCGGCAAACGGGAGAAAACGCGCATCGCAAACCAGATCCGTTGCCTGGGTTTCGATGATATCGATGTTGATGAAGCCGGGGATATGGCGTTGGCCGCAACCCAAATGCAGCTTGACCGGCGCCGAACAGGCCACCTTGCGCCGATCCTGGTCCATGAATCCGGTGCCCAACACAAAGTCGTATTTTGTCGGATCGTGAATTTCAACGCCATCCGGTTCACGCATGCCGCGAATGTGCACACGCGGGAAAAAGCCTTCCATGAAGCAACGGAAATCGTCGACGCACCAGGCCCGTTTGTGGTCCGGATCGTTGAGGTGCATGATCGGGATGCCCACCACGACCCGCTTTCGAGCTACCCGTTTGGCTTCCAGCAAGGCCGCGGCAGGATCCTCGAGATGCTCGATGACATGGTCCAGCACTGCCGTGTCAAAGGCCTGGTCCGGAAAAGGCAGTTTCGCGGCATCGGCCTGGACAACGCGTATATCCGGATGGTTGCGACAGGCTTCACTGTAGCCCCAGTCGGTCAGTTCCGCTCCGGACAGGATCAAATGAGGGCAATGCTGTTTCATGAGCGCGGTCGAGTCGCCGTTGGCGCAGCCGATATCCAGAGTTACGCCTTCACACTGTTCGGCAGTGACCTTTTTCAAGTTCCTGACGCGCTCCGTATGCAGCTTGCCTTTGACCGGCGCCCAGACACTTGTCATGTAAGCATTCTTGGCGCACAGTTCCAGTTTTTCCTCGTCGATACCGAGCAAGTGCTGCGCGATTTTCTGGGCCACGTGCTCGAAACGATAGGAGGCCACGGCCTTGATGCCCTTCTGGCGCATCTGCTCGCGAAAGGCGGCATCCTCGAACAGGCGGGTCAACAGGGCATCAAGTTCCTCCAAAGTTTGGTAGGTCAGCAAGGCGTCGCCGAAAATAGCTTCTGCTTGGTACAGGTCGTCCGACACCACCACGCCGCCGGCCGCCATTATATCGAGCAGGCGTGGATTGAGAAAGCCCTGCCGGCGCATGTCTTCGTGATGGTCGTTCAGCACCACCATGGAAGACGCATACAGAGTCGCCAGTTGCGCGTTATCGATATAGGTTCCCTGCAAACAGTGGTCAGGGACCAGCCCTTCCCAGTTGCCGCCCCAGATCTTCAACCTGCGCGTCCATGGTTCGCCCAATGCAAGTACATCGCTGATGATCGGGCGTGGAGCGCCTGTCCGCCGACCGTTGCCAACGAAAACCAGGCTCGGATCGAGCGACGGCTGGGTTTCGGGCGGTTTCTTTTCCGTGCCGCCGATCAAGGTTTCGACCGGCAGCCCCTCACATTGCAGCGTTTTGCCGAAAGATGGGGACAGGCAAAAAATGTGATCGTAGGGTTGGAGCGTTTCCGCGGTCACCAGGTCCGGATGGCTGTGGATCCAGATCATGCGGTACATCTGCTGGATGGCCGGATCCATGGAAGTCGGCAGCCGGCCATGCAGCAGCAGTACCGCACGGCTGCGTCGGTAATTGATGTGCACGCCCTGTTCAATCAGTGCTTGCTTGAGATGATCGGTCAGCCAACTGTCGCCGTCACGTTTACGCGTTTCCTGGTCGACCCCGGTCAAGTCAGCCAAGCCGAACACGGCCAGGGGCAGCCGTGATAGCTTTTCGCGCTGCTCGATAAGGTTATTAAAGTACATCAGTTCCTTGTCATCGGGAAACAGACGCAAACCGGCCAACACCAGGCTGCGCGCGCGTGTTGCGGCCCCAACCTGCAAGTGGATGCCGATCAGGTTGAGTCGGCATTCGCGGTTGCGCGGATCCAGGTCCAGCGCGCGCGAAAAATTCTGGACCGCCGCTGGAATGTTGCTCATGTGGAAGCAGGCAATCCCCGCGCCGCACAGCGCCTCGACGTCATTGGGCTGTTGCGCGATGATCCTTTCCAACAGCGCCAGCGCATCCACCACCTTGCCCTGGGTATACAAGGCAAACGCCTGTTCCAATGCCTGCTTTTTATCGTTGCTCATTATGAATCCCTGGATATTTTTATGAAAGCAATATGGATACCATGGGAAACAAAATCCCTGTGAGGGTTGTTTCACTTTCACGCTTGATATAATAGCATGTCGATGCAAATACTGTCAACATGAGGAATGTATTGCGAAGGCGCAGTGCGCCTGGTGTTGGGCGGCGCCACACCAGCTTCCTTTTTTCGTGAATAAAATTCCGTAATGTTTCGTCCAGTATAACGAGAACGGATGAAGTAAGAACGATCAACGGAAAGGAACACGATCATGAAAAAGGCGAAACATCTGCTGCTGAACAATGCTGTCACGTCACTGTTGCTGTTGACTGCTACATCGATTGCTGCATGGGAGTGCGTCGATAGACCGCGCTGGTTGACCATTGCCGACGTGCATGTGCATAGTAGATCTGCGCGCGAAATTTCGGTCTGCCGTCAGATCAGTCGTTGTCGCATCATCTGCACGTCGGGCAGCATTATCGTCAATACGCTGGACGTGCATACCCAGCATGGTTATACGCCGTATACCATTGGCCGTCGATTTTATCCAGGGCAGGCCTACGAGATCCAGCTTGGTTCGATCTTCTGCAAAGGTTTCCGCATAAGCGAAGATGCGCACGGTGCTTACCGCATCGAGGTCCAGCCTTCCCAGGGCGGTTTTCTCACCGAGTTGAGTTCCGTCCATCATGACGGTCACTACAACAGGGACCATCATGATCACAGCCGTGGTCGCTATAATCGTCAGGATGATCATGGCAACCATTACGTTCAACCGGGTTATCCAGAACATCCATATTCCCAAAACAGCCATAACAACAACCATCGACTTCCAACATGCGACACGCGACACGCGACATGCGACACGCGACACCCGACACGCGACACGCGACACGACTGGCGTCAGGTTGCGCGCATCACGGTGCAGCGCGGCAATGCCCGTGAGATACGGACGCAGCAACGGGCTTCGCGCCTGTTGATCGAGTGCAGCGACGGCAGTGTTATTGTCAATACCGTGGTCGTGCGCGAAGGCGGACGCAAGCATACGTACACAATCGGTCAGCGTCTGCACAAGGGCGACCGCCGCGAGATCAGCTTCGGTTCCATGAACGTGACCGGCATTCGCATCAGCGAAGACGGTCGCGGGACCTATCGTCTGCTGCTCAAGTAGGATTTATTTTGTACCTGTTGCGGGCATGGATTATAGTTTCCGTCAACGTCATTTGAAAAATTTATAGTGCGAAAGGAAACACCATGTATACCATAGAACAGGTGGCGGCTGCGATTGATCATGCGGTGCTGAAACCGCAATTCACGGGGGACGATGTGGCCCGCCATGCGGCCATGTGCCGTGAACGCGGAGTGGGCTGTTTGTGTGTACGACCATGCGACGTGGCTCAGGCCGGCGAGTTGCTTCAGGGCAGTTCCACCAAGGTCTGCATGGTGGTCGGTTTTCCCCATGGCGCCAATTTGCCCGAGATCAAGGCTGAGGAGGCGCGGCATGGCATCGAGCAGGGCGCGGTCGAAGTGGATATGGTTATGAATGTCGGGCGCATGCTCGCGGGCGACGAGGCCTGGGTTCAACGCGACATCGAGGCTGTGGTCAGTGTAGCCAAACCTTGCCGGGTCGTGGTTAAAGTGATCCTGGAAACGTGTCTCCTGTCTGCGGAACAGATCGTGCGCGCATGCGAACTGGCTCGCGACGCGGGCGCCAATTTTGTCAAAACCTCGACCGGTTTTGCTGGTGGAGGCGCGACTCCGGAAGCGGTGGACCTGATGCTCAAGACCGTGGGCGATATCATGGGCGTCAAAGCATCGGGCGGCATCCGCGACTGGGCTGCGGCTGTCGGCTACCTGGAGCAGGGCTGCCGGCGTCTGGGCGTCGGCTCGACCGAAGTTGTTCTGGATGGGGGCCAGGCTGAAGGCGAGTATTGATGTTGAAACAGGCGCGCATGCATCTTTTCCTTGCATAAGCGTTCAGCTTCCTGTATGATAAGCCATTATTCGTTCAACGAGGGATATGCCGTGAATTATGCATGTAACATGTTGGAATTTTGCCGCCTTTGCGATCGAACGCTGGATCAGTTGCTGGCGCTTATTCAGGAAGATGAGCGACCCGCTGCCGTGAACCGGAACACCCAGCTCGCGCCTTCGGTCATACGCAAGGTGATGTTGGCCATGGGTCACGCATTCACACCGGAGACCATTGCCTTCATCAATCTGAAAGGCGGAGTGGGCAAAACCACATCCTCCATATCACTCGCATCGCGCGCAGCACAACTGGGCTATAAAGTTTGCGTACTCGACCTGGATGCCCAGGCCTCGGCGACACTCGCCCTGGACATGGAGCCTGATGAGGAAAATCTTATTTTTCATGATATCTGGCAAAATCCGGACGAGATGACGCCGCACGCGATTCTGGAAGTCTGCGAGCACTTTTTTCTGCTACCTTCGTCGCTGGAAAATTCGTTGCTCGATGTGAGCCTTATGAATCCCGTGGCCCAGAAGAATGCCGTCAGCAGGGTTTGCCAGGCCCTGGCTAAGTTCGCCATCGACTTGATCGTCATCGATTGTCCGCCATCATTGGGTGCGGCCGTTATTTCGGCTGCCTGTGCCGCTGACACCATTATCGTGCCGGCCTGCATCGATTCTTTTTCCTTTCGCGGCATCGAATTGACCGTGCGCGAAGTGACCGCCATCCGCCAGGCGTTTGCCCTGCCCGCGGTGAACCTGCGGATTTTACCCACCATGATCGACCGGCGCCTGCGTCTGGCCCAAGAGGCGCTAAACCGCATGCAGCAGCGTTATGGCGACCGGTTGCTGCCTGTGGATACGCGCTTTTCCTGTGAGTATGCCAAGGCTCAGGAGCGCAAACAGACCATATACGGCAGGTTGCGCAAGAGCCATGCGCGGGAGGATTACGACCGGCTGGTTCGGCATCTACTGCATATCGATGCACTTAAACCCAGGATCGAGGAGGCGCATGAGTATGATGGAAATGGATCCGAAACCAAAAGAGCAACCTTCACCGAAATCGAAACAGCGACGGCGCCGTCTGTATGAAACTGTAGAAACGCCTGATCTGGTCGATAGTCCGGAGCAGGTCAAGACGCCTGATCGAGCCAATCCCGCTGATCAGGTGAAAGCTGTTTGGCCTGAAACGCCGGAGCACGACAAAGCCGATAGCGTGGACGTAGTGCTGGATGCGGAGTCCGGGACTGACGTGGACCTGGGCGAGGCGCGCGCCATCGTGCAACGGAACATGTACTGGTCCATGGGACTGAGCCTGTTCCCTGTGCCGTTTCTCGATCTGATTACCACCACTGGTTGCCAGGTCTACATGTTGTATGAACTCACCCGGTATTACGGTGTGGCGTTTGATCGTGAACGGGGCAAAGCGCTGGTCGCGGCACTGGTCGGCGGTTTAATCGCGTCGTCCGGCGCCGCGGGTCTCAGCGAAGTATTCGCACGCAGGTTTTACCTGCTCAAACTGCTTACGCGTCCAGCGTTTGCCGCGGCTGTAACCTATGCTATCGGCATGCTTTTCATCGAGCACCTCGAATCCGGTGGCACACTGCTGACCCTGGATCCCGAAGCCATGCGAACCCGTTTTAAAACCCTTTATCAAGAAGGACGCGCTTTTTAGTAACTGAGTGCAATACGTATTTTCGCCACAATGCCAAGATCAACTATCCATACTTAAGAGGCAAAACCTAAAGCTGCTGATTCTTGGCACCCATCAAACCGCTACAGGCTCTTAACGCAGAAATTCAGCGTATTCGGCACTGAGTTTGTCGATTTCGCCTTTCATTTGCTGGAATTTTTTCATGTTTTCATCTGAACGGTCTGGTTTTGTTTCGATCCAGTCGTTGAGTTGCTGCTTTGCTGCTTCCAGCTTGTTCTTGATTTCCTTGAACGCTTTTACCTTTTCAGGATGTTTGATCGCGACGAGGAACTCTTTTGCCTCGCCATTGACCCTTTCCAGCTCTTGCGCCAACTCTTCGAGGCGTTTTTGGGCTGCTTCAATTATGGCTTCCTGTCCTTCTATGTCGGCCAGGGTTTTCTGACGATGGGCCATGAGATCGAGGTAGGCTTTTTTCTTTTCAGCAGGCAGGGCTTTGCAGAATTCCGCGATGGTGCTTTCGCGGTAGCAACAGAGATTCTGGATGCTGCTGATGAATTTTTGCGGCGTGATCTCGCGGTCCGCGCCAAGTTGACCCAGGATTGTCTCGCCGTCGCTGTCCAGCAGGAAAAAAGTGGGGAAGCCGCGAACGTTGTATTTATCAGATAATTCCTTGTTGCGCTTCGTGTATTTCTCCGGGACCAGACTTTTGTCATTGGGAAAATCGATCAATACCATGATCAGGTTGTCGGCAGCATATTTCTTCCAGTCTTCCTTGGTAAAAACCTCAGCTTCCATGTGCTTGCACCAACTGCACCAGTCGGAACCGGAAAAGTTCAGCAGGATGGGCAGCTTTTTCTGATGCGCCTCTTTTTTGGCAGCGTCCAGGTCCATGGTCCAGTCGCCGGGATTGACGCCGTCGATTACGGATTCGGCGCCATGGAGCTGTGCGGCAAAGGAAAGGAAAATGGGCAATGCCATGTAAGCGATAATACGTTTGTTCATGATGTGCCTTTCTTTATGTTATGTTTTTGTCAACGACTTCGCGTCAATGCAAAGCTGGGAAGAAGCCTAGCCTAAGTTAGCCGGATGCGCAATGGTAAATGCGGGATAGCAATTGGAAATTGTTTGTTATTTCCCATGACAAAACTTGCCCAGCATCTTGACAGTATACCCTGACGCGACCTATACTGCGGCTTATGCTGAATGCCTTTAAAACGGACCAATCGTTCGCGGTTTTGTGCTATGACGGTCTGGACTGCCTGCGCGCCAACCAGTTGTTCAACGCCGCGTTCCACATCGAGATGCGGGTGGCCCTGGAAACTGGGGGCCGGTTGGTACTGGCCGCGCGCCATGTCTCTGATTTTGGCGATCCCCAGATGACAGATCCGCTCGACGAGAATTATGTCTATGTGGAATCCCGGCGTTCCGGTCTGGAGTGGACCTTAGGCCTGGCCAACGACTGGCGCCGGCACCCCTGGAACAGGGGCATTGACCTGACGCTGACCACCGGTCGTGTCGAACCCGGCGATACGCTGACGGTTTTCCTGGGCGATCCGGACCGGCATGGACCCGGTTATCGTTGCCAGAGTTTTGTGGAAAGCGCATGCCGTTTCCGTCTCGGATTGGACCCGTGCGGCGACGATCAGTGGATCGTGCTGCCGGTCGATGCATGCCCCGCGTTTTGCATCGAGGGCAACATGATGGTCGGTATCTCCACCACTGTGGTGCGCATGACCGCGGGTCGCGGCAAAGGTGTTGCCAACATCAAAGCCGAAGATGCGTTCGGCAATCCTGCAGGTATTGTCGCCGGCGAAATCTCGCTGCTGCTCGATGGTACGCGCACTGTGGGCCGTGCGCCGCTGGCGCGCAACGCGGCTTGCGCCGTGGGTTTCGACTATCCGCGCGACGGCCGCTGGCATACGCTCATCGCGGCTACCGATGACGGCGCGTTTAGCGTCCGTTCCAATCCGTTCGGGCCCAGCCCGGTCAAGGGCTACCAGTTGTTCTGGGGTGAGATCCACGCTCAGTCTGGTCTGTGCGACGGGACCAACAGCCCGACCGAACTCTACGCCTATGCCCGTGATGCGGCCGGACTCGATTTCGCCTCGGTCACCAGCCACGATTTCGAGCTGACCCGGCGCGACTGGGACGAGATCCTGGATGCCACCAAGATGGCGCATCGTCCCGGCGAATTCGTCACCTTCCCCGGCGTCGAGTGGTCCGGTAAGAGCGATATGGGCGGCGATAACAACATCTATTTCCTTGACGACAACGCGCCCCAGGTCTATTCCGCGCCATACGGAGGCTATTCGGCATGGGATGCGGCCGAAGGCTCGGTCACCGGTTCGCGCGACTTAAACGAGGTGATCCGGCAGCTCGAAGCCGAATCCTGCCGGTTCATGATCGTACCTCATTGCGGCGGGCGCTGCTGCAATTTCGATTTCTACAATCCGCGGGTTATGCCCCTGTTCGAAATTCACTCATGTCACCGCACCTTCGAGCACATGGCATACGAAGCTATCCGGCGTGGTCTGCCCTTTGGTTTTATCGGCGGCAGCGACGACCATCGTTGCGCCTTGGGCGATAGCCATCCGGCCGCGCGCGAGCGCTATTTCTCCAGCCACAATGGGCTGGTGGCCGTCTATGCTCGCGACCTGACTCGCGCCTGTTTATGGGAAGCCTTTTTTGCCCGCCGTGTCTATGCCACGGATGGACCGCGCATCGTGTTGGATGTGTGCATCGACGACACGCTGATGGGCGGCGTTTGCCCCTTGCAACCCGGGCGCGAGCCGCTGATGACCCTGCGCGTGCGACTCGACGGTTTCTTGGACAAGATCGACATCATTCAGGACACGCACATCGTGCGCACCGTGGGCAACCGCTGCAACCAGGTCGAGGAATTCGAGAGTGAGGTCGTACTGCCGCCGGTAGAGAAGAAAACCGCCTTTTTCGTCCGCGTAACCCAGGCGGGCGGTGGACGCGCCTGGTCCTCGCCTATCTGGGTTGAACCGCGAGCGTAACCCTCCGACGCGAACCCTTATGGCGGATGCTTCTTCTTGAACGTACGCCAGATCGCCCATGCCTGTTCATCGGCTCTGGCTTCGCTCCCGGGATTTTGTCGCGCGCGATAGAGAAAACGGATTGCTTCGCGCAGCGGCATCAACGCGGTCAGGTCGTTCAGAAGCTGCTGCTCCGCGGCCGCCAGTTCATCGAACCGGACCAGGATTTTTTCGCGGTCCTTTGGCAGGGGCACACGTAGCTTGCGCAGGGTGGCTATACCGATGTCCAGGTGTTTGCCGCGTTTTTTTGCCATCTCGGTAAGGGCTTGCCGCACTTCGGGCGTGTTCAGCGTCATGCATAGCAACTTGGCGGTCACCGTGTTTTTACAGACGATCACGTTGACGCTCAGGTTGACGCAGCCAGGTTGGTCGCTGTAGATGAACACGGGCTCGTATACCATCTGGGGCACTAGCAGGCGGGGCTGGGTAAAATAAGCGCGGCGGCGCGGCCAGTGCAGGTGGCACCAGGGCCGCCTACCTTCGCGGGTTTCGCGGCGCAGTTCCATCATGAACCGGTAGCGCGCCAGGTGTTCCATCAACCGCGGCGCGGCCTGCAGTTGATGGTCGGTTTCTGGCGCAGCGAAAATCAGCCATTGCCGCGGCGGCGGCAGACCGGTCAATAGGCAGCACTCCTCAGGTTCGTAAAACGGATCTAGCAAAGCTTGGTCGAACAGGTCGGGTGCAAACGCTTCGTATTCCTCCTGCGATAACACGAACACGCCTTCGCATATGGCCACATCATGGCGCTCAGTCAGTTCCTCAAGCGACAGACCCATGGTTTTGGCTGCCCGGCCCAGGTTGGCCTGGCTCAGC
>CAZOLK010000019.1:32912-40087 GCA_964580325.1 uncultured Verrucomicrobiota bacterium | reverse complement strand
GGAGAATGCGCATGCTAACCTCCTGTTGTATTTTGTTTTTAGCCGTTTTGATCTGTAAAGACAACCTAGGTCGTCATCACGGATATGGGCTATAGTCGTTTAATGGCTTCGATGATGCTGGTGGTGGATCGGCCGGGGATCAAGTCGGCCAGCACCACGCGGCCGCCGTTCGCTTCGACAATGTCGCGGCCGCTGACGTAGTGGGCCCAATCAGCGCCTTTGACCAGGACGTCGGGTTGCACTTCGCCGATCAGGTCGCGCGGTTCGTCCTCGTCAAAGATGACGACATAGTCGACCGGTTTCAGGCCGGCCAGCATTTCGGCGCGCTCCAGTTCCGGCAGCAGGGGGCGCGACGAACCTTTGTTGCGTTTGACCGAGGCATCGGAGTTGAGGCCGACGACGAGGATGTCGCCTTGTTGCCGGGCAAAGGTCAGGTAGCGCAGGTGCCCCACGTGCAGCAGGTCAAAGCAGCCGTTGGTAAAGACGATGCACTTACGCTCCTCGCGCAAACGCCGGCCAAGGTCGAGTGCCCGAGTGCGGTCGAGTACGGCCTGGTTATGTATCCTGTTGTCCATGGAAGGCTTTTTGGTTGAGCCAGGCAAGCAGTCTTCATAAGGTTTGGGTTTGAAGAAACGTCCATCCGGTTTTTGAAGAGCAGCACGGCTTGCGGGGTTATCAGTGGTTTCCTTTTCTCTTTTCTTTTCGGATTCATCAGATGGCTTATGTTGATCGATCACGTTTCTTCATCCTGTTTCAGCAAGCGCACGGTTTGGATCTGGCGAACGGTGGCGGTTTGGACCGTGATCTGGTAGTTGTCGCCGTGGACGATTTCGCCGGGTTTGGGGATGCGACCGAGGGTGCTGAACAGGTAGCCGCCAAGGGAGTCGTATTCCTCGCTGTATGGGATATCGATGTCCAGCAGTTCGTTGGCTTCGTGGACCGCAGTGCGCGCGTCGATGATCACTGAGCCGTCAGCCAGTTGCTGGATCGAATTTTCGGCTTCATCGTATTCGTCCTGGATCTCGCCGACCAGTTCCTCGATGATGTCCTCCATGGAAACCACGCCGGCTGTCCCGCCGTATTCGTCAACCACTACGGCCATGTGCATCTGACCGGTTTGCAGGTGCTTGAGCAGGTCGTTGATGGGCATGGATTCGGGGACGAAGATGGCTTCCTTGGCTGCCGGCAGAATCGGTTCGTCCTGTTTGCCGTCCGCGATGAGGCGGAGCAGGTCTTTGACATGGATTACGCCGCGGATGTCGTCGACGGTTTCGTGAAACACGGGAAAACGCGAAAAGCGCTGGTCCTTGACTTCGCTGACGGCATGGGTGATGGTGCAGTCGTCTTCGAGTCCCTTGATGTCCACGCGAGGGGTCATGATCTCGCGGGTGATGGTGTCGCCGAATTCGAATACGCTCTTGATGATGGCCCGTTCTTCTTCTTCCAGATCCTCGGCGTCGGTCTGTTCCACGATGGACATGATTTCATCTTCGAGCGAGGGGCGGTTTTCTTCGGGCGATTGCGACATCCAGCGCTGAAGCAGCGAGTGTTCCATTTTACTGAGCAACCAGGAAAGCGGGTAAATCGTGCGGGTCAGACCTGCGATCAGGGGCAGAAACGCGACGGACAGGCGGTCGGTATAGGTTTCGGCCAGGGTGCGCGGGATCATTTCCAGGACCAGGAGGTGGAGCATGATCAGGGCGGTCATCTGTATGGTCTGGACGCCGAATTCTTGACCGAGCAAGCAGGTTTTCAGGATCAAGGTCACGGTGCCCACGGTGCAGAGTCCGGCCAGCAGGTCGAGGGTGGTGATCAGCAGGCTCCAGTGTTGGTGCCAGGCATTCAAGCTGGCCTTGTGTTCGGGGAACTTATCCTCGAGGCGCGCCACGCCGGCATCGTCGCAGACGCGGTAGGCATAACGCAGGGTTTTGAAAAACGCGCCGATCAGGATCAGCAGCAAGCAGTATAGATAGTCGTTGGTCCACCAGGCAAAGTCGATGCCATTCATAGAGATTACGTCGATTCCTCCATTATATCCGCGATGGGATGTTGTTTGTCGTATTGCCGCATCCAGGCTAGTTCGCGGCGGCGCATGGCACGGACCTGTTCCAGCGTATTGTCCACGGCGCCGCCGAGATGGTCGCAGCCATGGGCGATGTAGAGCGCCAGTTCGCGTGCGGCGCCGCGCCGTCGTTGTCCTTCGTCCAGGGCGCGTTCGACATTGACGAACAATTCGCCCTGTCGGCCTTGAATGCCCGGGATCGGGGCATAGGCCAGGCTGATCACATCCGTCGTCTTCGCGCGGTCGAAGAAACGCATGTTCAGCGGGATCATGGCCTGGTCGTCCAACAGCTCGAGCGAGACGCCGTTCCAGGCCGGACCGCTGGTGCGCCGCTCGATTTTATGCATCAACCAGCGAACCAGGCGTTCTAGGGCTTCCGGATTAATGACCGTTTTTTTCTGCAGATTGTTTATCTCGATGTTCATCCTGGGGATAGGCAATACGGCTGTGCATCATATTGGTCAAGGTAAAAACGAAGGAGGTTTTCACTGCGGAAAGCTCTTTGAATGTCAGGCCCGAGTCGTCCAGTTGCCCGTCGCGCAAACGGCCGTTGACGATTTCGTTGACCAAGTTTTCGATGCGGCTGGGCGTCGGTTTGTCCAGCGAACGCGAAGCGGCTTCCACGCAGTCGGCAATGGACAGGATGGCCAGTTCACGGCTGTGCGGTCGCGGTCCTTGGTAGCGGAACTGCTTCTCGTCGACCTGGCCGTCGGCGCAGTGCTCTTTCTGTTCCTGGCACTGTTTCCTGGCGCGCAAAAAGAAAAAGGTGATGATGCTGGTGCCATGGTGCTGGCGGATGCCGTCGATGATGACTTTGGGCAGTTTGTAGCGCATGGCCATGCTCGCGCCTTCCTTGACATGGGACATGATGACCAGCGTACTCATGCTGGGCGTCAGGTTGTCGTGGGGGTTGTCGCGCAATTGTTGGTTTTCGATGAAAAACTCGGGTTTGGTCAGTTTGCCGATGTCATGGAAATAGGAGCAGACGCGTACCACCAATTCGTTGCCGCCGATCGCGGCAGCCGCGGCCTGGGCCAGCAGGGCCACGTTGAGGCTGTGGTGATAGGTGCCCAAGGCTTCGATGGCCATGCGCTGCAACAGCGGGTGGCCCATGTCGCAGAATTCGAGCAGGCGGATATCGGTGGTGCGCAGGAAGAGCACTTCGAGCAGCGGCAGCGTCAGGATCACGATCAGGGCGCAGGCAAAACCGTTGAGAAATCCGTACAGGGCATGGGCGAACAGGAAGCGCAGGTCGGGTTGGGTCAGCACGCTGTCGCCCAGGGTGAAAAAGGCCATGACCAGGCCGATCCACAGGCCGGAGCGGAAAATATGCGAACGTCGGTGCACATGGCGCGTGGACAGCGCGGCCACCACGGAGACCGCCATGCCGATCAGCAGCACCGAGAAGTCATTGCCGTGCATGACCGCGGTGGCAATGCTGATCCAGAACCCGAAGATCAGTGCCGGTACGCCGCCCACCAGGATTCCGGCCAGCAACGGCGCCAGAGCCAGCGGAAACAGGAACGGCAGAATGGTCGGCTTGATCATATTGGTCATGGCGGCCGTGAAAATCACGCCGCGCACGAACAACAGGATGAAAAACGAAAGCGTCATCAACAGCAATAGGGTTAGGTGATCGCTCAGCAGCGATGAATTGAGCAAGTGCAACATGGCGGCGCAGATGAATATGCCGGCCAGCAGCACCAGGCCACGACCGAGCATAGCGTGCATCTGTTCCTGAAAGGTTACGGCCTTGCGCAAAGCCTGGTCGTGGGCCGAGAGCATTTCTACCACCTGCGCATTGACTTCTTCGCCGCGGCTGATCAGGATACTGCCGACGCGTATGGTTTTGGCCTCCGGCGTTACGCTGCGTCGCGCCATGGTGCGCAGGGCCTGTGTTTTTTGCGGGTTGAACTGCAAATTGGGTCTAAAAAAGGATTGCAGCAGTTTGGCCAACGTGGCGCGCGGCACGTTTGTTTCGCCGGGTTTGCTTTTCAACAGGTCCAGGCAGGCTGACAGGGCAGCCTGGGGCAGGCGCAGCGATTCGAGCGCGACGATGCGTTCGGTCGCTTCAAGGTAGATTTCGCCTGATGAGGCCACGCTCTGGAATCCGCTCGTTTTTTCCTGTTCCGAGGCAATGCCTTCCATCCATATTTCGCGGCAGGCGTCGCGGATCGAAACCAGCAACTGTTCCGTATTGTTTTCCGGGACGATCTCCAGCACTTCGGCCGGCGTCAGGTTCAGGTGCAACTCGGCCAGGATCTTGCGCAGTTCTTCCAGCCGCTCTTCGGCCGTGTTATTGGTGGGCATCATTTCGAGCTGCCAGGTATTGACCTTGTCAAACAGCTTGTCCAACGTGTGGGTAGCGGCGAGGAGCGGCTCTTCGTTGATGGCGAAAACTGGCCGGATGGCGTCAGCGGCTTCGAGCCGGTTGAGTTCGCTGCGGGCCAGGTCCATGCATTCGAACGGTGCGACAGCCACAATGGTGGTGGGCGCTGTCTGGCCCGCGTTCAGGTGCGGGTAATAATAGGGCCGTACGCCGATCAGCAGGGCGCAGGTGGTGAGCCACATCAACACCAGCAGGCCGTAGCCGGACCAGGGCCGCGGCTGTCTCTTGTTGATGCGTGCGGACGTGGCCCGCTCGAATTTTTTCGAGCGTTTGCTGCGTGATCTGGAAACGAGCGGCGCCATGGGTTCTGTTATGTAACGTTCATCGACAAGGCGTTCAGGAAGTGGTTTGCTCGCCGCGGTTGATGCGATAGGCTTTTATGATTTTCTGGACTAACTCGTGCCGAACCACGTCGGACTCGTCAAGGTCGACAATGGAGATGCCCTTGATATTCGTTAGTGTTTCACGCGCTTCCCGCAAGCCTGAAGACTTGGATGGCGGCAGGTCGATTTGGGTCAGATCGCCGGTCACCACGCACTTGGAATCGAAACCGAGTCGCGTCAGGAACATCAGCATCTGTTCGCGGGTCGTATTCTGGGCTTCGTCGAGAATGACAAACGCGTGGTTCAGCGTGCGTCCGCGCATATAGGCCAAGGGTGCGACTTCGATAAGGCCGCGGTCCAGGTTGCGTTCGATTTCGTTGGGGTTCATCATGTCGTAGAGCGCATCGTAGAGCGGGCGCAAGTAGGGCAATACTTTGGCATGCATATCGCCGGGCAGAAAGCCCAGGGTTTCGCCGGCCTCGATGGCGGGTCGGGTCAGAATGATCCGGCTCACTTGGTCAGCGGAAAAAGCGGCTACAGCCATAGCCATGGCCAGGTAGGTTTTGCCGGTGCCGGCCGGGCCTATGCCGAATACAACGTCGTTCAGCCGGATCGACTCGACGTAGCGCCATTGGCCAAAGGTGCGCGGAAACACCGGTGCTTTGCCATGGCCGACATCGATCCGGCATTCATTCAACCTGCATAGCTCATCCTCCCGGCCCTGACAAAAGGCCTTGATGGAATACATGATTTCGTGTTTGCGCAGGCGGATGCCCTTGTTACGCGCCTGGCGCAACGCGTTGAAAAGCCGAACGGTCTTCGCCGCCTGCTCCTCGTCGCCTTCGACTTCAATCCAGGCGTCCCGAGCAGTAAGTCGAACGGAAAAAGCCTTTTGCACAGCCAGCAGCACTTCGCCGGAACTGCCGGCGATATCGTGCGCTTCACGTGAATTTTCAAAATGGATGGTTTGCGTCGTCATGCATATAGGGTAGGCGCAACGGTTCACCCGAATCAACAATCCGTTGCCGGAGAATGCTCAATTCTCTTTTCCCAGCCGGTCATGCCGGATACTGGTCGCCTGACTTTCATTTTAAAAAGTGCAATATAGTATACCCTGATAGTATTTTTACCCATACTTAACCTGATCTTAGCCATTTATTCAAGCTCATCATGCCAGGAAAATGACGAATGACAAAATGATGAAAGATCCATCCTCTTGACCATTGACATTCGGTTCATGTTTTTCTAACATTTGTCCATGTTAGCGACTATAAAAATTAAAGGAAGGGTTATTGGACCCGGTATGCCTTGTTTTATCATGGCGGAAGCGGGCGTGAACCACAACGGCAGTGTGCAGCGTGCACGCAGTCTTGTCGATGCTGCGGTCAGTGCCGGCGCGGATGCGATCAAGTTCCAATCCTTTCATGCGGAACGTTTAGTGACACGCGATGCTGTCAAGGCCGACTACCAAACCGCGACTACGGGCGATGCCGAATCGCAGTACCAGATGCTGAAAAAGCTCGAGTTGTCGACTGAGGACCATCATGTCCTGTTCAAGTATTGCCGGGACAAAAACATCCTGTTTTTGTCCACGCCGTTTGATGAGCAGAACGCCGACCTGCTGTTCGACTTGGGCGTGGGCGCGTTCAAGATCGGCTCCGGCGATGTGACCAACCTCCCGCTGCTGCGTTATGTGGCGGCCAAGCAACGGCCCGTGATCATGTCGAGCGGCATGTCGACCATGGCGGATGTGCGCGCCGCTTTCACGGCCATGCAGGACAGCGGTTGTCGTGAGCTGGCCCTGCTCCACTGCGTATCCAGCTATCCGGCCGATCCCGCTGACGTGAACCTGCGCGCCATGCGCGAGTTGGCGCACACCTTCAACATTCCGTGTGGATTTTCCGATCACACCCTGGGCCACGACATTGCCTTGGCAGCCGTGGCTCTGGGCGCATGCATCCTGGAAAAACACCTGACGCTGGATCATGCCCTGCCCGGTCCGGATCATGCCTGCTCGCTGGAACCCGATGAAATGGCGCAACTGGTCAAGGCCGTGCGCGATGTGGAAGCAGCCCTGGGCGACGGGTGCAAAAAACCGACCGCTGCGGAGTGCGCTCTCGGCGCCGTGGCGCGACGCAGTATCACTACGGCCTGCAATATACCGCGTGGCTTTGTGGTGAAAATAGACGACCTGGTCATGCGCCGGCCCGGCACGGGACTGCCGCCGTCGAGCCTCAGCGCTGTCATCGGTCGCCGCGCCCGTATCGATATTGCCGAGGACACCTTGATCTCCATGGATATGCTGGAGTGATGCGTCATGATTAAGGAGCCGCCATGTGATCGCACGCTGGAAATAGCCGATTTCATGAATTTCCGTAGCAAGCTGGTCGACGAACGGCGG
>CAZOLK010000019.1:0-32902 GCA_964580325.1 uncultured Verrucomicrobiota bacterium | reverse complement strand
ATCAAGGCGCGTCGTCAGGAATACGAACTGCCTGTCATCGAGCAGCGGCAATGGTCGCGCCGTCCCAATATCCTGTGGTTGATGACCAACCAATTACGCGCCGATGTGTTCGGCGCCGTGGGACATCCCATGGTCAAAACGCCCAACATGGATCGGTTGATCGAGCAGGGTACGGTGTTTGAGCGCTGCTTTTGCTCTTCACCGGTCTGTATGCCGGCGCGCGCCTCGCTGATGACCGGCCACATTCCGGCCTCTCACGGCGTACTCCAGAACGGCATGAAGATGCGTGACGCAGAAACCGTCTTCCCCCCGTTGTGCAAGGAAGCCGGTTACCGGACCGCCAATATCGGCAAGCACCATTGAGGGCGCAGTCCGGCCCAAATCTGGGAATACGACGAGGTGGTCGAGGATGCGTTTGGCGCCACCAAGCCATCCAAGGTCCCTTTCGTGCCCGAGGTGTTTCCAGACATCAAGTTTATCGGCGACATGGTTTGTGACCACAGTGATCGCGTGCTCTACGGCTGTTATCCCGGGCCGGTGCAGACCACCAAGAGCTATATTCTGGCCAACCAGGCCTGCAAATGGATTTACTGGCACAACGAGCGGCGCCCTTTTCTTTTGCGTGTTTCGTTCGACGATCCGCATCCGCCGATTGTTCCGCCCGAGCCCTTTTTCAGCATGTACAATGCCGATGACGTATCTGCGCCTTTCCTGGAACAGCGCGACGCCGAGTTGTCCGGCAAATCGCGCACGATCCGCGATTACTTGGAATACACCCGCTACGATAGGATCAACAACCAGGATCACCGCCGGCATATAGCCTGTTACCTGGGCATGGTTTCCCATCTCGACGCCCAGATCGGCCGCATCCTGAATTACATGGATGAGTTGGGATTGACCGACAACACGCTGATCGTGCTGACCAGCGACCAGGGGCACATGCTCGGTGAGCACGGCTTGGTGGACAAAGGTCTGGCGCTCTATGAAGGCGCCATTCGTGTGCCCCTGATCATGTGCTGGCCCAACCACGTTCCGGCTGGTCTGAAAATCGACGCCCTGGTCGAAGGCATTGACTTTGCGCCAACCATCCTCGACATCCTCGGTATTACACCGCAACGCGAAATCCTGGACGCGTTCCAGGGGCGCAGCATGAAACCTCTGTTGGAAGGCGATATGTCCTTGGCCAAAAATTATGTCTATACGCAATGGGACGATTATGGTTTCTGTATCCGTGGCAAGCAATGGAAGTTGATCTGGTGGGATCCCTACCAGGAAGGCGAATTATACGACCTGGACGCCGATCCGTTGGAGTTGACCAATCTCTACGATCAACCCGAACACTTCCAGGTCAGGACCGAGCTGCTCGATAAGCTGGAAGCTTGGCGTCGCACCTGCGGCCTGGTGGCTGAGCAGTAAGTAGAGAACGCAAAGAAGACCACAAGAATTAATAACATGTCAAAGCGCAGCAACTCGATGATGCGCAGCGCACCCGTGGGCGGTGAAAAGCGCTCCTTTGCCGTGGCAGCCATGGCTGGTTGGTAAGTAAGCGGTCCGGTCTCCCTGGCTCTTTTCGCTTTATCGCGCACTTTGAGACTGTGGGCACCACCAGTGCCGAGATCACGCCGATGACAAACACCCACCACGAGCAGTTCGATCAAGGTCAAGCTGCGTTGTGTTGCTTTTCTGATGCGTTATCATTCGATCATACGTTCATCGCCCAGGCGGTTGCGGTTCCAGTAATCCATGAACAGGCGTTTGCGCAACCGGTAGACTTCACCTTTGTCGTTGCTCCATTCCAGCAACGGTCGCATGGGGACGTCTTCAAAAACAAAGTGCTCCTCGCGCCCATCCATGTCCACGGCCACATCGATGGCGGACCTTGATTTTCCCGCTGCGTTTAGCTGACGACGGTTGATCGCGGTTACGCGACCGGTGACGGTTGTGTAGTCCGGTGAGTTTGATAGTAGCGACGCGGCCACGTTCAACGGCATGCCCGGTTTCCAGGTCGCCAGGTTCTGGCGCAGCAGCGGGATGATTTCATCGTAAAACAGGGGAACATCGGTAAGCTCAAAGGTTGTCGAACCGCGGTCATCCATGTAATTGGAGATGTGCAGCGTGGCGTGCGGTTGCTTGCGTTCGAACAGGGCGAAGCTGTTGCCGCACCACTCAGCGCTGACCACGGACAGCTTGAGCAGTTCGCCGGTTTCACGATGCAGGAAGACGCTGCTCATCTGCATGTATTCATACACCCCGGTCCGCGTGCGGCGCACAAGGTTCTGCTTCATCACCGGCAAAACTCGTTTGCCCGGCGCCGGCCGGGTTTTGACCAGCCGCTCGGGATCGAAATGTTCGCGCACCGTGATCAGTTCCAGCGCACTGTCGCGCAGCGCCCCATATTTAAGCAACTTTCCTTCATACAAACAAACTTCCGCCAAACCATCTTCCCATTTGCGCTGCTGCAGCCAATCGATCTGCGATTGGCACGGGCATACAAAGAGCAGAAAGACTGAGAAAGCATAAAGATTTCTTGTTTTCATATTGTTGGGAATGTACCGAAGTCTCATGGATTGTCAAGCAAAGGGATTTGGTTTCTAGTAGTGGGGCGTCCCGCCCCTGAACTTTGCGAAGGATTGCGCCCGCCGTTTCTCTGCCGCCACTCGCCACTTGCCACCGCCCCCTTCATGCGTTATGTTGGACGCTTTGAAACAGAAAGGAGCTGTTTGTTGTTATGATGATGTTAAGACTGTATATATTCCGCCAAGCCGGTCTGGCTCTGACGGTGTCGCTGTTTTGCGGGATGCGCTTTTGCGATGCCGCTGACCTGGGCGCCAGCCGCATGTTGCAGCATGAATTCCACACCAGCCATTTCGATCGGAACCTGGCCTACCTGGCCTATATCCCGCCCCATGTCGATATCACCAAGCCCGCGCCGCTGTTGATGTATCTGCCTGACCGGGCTGAACCAGTCAAGAAAATCATGCAGCAGTGGACTGACGGCAAGGACCTGGGCATCCATTCCATGATCCTGATCACACCCGCCTTGATCAGCGCACCGCACCAGGAGGAGATCCTGCTGGCCCATTTCCAGGAAATTCTACGCGATGTAGAGCGCCACTATCGCATCGATCACGATCGCGTCTACTTGTGGGGCGCCGGCCACGGCGATACCCAGGCGCGCTACATCGCCCGCCATGTTCCCGGCCTGTTCGCCGCCATCCTCTCCGAGGAACCCGCGCCGCCGCGCTCGCTGGATTTCTACACATTCCTCAACCTGCCCAGCGACATGCAGCACAGCATGATCCGCCGCGATCCGTTCTCCTACGAGCAAAATTACAAACATCTACTCCTGGACAGCACTGACCTGGCGGTCAACGGTCAATTAAGTTGGAAGGGCGCGTGTTCCAGGCTGCTCGGTTACCGCCGGTCCAAACCCGACGCGCAACCCATCGGTTTCCGCATCAACCGGATCCGTTTTAAACCTTACGCGCACCTGTCCGTAGCCTCTTTCCAATCCTCCTTCGAGATCGGTTCCGTCAGCGTGTGCCCTTCGGTCAGCGATCCATCGGAATGGCTGTTGACGCTGCATAACATTGACCGGATGAGCCTGCACGCGCTGCCAGGATTGTCGTCGTTGCGCATCAACGGTGAAAAAGTGTCGATCAAACCCGAGACCGTGAACCGGCTGCATATCGATCAGGGCAAATGGCGAGCGTCACCCCATCCGCTGGCCATGATTCTAAGCGAAAAATACGCTGAACGCGCCGGCCCGCTCAAGGATGCGCTCTACACCCCTTTTGTGTTTGTCTATGGCACGGACGGCTTGTTCCGTTTGGCGCTCAAGGAATGGGCGCAACGCACGGCGTCCCATGCGCGGTTTACCTGTCACGATTTCGAGGGCCGTGCCTATCGCTTTCCAGTCGTATCCGATAAACAGGCCCTGGCCAATGCCGACCTGCTTGGCTGCAAGACTTTGATTTGTCTGGGCGGCCGCAAGGAAAACCTGATCGTGCGCGCTCTGCCCGACATCGCCATGCCCGGCTCCGCGATTTTGAAAGGCCAGCGCGCGGGTTTTTCCCATGCTTGTGTACAACCCTCACCGTACAGCGTCGGCGCCTACGTGGTCATCCACGAAGCATCCAGCTACAGCGTGCCGCTGGCGGCCGCGCGCCTGGACTGGGAGGTGGACTGGGTCGTTTACAACAGCAACGACGGCAGTATCAAGGCCGAAGGCTTTTTCGATCGCACCTGGCGCGCCGAACAGCCGCTGGATTGAAGGGGCTTTTTTGGAACACCACCGTTATTGGAAAACCAACCTGGCAGCCAGCCCCTGCTGGCCTTGTATGTCCAGGAACTGAACCAGGGCCGGATCGAAGGCGCATCCCGGATCACCGGTGCGCTTGCGGCTACGGCTGGAATTGCGGGTTTGCTGTCCAGCCTGGTCCTGGGCTACCTGTCCCACCGCCACAAACCAATACGCCTGTGCATGTTCTGCGCCTGCGGCGGGGCCATGATGATGCTGGCCCACGGATTGACCAGGTCGTTTGCCGTGCTTTTCCCGGTCCGTTGCCTGTTCGCTGCCTGCGCCGGAGGTCTGCCGGCCCTGAGTCAGATCTGGCTGTCGCGGATCACGCTGGTGGCGCGCCGTTCATGCTGCTGGTCATGGAGCGGCAGGCGAAACGGCATGGAATTAGTTGTGGCGAAAAAACTTAAAAAAAGCGAAAAAATAGCTTTCCTTTTTCACAATTCGGGTTATGCTTAATCATGGTGTTAGATGTGGAAAACTTTGAAGAGATTGGAGTTGATCATGAAAAAGACGACGATGATGTTGTTGAGTTTGCTGGCGCTGACGTCCATGACTTGGGCGCATTGCCAGATTCCGTGCGGCATTTATGGCGATGCCGCACGCTTTACCGAGATGGAGGAGCATGTTGTTACCATCGAGAAGTCCATGAAAAAGATCATGGAAATCTCGGTCGAGGACAAGCCGGATTACAATCAGCTTGTGCGCTGGGTCGATAACAAAGAGGTCCATGCCGCCAAGTTGAATGAAATCGTGACCTATTACTTCCTGGCTCAGCGGATTAAACCCAAGGAAGAGGGCGACGGCGCGGCCTATGAAAAGTATGTATGGGAATTAAAGCTGTTGCATGGCATGATGGTGCATATCATGAAGGCCAAACAGACCACTGACCTGGAACATGTAGAAAAGCTGCGTGCGCTCATCGGCGCTTTCAAAGTTTCGTATCTTCCCAAGTAAGCATAATCCCCGAGCACGCACCATGCAGGCCGCCCCATCGCAAGGTGGGGCGGCTCCTTTTTCCATCACTGGAAAACAAAATCGCGCAGGTCGAACACGCGACCCACGTAGCGTCCCGAAAAGTTCAGGTAGACAGCATGAACTTCTTTTAAAGGAACTTCAAGCGCGGTTTCGACCTGGCGCCAGGTGCGCCAACCGTTTGTGGCAGGAACTTCCACCTCACCCAGACGCGGGCCGCCGCGATGATCGAGGCGTATGGTGATCTTGCCTCCGGTAAAAGGCGTACTGACCGTTGCCCGGAACGATGTGACGCCTGCGCCGAAATCCAGGTATTTGTAGATCGCCCGATCGCCGGCGTGGATCTGGGTCAGGATCTCTTCGCACGGTTCATCGAGCGGGCCTGCGTAGAGCTGAGCCGTGCATGCCTTGCCGTCAAGTTGACAGGCGCGCCAAGCTTCCATGGTTTGACGCGCGTCCAGCGGACCCTGTTGTCCCTGGGTCGTCATCTCCACTTCGTCAATGGAGCCGTCGGCATTGAACCGGATTGGTTCCACGCACACGCGGCGGTTGTATTTCGAGCCTTGCGAGGAGCGATGATAAAAAACGTACCATTGGCCGTTGAATTCGGCGATTGAACCGTGGTTGTTCCAGGTGTCCGGATCGCAGCCGGTATTATCGATGATGATCCCCTGTTTGCGATAGGGTCCCAGCGGCTTTTCGCTGACGGCATAGCCGAGGCAAGTGGCCTTGCCTCGGGAGATGTCGGTGTAGACCAGGTAGTAGAGGCCGTTGCGTTTGCGAATGCAGGCGCCTTCATGAAAGCCGTCGTTTTCTTCGGTCAGCAGGTCGGGCACGTATGTTTCGCGGTCGATTGCGCGCAGGTCGCTGGTCAATCTCGCGCCGCGCAGGTGGAACTGACCCCAGTAATAGTAGACGACGCCATCGTCGTCCGCCAGCATGCACGGATCGATCCCGTCTTTGTCCGCGCCCTGGACGGCAAACGCATTCTGGAATGGACCTTCGGGTTTTGTACTGGTCGCCAGACCTTCGACGCCGGAATTGCCGCAATAGCATAGGACATACTTGCCGTGCACGCAGGTGCAATCCGGCGCGAAGAGCAGCGTCATGTCCGATGAGTGGCTGTCTGTGATGTGAAAACTACAGCCGTGATCGGTCCAGTGGATCATGTCGGCGGACGAAAAAACGTGCAGTTTATCGCTGCAATAGAAGGTGTCGCCGCTGGTATCCATGGAGCCGTATAGGTAGATCCGGCCGTCGCGCCAGACGCGCGCCTCGACGTCGGGCATGTGGATGTGGTTGGGTAGGATAGGGTTGATGATAGGTTCCTTTAGAAAATCGTGTAGATGAATGCTGGCGCTGTTATCTCGACCATCAGCACCAGCAGGACCAGCAGTAGCAGGATCAAGATGATGGGGACGATCCACCAGGCCTTGTTTTCCCAGGCAAACTGACCGAACTCCCTGAGCAATCGTCCGAGGTATTTTAAAAAGCGCATGATGTTATCCGCCTCTTTTCATGGTAGAGCTTAATCCAGTAGATATTCTTCGCGCCAGTCGCGTTTCTCGTGCCATTCCGGCTGCTCGTGCTTGTACAGAATGTGGGTATTCAGCACCAGCACGTCCATGGAGGTGCGCATGAAGCAGGTGTAGGCGTCGCCGGGCGTGCAGACGATCGGTTCGCCGCGCACGTTGAACGACGTGTTGATGATGATGCCGTAGCCTGTTTTTTTTTCAAATGCGCGGATGATCTTGTGGTAGCGCGGGTTGACGCTTTTGTTGATCGATTGTACCCGGGCCGAGTAGTCCACATGGGTGATGGCCGGTAGATCGGAGCGCACTTGGTGAATCCGTTCGCGCAGCGGCAGTTTGGCGCCGTCGCACTTTTGGCAGCGCTGCTTTTTGACCGGCGCGACCAGCAGCATGTAGGGCGAAGGCCTGTCCAGTTCGAAAAAGTCGGTCACGCGCTCTTCCATACAGGTTGGCGCGAACGGCCGGAACGATTCGCGAAACTTGATCTTCAAGTTCATGATCGATTGCATCTTTTCCGAGCGCGGGTCGCCGATGATCGAGCGGTTTCCCAGGGCACGCGGCCCGAATTCCATGCGGCCCTGGAACAGGCCGATGACCTGTTGGTCGGCGATCAGTTCGGCGATGCGCTCCGCCCAGGCATCCTCGTCGTCCAGGCGATGCGCTTTGTAGCCTTTGGCTTCCAGAAAAGCGGCGATTTCTGCGTCGCTGAATGCCGGACCGAGATAAGCTCCGCGCATGCGGTCGCGCGCTTCCTTTACATGGCGCGGTTGCTTTTTGACCATATGCCAGACCATCAGGGCCGAACCCACGGCGCTGCCGGCATCGCCTGCGCCCGGCTGGATCCAGATGTCATCGAACACGTTTTCGCGCAATAGTTTGCCGTTGGCCACGCAATTCAGGGCCACGCCGCCGGCCAGGCACAGCAACCTCTCGCCAGTCAATTCGCGAGCATGACGGGCCATGCGCAGCACGATCTCTTCGGTTACGACCTGGATGGAACTGGCCAGGTTCATCTCGCGTTCGCCGATCTCCGATTCTGGCTTGCGTGGCGGACCGCCGAACAGGTCGTCGAACCGGGCGTTGGTCATGGTCAACCCGTCGAGGTAACCGAAATAGTCCAGGTTGAGCCGGAACGATCCGTCTTCCTTGAGATCGAGCAGGTGCTCCATGATTGTGTCGCGGTAAACAGGTTCGCCGTAAGGCGCCAGCCCCATGAGTTTGTACTCGCCCGAATTGACTTTGAAACCCGTATAATAGGTGAACGAAGAATAGAGCAGGCCCAGGGAATGAGGAAAGCGCAATTCCTTGAGCAGTCTGACCTCGTTGCCGTGGCCCACGCCGATGGTGCTGGTGGCCCATTCGCCCACGCCGTCAAGGGTTATGATCACGGCGCTTTCGAACGGTGAGGGAAAAAATGCGCTGGCTGCATGGGACTCGTGGTGCTCGGGAAAATAGAGGTTGTCTTTAATCTTGAAGCCCAGATCTTCAAGTTTGGCCTCGATTTCCATGGGGATCCAGAGCTTTTGCTTTAGCCAGATCGGTATGGCTATGTTGAACGACTGCAACCCGCGGGGGGCCACGCTGAAATAGGTTTCGAGGATGCGGGCGAATTTGGTGATCGGTTTGTCGTAAAACGCGGCGGCGTCCAGGTCTTCCGTGCCCACGCCTGCCTCGGCCAGACAATAGCGGATGGCGTTGAGCGGAAAGGAGGGGTCGTGCTTTTTGCGTGTGAACCGCTCCTCCTGCGCCGCGGCGACGATCTCGCCGTCCCGGACCAGGGCAGCGGCCGAATCATGGTAGTATGCGCTGATGCCCAGAATGTTCATTTAAAACTGGTTGCTGTAATGCTTTTCTTTCTTGTCGTGTTCGATCCAGTATGAAGGCACATCCCGTTGAAATCCACGGGCCATGGCATTCTTGCCAGCCAGGCGGAAACAAAGCCGACCGGGCGTGAACAACAGCAGATAAAGCAGGGTCAGCAGCAGCCAGCTCAACCCGGTGGCCAGCGCTTTGGTCAGGCGCAGCACCGTCTTTTCTAATATAAAGAAGACAGGTGGCACGAACAGGCCGCTGACGAGCAGGACCAGGGCAATGCCGTAAAGACCGCCGCCCGCGATACGGTGGCTCCATCCGAAAAAAAGCAGCGAGGCCACAGCGCTGACCAGGCAGAACTGAACCAGCACCCGCGCCAGAGGTACTTTTTGTGCGTCTAGCACCGCGGCGGCATCGCGCCAGGGCCAGACTACGTCGGAAACGTTTTTATTAACGATCTTGTCCATTTGCCTATGGTAAAGGATGCACAATGGACTGCGCAAACAAAATTTCGGAATATTCGAATTGCGGATTTCAAAACGCGCCACCTGCCACTAGCCACTAGCCACTCGCCGCTTGACACCCGTCACTAGCCACTTGACATCAGCGCCGTTCACGTTCAGGATAGCCGCATGAAAATTATAGGCATGGCCATGATGATCATGGGCGGTGTGTTGTTCCTGGGTGGCGCGCTTTTTGTGCTGTTGTCGCGTGTTACTTCGCGGGGCCGGTTGCCCGGCGATATCTATATCAAGGGCAGGAACTTCACGTTCTCGTTTCCCCTTGTCACCTGCATTGTCGTCAGCATTGTGCTGACCCTGGTGCTAAACCTGATCCTGCGTTTTTTCAACCGCTGAGGTCTATGCCGTGAAACCAGCCCGCATCATCATCAGCAACCTGAGCGCCGCCGTGCATTCGCGGCGTCGGGCACTGCTGCTGGCGCTGACGCTGTTAACCGCTTGTTCAAGGGAGACCGACCAAATGGAACCGCAAGAAAAGAAATGGGCCACCTGGCTGGACCGGCCGGAGGTGCTGGCGATAGCGTTTCATCCGCGCGAGGAACTGGCCATGCCGGCCATGGATAAACGTTATATCGACATAACGATTCCAGTTGATCCCAACATGCATATTGGCGGACGTTTTTACGCCTCGGCTCAAGACCGGCCGACCATCCTGTTCTTTCACGGCAATGGCGAGATTGTGGCCGATTACGACGATCTCGGCCGCCACTATGCCGGTGAGATGGGGTTCAATTTCTTTGCCGTGGATTACCGCGGCTATGGGCGTTCCAGCGGAACGCCGACGGTCAGCGCCATGCTCAACGATGCGGTGTTGATCTTCGTGTTTGTCCGCGATTGGCTCGCGCGCCATGCATATAGCGGGCCGCTGGTGGTTATGGGCCGGTCGTTGGGAAGTGCCAGCGCCTTGGAGATCGCGGCTAAACAAGGCCAGCACGTTCAGGGTGTGATCATCGAAAGTGGTTTCGCCCATATTATCCCCTTGCTCGAACGCCTGGGCGCGCGCCTGCCCGGAGCGGTCGAGTCCAAGGGTGGGCCACTCGACCAGACAGCCAAGCTTTCGCGCTACCTGGGACCTGTACTGATCATCCATGGCGAGCACGATCAGATCATCCCTTTCAGCGATGCCGGCGACCTGCTGGCTGCCGTACCCCATGAAAACAAACGCCTTGTACGGATCGCCGGAGGACGCCATAATTCGCTGCTGCAAGCCGGATGGAACAGCTACATGCAGGCGTTGCGCGACTTTATGACCAGCCTGGAGAAGTCCCAATGAGACGGTTGCCACTGCCGTTTGGTCTGGGCATGGCCGCGCTGCTGTTGCTCGGCGCCGGCTGCCGGATGCCCGGCTCGCGCTCCAATCGGCGCTATGTGCTGGTCGATCCACCGGAGACATCTCACCCGCCGCCGGACCATGCTCCTTCCGTGGTGACGCTGGCGCCTGCCGTACCGATTGCGCCAACACCGCCAAAGCCTGTTTCGCCTTCACCGCCGCCGCAACCCGCGCCGCCGCACTATGCATTCCAGGACGCGCTGGCCATCCAGGTGTTTCTGGACCGCGCCCACTATTCACCCGGCTGCCTGGACGGCATCGTCGGGTCTAAAACGCGCCAGGCTGTTCGCGCTTGGCAAACCGGCAACAGCCTGCCGGTCAATGGCGACCCGGATGTTGTGCTGGCGCGGCTGGATCCGGACCGCTCTACCTATATGACCGAGCATGTGGTCAGTGATCGCGAACTGTCCGCGCTGACTGAGGCGCCGCAAAGCTGGGTTGCGCGCTCCGAGATGTCTTTCCTGGGCTATGAGACCCTACTGGAGACGGTTGCCGAGAAATACCATGCCACCCAGGGCGCTATCCGTAGGTTGAACCCGGATGCGGCCTGGCCCGATCCGCCAGCCGGCACGAAGTTGCGCGTGCCCAACCCGGGCTCTTCGCGTTCCGTGCAGGCAGCGTTGTTGCGCATCGATCTGCGTGCCAAGACCATCAGCGCTTATGACGCCAACGGTCGGCTGGTCGCTCTGTTTCCCTGTTCCATTGCGCGCGATCCGGCCAAGCGTCCTGCTGGCCAGACGCTCAAGATCGTCAATGCCGCTGACATGCCGGTCTATTATTACGATTCGGCCTTGTTCAGCGAAGATCCGGAATCGCGCACGCTCAAGGGCAAGAAAGAAATACCGCCCGGTCCCAACAATCCGGTCGGCACAGCCTGGATCAGCTTGAGCCTGCCAGGTTACGGGATCCACGGCACGCCCAAGCCCGAGGATATCGGTAAAACAGAATCTCACGGCTGTTTCCGGCTAGCCAACTGGAATGCCGAGAAACTGATCCGCTTTGTTCGCGGCGGTATGCCGGTCCAGGTCGATTAGGTGTGTCATGAAAGTGATCCTGGCCGAGAAACCTTCTGTTGCGCGCGATATTGCATCTTTCTTAGGTTGTCGTCAGAAGCATGACGGCTATTACGAGGGCAGGGGGTGTCAGGTGACCTGGGCGCTGGGCCACCTGGTCACACTCAAAGAACCCGGCGATTACGACCCGGCCTGGAAACCCTGGCGCCTGAACGCGTTGCCTATCGTGCCGTCCGAGTTTGGTCTCAAAGTGATCGACGACAAACGCTCGCGACAGCAATTCGCCATTGTCAAGCGCCTGTTCAAAGCTGCCGAGGAATTGATCTGCGCTACGGATGCCGGGCGCGAAGGCGAACTGATTTTTCGCTATATCCAGCGGCTCGTCGGTTGTCTGAAAAAGCCGTTCCGACGGCTCTGGCTCAGTTCGCTGACCCCCGATGCGCTGCGCAAGGGATTTGCCGCATTGAAACCGGGCCACGACTATGACCCGCTCTATCACGCGGCGCGTTGTCGCAGCGAAGCCGATTGGATCGTGGGCATGAACGCGACTCGTTTCCTGACCGTTGCGCACGGTCATGGCCTTGTCCTCTGGAGCGCCGGTCGCATTCAAACCCCAGTGCTGGCCATGATCGTCGAGCGCGACGACCAGATTCGCCACTTCAAACCCGAGCCTTTCTGGGAGGTCCTCACCGAGTACCGGAACGTGGATTTCAACTGCAAAGGCGATCGGTTCAAAACCGAACAGGATGCCCGTAACCTGGTCGACCGAATCACCGGCCACCCTTTTACCATCACGGACGTCAAGGCAAAAAAAGAGCGCCAACTGCCGCCGCAACTTTATGACCTGACCGAGCTGCAGCGCGACATGAACCGGCGCTACGGGTTTTCCGCCGCGCAGACGCTGCAAGTGGCCCAGAAGCTGTACGAAGAGAAAAGCATCACCTATCCGCGTACCGATTCGCGTTATCTGACGTCCGACATGAAGCCGCGCGTGCTTGAAATCCTGCGCGCGCTGACGCCGCTCAAGTCTGCTGAAATCAAGCAGCTCGACCTGAACAAGCTGCCCTTCAACGCGCGTATTGTGGACGACAAAAAGGTGACCGATCACCATGCCATCATTCCCACGGGCCAGATGCCCAACCGGCGCGATGGCCAGGCCTGGCTTGTGTTCGAGGCGATCCTTACCCGGTTGATCGCTGCGTTTTATCCGCCCTGCCTGCGCAATGTGACAACGGTTGAAGGCGAGACCAACCAGGTCTTGTTCCAGGCGCGCGGCGTAACGATCTTGGATCCGGGCTGGACCGTTCTGTACCCCAAAAAGAAGAAACCCGCCAAGCCCGATACTACTGCAAAAGAGGCGGCACCGGCGGACATGGCCGGCGAAGAAGATGAAGCGGACGCCGTAACCTCAAACAAGGACGCGGCGGAAAAAGACGAGGAAAAAGAGCTGCCGCCCTTTATCCGGGGCGAATCCGGACCGCACCGCCCGCACATTAAGCAGGGCGAAACCAAACCACCGCGGTCATACACGGAAAACACGCTGCTTTCCGCCATGGAGACCGCCGGTAAACAGGTGGATGAAGAACATCTGCGCCAGGCCCTCAAAGAGCGCGGCCTGGGTACGCCGGCCACGCGCGCCGCAACCATCGAGACCTTGTTGCAGCGCAAGTATATCGTGCGCCGCAAAAAAACGCTGAACGCCACGGACGCGGGGCGTTTTCTGATTGCGTTGATCCGTTCGCACGCCCTGAAATCCGCGGAGATGACCGGCGAGTGGGAATACAAGCTGAACCAGATCCGCAACAGCGCGCTGGCGCCCGAAACATTCATGAAAGAGATCGCGTCCTACGCCGATACGCTGGTCCACGAACACTGTGGGACATCGGTCAGGCGGGACGTCTGGGGCTGGTGTCCGCTCTGCGGCGCACAGGCGATCCGCGGCAAAAAAGGGTACGGCTGTTCGCGTTGGAACGAGGGTTGTCCTTTCGTGCTCTGGCCTGACTACAAGGACCTGGTGCTGTCGGAACAGGACATCCGCCGGCTGCTGCAGTCGCGCGCGCTGGAGCGCCCTGTCAGAATCGAGCAGAAAAATGTGTACCTGGCGCTAGACGATCGCGGTCAGTTGCTGGAACTGGACCAGGACCAGTTGGGGAATCGCCCTGACAATCGGAAAAGCGGGGGCAAAACCAGCGGCAGGAGCCGCGCCGAGCGCAGCACCAAACCGGCGCACGGGGCAGGGCAGGGGAGTGAACCGCCAGGTGAAGAACCCGAAAACCCGCAAGATAAAAGTGGAAGAAAAGCAGCCGAAGGTAAACGCGAGGCAAAACGAAAAGCGCCGGACCTGGGGACGTGTCCCTTGTGCAATGCGCCTGTGGTCGAAACGGAAAAAGCATTCGGCTGCTCAGCCTGGCGCCAAGGGTGCGGATTTGTTATATGGAAGACCGTAGCCGGCAAAAAAATATCGGCCAGCACCGTGTCCGCTCTCATGAAAAAAGGGCGTTCGCGTCCGCTCAAAGGCTTCAAATCCAAGAACGGCAAATCGTTCGATGCCGCGCTGAAACTGGAAAACGGAAAAGTGGTCTTTGATTTTGAAGGGTAGGGTAGGTTAGGGCGTACGCAAAAAAACTTCACCATTGATGCAATTAATCCCATTAAGATGGATTCGTCAATCGCTATTGTCAACCGTCTTACATCGCCACATAGCGCATATTCTTTTTAGTCGACAGCCATCCTAAGCTGATATTGCAGACCCTTATGTCCCAATTTTAGGGGATGACATGGCTGTTTTCGCGAAGCTTTTGCGGCAGCGGAAGATCAGCAGGAAGGGGATGCGGGACAGTTGGTCATATAGTTCACGCCAGGCTTCGCTGTCGTAGGGAATGCGACACCGGATTTCGTCCTCGTCCATCTCCGGCACAGGCAGCGGTTCGGGTTCCAGCAGGCTGTCCAAGTCCAGGTCCGCGGCGCGGATCCAACTGACCCAGCGCGATACAGGATGATAATCGGCTTTGATCGCGGTCCGGCCGTCATTCGTCAGCCGCATTTCCGGCGCTGGTTGAAAGTAGTCGGGCAGGAACAAGCCCTTGCCTTCTTCGTCCAACTCGATCCACTGGCCGGCGAAAAGCGGATGGCCTACGCTGAAGATCAGCCAGCCTCCAGGGTTGAGCAAGTGGGCGCATTGGGACATCAACTCGCCCGGGTTCGCTGAAAACGGTATGCCGTAAGAGGAATGGATCAGGTCGTAGCGTTCCAGATCCTGCAGTAGCAACTCGTCCATGGACATTTGACGGAAATCGACATGCACCCCTGCATGGTCTGCCAGATAGCGGCCATGGTCCAACTGGCGCGTGGAGATATCCAAACCTGTACAGCGCGCCTGGCGCGAAGCCAGGTAGATGCTGTTCTGGCCCGCGCCACAGGCTATTTCCAGGCAGTTCAGGTTGGCCGGCTTGTCGGGCAAAAGGCCTAGTTCGCGGTCGCCGGGCAGCAGCGGCCCGTAATGAAAATCGTCTGTCGCGATCCGGATCGTGCGCTGGTATTCATCGGCCAGCTCGTTCCAATAACGGGCATTGTCAAAAGCCGGGGCGTTTTCATGAGCTGTTGCGACCACGTGACCTCATCAGGTTTCGGATTGACGCGTCACGGTGCAGTGCTGAACGCCGAGACCTTCGATGCTCAACTCCACCTGGTCGCCAGGTTGGAGCAGGCGTGGCGGTTGACGGGCCGAGCCAATGCCGGATGGCGTGCCGGTGGAGATGATGTCGCCGGGCAGCAGGGTCATGGCCCTGGATATAAACGCAAGCAGCATAGGGATCTTGAACAGCATTTCGGCGCTACAGTCGTCCTGCAGCACTACACCGTTGTGCTTGGCGACCAGGCGCAGGTTGTGTGGATCCGCGATTTCGTCGTGTGTGACCAGGTAGGGACCCAAAGGCGCGAAGGTGTCGAATCCCTTGCCGCGGAACCACTGGAGCCCTTGTTTCTGGGCGTCGCGATCAGTCACGTCGTTCATGATCGTGTAACCGGCCACGTAGTCCAGGGCTTCCTCTTCGCGCACCTGGCTGGCGCGACGGCCCATGACTAGCGCCAGCTCCACTTCGCAGTCAACGGTTTTCGATTCAGCCGCGAGTATGATCGGGTCGGTTGGCCCGTTCAGCGCGGTGGTGGCCTTAGCAAAGATGATCGGGCAGGTCGGCAGATCGTGTTTGAATTCTTTGGCATGGGCCGCGTAATTGGTGCCGAGACAGATGATTTTTGAAGGCCGAGCCACGGGTGGGCCAAGGCGTACATCCGTGGCCGGCACAAGTTTGCGATGTTGTTCGTGCAGCAGGTTGGCAACCCGGGCTATGCCGTCATGGGCGAAAAAATGCTCGTTGTAATCGGCCATGTCATAGGCCGTGGCCGAAACGTCAAGAATCGAAGCAATGCCCGGTTCAGGCGTATTGTCGAGCCAGACGCCCGGTTTTTCATGGCCTCTGGGTCCGAAACGTACTAGTTTCATAATGTTTGCTCTCTTTCATGCATGAGGTTAGCTCAGTTTTTCCTGTTCCAGCACCGAGCGGTCCATTCCGCGCGCGGCCAGCACCTGGTCGGTGGTGCGGAAGTGGCATTTAACAGTCTCCAAAAGCATTTGCGGGCCGTGTTGCTCAACCATTTTTTCAGCAATTTCGCGCACCTGGGCTGAGGCGCCCTTGGGTATTTTGATCGCGTATTTTTCGCTCATTTTGCGCAGCGCTTCGAGGAACGCGGCCCTGGCTAGGATCGAGGCCGCGGCCACAGCTATGTCCGATTCGGCTTTGGTTCGTTGGATCAGTTCAATGGCGCGCCCTTTTTTCATCAGTGCCTGTTCGATGCGCTGCTTGGGCCCGAACTGGTCGGCAATGGCGCGCGGACAGGCAGGCACCACCTCGAGCAGGTTTTCAATGACCCGCGCATGGCCCCAGGCCAGCACCCGGTTGACGTTGCCCATGGAGGCATACAGCCGGTTGTAGGCGTTGGGTCCGATGGCTACCAGGCTGAAACGCTTACCGAGGATGCCGCGAATCTTGCTTGCAATGGCCAGCGCCTTCTTGTCGCTCTTGATGTTTTTGCTGTCCTTGACGTCCAGTTCCTTGAATTGTGGGATGATGGATTGGTCAACATAGGCCGAGGCAATGACCAGCGGTCCGAAAAAATCGCCTTTGCCGCTCTCGTCCACACCCATGTGCGGTTTCAGCGATTCCGGATCCAGCACCTCTTCGTAGCCCAGAGTCGCTGTTTTCAACACCTGCGGTTCGAGCACAAAGGTGATCCAGTCCGCGGCACCTTTGCCCTGGACCAGGCATTTGCCGCTTGTATAAAGCGAGACGTTGCACTTTTCCGCTTCCACGGCAACTACGGTGTAAGGCACTTCGCGCGGCTGGTAATTACCGCTGCGCAAAATACGCTCCAACGCCTGCTGTTGCCCTTGATCCAGTTTGTAGGTAAAAGATGTTTTAACAGTTGCCATAAATCAGTATGGCGAACGATGTGAGATGAATCAAGCGCGGAAATGAAAAAAAAAGAGCAGGCCCGAAAACCGTTGGAGGGCCGTTTGGCTGTCGCAACAAGATTAACTGCGCGATCAATATCTCTTTGCACCGCAGGATGCTAATGTACTCTCATTGCGAAATTACAAACGGATAAGTTCGTCGGTTTTGCTCAGGATATAGTCGCTTACGGTGTTGACTTTGGCCGGCTTGGATGCGGAGGTTATGGCGTGCAGGTCTTTCTCTTTGGTTTGCCAGTCTTCGCCGCTGGCTGTGCTGATCAGGATGATCCGACTGCGGTCCGAGGCCGGAGTGCGGTCCAAGAAAGCCTGGACGTTGCCGCGCAGTTTCCAGGCCCAGATGGTATTGAGCAGGATCACGACTTGGTAATCGGCTGCACGCTCCCGGTTCAGTTCGTCCAGCCCGAGCACTTTGTAGCAGTGTTCCTGTTGCTTGAATCTGGCGGTGATTCGGGACAATACCTGCTGTTTGAAGTCGCTCTTTTCCGTGGCGATCAGGATTGCGGGTTGCGCGTCCCAGGAACTGACATGCGGTTCGCGCGTTGCGCAGGAGACCAGCAATACAAGGCAGATGCCGGTTGCTACGTATTTGTTCATTTTTTTTCCTGTTGTTCTTCAATGCGCTCCAGCGCGTGATCGATGAGTTCCTTGTATTTTGGTCGGCTCCGCGCGGTAGCCGTGAGTGTGGGCTTGGCCTTGTCGAATCCGGCTTCTCCCAGGGCTTCGATGATCTTGACCATAATGGCTTCGTCTCGTTCCTGGGTCAAGGACACCAGCATGTGATCGACTGCGTCCTCGTCGCGCTGCATGGCCAGCGCCGTGGCGGCATGGCCGCGCTCTTTGGATGAACCGCCCATCAGTTTGGCTTTCAGTTTTTCGCACAAACCAGGGGCTTTCAGTTTTCCCAGCACCGTGGCCGCGGCCATGGCGATGTTCTCTTCATCGTCAAGCGCGTCCAGCAAAAGGTTTGCCGACTCCGGGTCTGCGACATGGGCCAGTTCATACACTGCCCGCAGCCGCTCGTTGACGTCAGCGGAGCGCAAGGCCTTTTCCACCTCGGCGAATTTGTTGCGCTTCTCTTTCTCGGGCTGATCATACGTGTCGTTCATGAGGGCTTCGAGCTTCTCGTTGTAATTGGCCATGCCGCGCTGCATATCGCGCATGGCTGTTTTCAACTTGGCGTCGTGGGTGCCGAACAGGGTGAAGCGCCGCTTGGTATAGATTTTATCCAGGGCTGCTTCGGCTTCGGGCCGGGCAATGGGATCGCGGATGGACAGCAGCATCAGCGGTTTGATTGCTTTCTTGGTGCGCTGGTTGCCCAGAGCGCGCACGATGCGAATGCGCAGCGCGTCATTCTTTTCATGCAACCGCTGGATCAGGTAGGCCGCGAAATCGGAGCGCCGGATCATGCCGATCATGTCAATGGCCAGATTGCGCCAGGACGGATCGCTGTTGTCATTGGCGGTCTTGAGCAGTTCCGCCGCAAAATCCTCGGAAAAATGTTGTGAAATGGCTTCGCAATCGCCGTACTTGGCCAGGAATTGCCACAGTGCCTTTTTCACCTCCGGATCAGGGTCGTTGTTCATGGTCAACAGCAACTGGGCTGCGGGAACGACATCTTCCCGGCCCAACTGGTCAGGTTTAACAATTTCATTGCCCAACGTGGTCACGACCTGGGCGCGGATGGCGGCGTTGTCCGACTTGAGCTGGGCAGCGGCAATGTCGAAATAGTCGCGGGTGAAAATATTGTAGGTGAAGATGGCGGCGATCAGTACGGCGATCATGCCGATGGGCACAAAGGTGAACGGGATCCAGTTTTTCTGGACATAACGCGTAATTTGGCGCGCGCCAAACGCGGGCAGGGCCAGGACCGGTTTGCCGTCGCAGAAACGCTCGAGGTCATCGGCCATCTCCCGGGCCGACTGGTAGCGATGCTTGCGGTCTTTTTCCATGGCCTTGTAGCAGATAACGGCCAGCGACCGGTCAATGTCGGGATTGTGCTGAACGATCGGTTCCGGGTCAACATTGATGACCTTGTCCAGTGTTTCGTAAATGGTCCGTCCGCGGAACGGCTCTTTGCCAGCGGTCATGGCGTAGAGCAGGGCACCCAGCGAAAACACGTCGGCGCGGCGGTCGATGCGCGAGTGTTCGCCGCGCGCCTGTTCCGGCGACATGTAGCCTGGCGTACCCATGATGTCACCCGATATGGAAAGCATGGACTGATCTCGGTTGGACAGGTCTTTGGCCAAGCCGAAGTCGGTGATCACCGGTTGCCCTTTGCGGTCGATCAGGATGTTTTCCGGCTTGAGATCGCGATGGATAATGCCGTGTTCATGGGCGAAGTGGATGGCGTCAGCGATTTTGATCATCAACTCGGCGGCAATCACGCCTGACCAGCCTTTGCGGAAACAAAGCCGGTCCAAAGGTGTGCCGTCTACATAATCCATGACAAAAAAGGGCTGGTTGTTGAACGTGCCGTAGTCGTGCACGGTCACGATGTTTTGATGGCGCAGTTTGGCCACGGCCTGAGCTTCACGCAGGAATCGTTTCTTGGCTACAGGCGTGGAGTGAGCGCCCTCCAGCATCATCTTGAGCGCGACTTCCCGGTTCAGACCGGATTGACGGGCTTTGAAAACCACGCCCATGCCGCCGCGCCCGAGCTGGGATATGATCTCGTATTTGCCGGATTCGCCGCTGATGGCTTTGGGCATGCCCCAGGCTTTGCGGACGGCATCCTCAGGCGTTTTCTGCTCGTCGGGTATCAGCACCGTACCCGGCGATTGGCTGCCGTTGCGCACAACCACCTCTTCGGCATCGACAATCACGGTGCCGCTGTTATAAGGATCTTCGCCATCATCGTCTTCATTGTCCATGCTGGCTGAGGCTGCTTCCGGATACATGGTTTCCGACTGGGCGGCCTGCTGTAGCATATCGTCCTGATCCCGCACTGACGCCGGAGCGTCCTCGGGTATCGCCGCAGCCGGACCGTTCGGCATCAGGACTTTTTCGCGCGGGATTCTGCGCGTATGCCCCATTGGCTCTTCTTCGGCCTCTTGCCGGTTCAAGTAATGCGAATCCAGGGCAGGCCTGCCCTCCTGGGTCCATTTGGCTTGTTGCGGAGGCTCGGAATCGATCGGTATATGCATGGTGTCGCCGCTCAATTCCGCGCTGGGCAAAGGCTTGCTACCCAGTGCGGCCCGAGCTTCATTGATCAGATTTTCCAGGGAGTCCTCTTCCTCTGGTAAATCCTCGTCCTGACGATCATTCTTCTCCATATGGATACTATCCCGAATAACCGGTCTCGGGTCAAGAAGTCATTGCTCATTCGTTTGCCAGGGGCTCATCTCCGCGTTCCGAAAAAGCCTATACCGCAGGCTAATCCGAAAATACGCGGCAGGCGCCATCGCCCATGGGCGGCAGCTCGTTTTCGATCTCGTCAACCGCACCGACAGCCTGCGACAGGTCCGTGACTTCCAGGCCGCGGAAGCGCAGTATATCGGCGGCTGTCGCGCCGTT
Organism: uncultured Verrucomicrobiota bacterium; assembly: GCA_964580325.1. Taxonomy (GTDB): domain Bacteria; phylum Verrucomicrobiota; class Kiritimatiellia; order CAYTQP01; family CAZOLK01; genus CAZOLK01. The sequence goes on along the minus strand of CAZOLK010000019.1, from coordinate 12,376 downwards.
CAGCCCTTTCATGGCTACGAAATGGTGGATGCCGCCGCCGTTTTCCATGGCTTTGAGCACATCCGGCAGGTTAGGTACGAACGCCCAGCCGCTGAACCCGCGTCGGCCCGGATCCTGCTTGAGGAAACAGCCCTGGAATACGGTTGCATTAAAAGCAGCGCACGAGGTGACTGCGGCCACGCCGGTAAAGGGTACGGCCGCGGCTTGGCCTTCGACCGCGCCCCAACTGTTGATTTTTGCCGGCTCCTTCATCCAGTTGGGCGGCGTCTGCGAGCAGTGGAACACGTTGAATACGCGCGGATCCCACCCGTTATTGTTGACGTCCAGGATCACGGCTGGTTCGCCGGTCATGGCCTGCCCCAGTTTAGCCATGATCGCGTGGCAGATATCCACCTCGCAGACCACCGGCTTGTTCAGCCACAGGTTGGCCAGCATGGCCCAAGCGCAGGCCGGCATCTGGAAAAATTGCATGTACTCGGGCCAGCAATGCACGGCGCCGGCGTCAATGCTGTCGCGCTCGAACGCATCCTTGACCCATAGGTAGCAACGGGCAATGGTTTCCAGGCGCTCCTGGTCGGCTTCGATCATGAGGCGTGCATCCTTGCGCATGCGTGCCACAACCTCGCCCACGCGCGGGTCATCCTTACGAATAGGGTTTCTCAGCGGCACCTCGCCGAACACGCCCGACGCCTTGGTCTCGTCACCGGTCAGCGAACGGCCCAGCATGGTGTCGCCCCACAGGCTGAGCAATTCGTAGTTATGCAGCGAAATCCCCAGCTCGAACAGCTTGATCTGATTGGAGAAGGTGGTCGCAAACGCATCGGGATTGAGGCCGATCAGGCCGATGCGCATGCGGCGCATGCTCTCGATGCCGTCGATCAGCATCTTGTACTGGCTCAGGTATCGATCGACACAGGTCTGATCGTTCATGTCAATGCGGCACGAGCGCAATATCCCGCGCCCGATCATGCGCAGGTTATGATGCACGGAGAGCGTGCCGCAGAGGGAATCGCCCATCTTGCCCTGGACCATGTCGGCCGGCTTATCGTTGGAAACCATCAGGAAGACGGGCACGTCGGGCGATAGCAGGGCCGCGGTTTCCTGGACCACGCGCTCGCACATGAAGTCGCCGCTGAACGCGATCAGGGCCTTGATCCGCGACAGGTCGTCGCGCCAGATCTCGTAATAGGCCAGTGCTTCGTCGATCCGGCTGACCGCCCCCTGATGAAAAGCATCGTCGTCCGGAAAAATTCCGTCAATAGCATAGGTTGCGCAAGCCTTGCGCAAAGCGGCTTTGGCCTGTCCGGTGAATTCAGGTTTATACATTTTACCCCGCACCGCGGGCAGGAACAAAACCTTGTCGCGTGTCGTCGTTTTCGTCATCGTACGTTCTCCTGCTGCTGTTTTCCGGCCATGGTCGGCCTTTGCATCCATAAAACCTGAATTGCATGGATTGGTCAATGTACGTGGATGACAAGATTTTTCAACTTTCTTTGGCGAAAAATATTGTCGATATACCTTTTGAATAAAGTTCCAGCCTTGCAGTACATCATTTTCAAATGTATTTCAGTTACCTGTTAATTTTAGCAACCGTGCTGTCGTTCTGTCTGAAATGGGTGGGCGAGAGTCTGGTGACTTTTTTAAAAGTGCGAGAAAAATGGTAGGGATCGGCATAGCCGACGCGATCCGCGATTTCGCGGCAACGCAGGGTCGTGGTGCGCAGCAGCGTAGAGGCGGCTTCGACGCGGATTTGCTGGAGATAGGCCAGCGGGGTGTGGCCGCAGGCGCGTTTGAATGCGCGCACAAAATAACTGGGCGATAAACTGGCCTGGCGTGCGATTTCGTCCAGGGTCAACGGGCGCTGGTAATGGCGTTCGATAAAGCGCCGGGCCTTGTCGAGCGGGGCCTGGTTGCGCTCGCCGGGTCGGGTTTCGATGCGAAAGCAGGTGTGCGCCAGAAAGGTCAGGACCTGGGCGCAGGCTTGCTGAGCAAACAGCGCGGACAAGGGACCGGGCGTTTCGAGCCAGTCCAGCAGGGACGTGAAAAGGCGCTCGAGTTCCTCGGTCTGGTGGGTGGGCAGGAGCAAGGGCATGGGCTCGGGCAGCAGATCGGCGCCGCAATAGAGCCCGAGCAATGTGGCAAACGAGCATCGCAGCGGCTGATCCGCGGCGATCAGGGCAAAGGTCACTTCGCTGTAGGCGGTGCGGCCTTGGTGCATGGCGCCGAAATCATGGCTGTCGCCGGGCGCGGCCAGCGCCAGCACACCGCGGCGCGCCGTATGCCGCACGCCGTTGAGGGCAAACTGGTTGCGGCCGGAGGTGTACAGCACCACGTGGTAGACATCATGGGTATGCTCGTGCGGCGAACGGCGCCGAAAGCACAACTCTTGGGGTTGCTCCTCCGCGGCGTGTGCCATCCGGAAAGCGTACAGGACCCTGCCGTCCCACACCTGCAGCGCCTGTGCCGGACGCTGCGGATCACCTGTTTCCACATACATGCGCATAAAGTCAATATCCGACATCTAAAAGCCAATTTCAACCATTTATTTGGCACATGAAAGGCTATAATGTTAATTAAACATAAAAACAGCAACTTGGGAGCATAACAATGAGCATACATCTTGAACAGCATCACGTGCAGAAGGCGGAGAAGCTGGTGCACACCTGCCATGCCAACGGCGGCCTGGCGCCCGTGGATCTCGATAGGTTCTGGAAGGACGAGGAAAAGGCGCGCGCCGATTCATGGGCCGCTGATTGCCCGCAGGTTCCGCTGGGGATCCGCATGTCGCATGAATGTGTCTTCGACGAGTTGGGCATTGAAGAGGACTGGTATACGCTGATCCATGACGAAGCGTATAGAATGGACAAGGCTCGGCAATACAATGATCGCGCCGAACAGATCGTGGGCAAGCGCCTGCTCGACGAAACACCCGGCGACCCAGCTTTGCGCCAACCGCCGGTCAAAGCGCTGAACGATATTTTCGAGGCAGAGAATAAATGGAACGTGGAATCCTATTGGCTGCACCAATCGGCGGACAACGAGGACGAGTTGAAAGCGCTGTTGGACCGGGTCGAGGCTCGGCTCGAGAACCTGCGCGCATTTCTGCTGCCGCCGGAATGGGAAAAGGAAAAAGCGCGGTTGACAGCAGCCGGCGGCAAAGTGCGCCTGTACCGCGGTCAGCGCGGGCCGGTCACATTCGCCATGTCCGTGTATGGCGTGGAAAACCTGATCTACCTGCTCGTGGACGAACCTGACCTGGCGGCGCGCTTCCGCGACCTGATCATTCGCGCCATGCTGGAACGGGCGCGCATCCTGGACGAAGAAGCAGGCTATACCCAAGAGACCGCGCCCCGCGGTTTTTACTGGTGCGACGACAATTGCTGTATGCTCAACGCGGAGCTGTACGAGTTCTTCGGCTACCCGATCCTGAAAGCCATCTTCGAACGCTACTCGCCCGACCCGGACGACATGCGCGGCCAGCACTCGGATTCGGACATGGCCCAGCACCTGCCGCTGTTGGGTAAACTGCGGCTGAACTGCTGCAACTTTGGCCCGAACCTGACCGTGCGTGAAATCCGCGAACACCTACCCGAAGCCGTGATCCACGGCCAACTGGCGCCCTTCACCTTCAGCCGCAACGAAGAGGTGAACATGGTGGCGGAACTGATCCGCGACTACGAGATGGCGCGCGAAAAAAAAGGCCTGGTGTTTGCCGCGGCCGGCAGCATCAACAATGGCTCACGCCTGACAGGCCTGCGCCTGATCATGGCCGCGATCCAGGAATACGGTCGGTATTAGTCATTGGTCATTGATCACCGATCACTGGTTATCGATTCCCCTAATTCTGTCGATTCCATCGAGTTCAAGCCCCCATGCCTTGCCTTTGGCTTTTCGTCTTCAAGCGTAGTGCAGAAAATGGCGGTCAGGAAACCGAGCAACGTGGAGAAACCGATGATGTTGCCGCCTTTGTAATAGGCTTCCGGCAGCATGGTTTCGGCGATCATGGTCAGCATGGATCCCGCGGCCACGCCTTCGACAAGCGAGTAAAGCAGCGGCGACGCGCCCTCGAAAAACAGATGACCCAGTGCCGCGCCAATGCCGGTTAGGACCATCAGCGAAAACCACATCAGGAACACACGCCTGAAAGACCAGCCCTGCTGAAGCATCACCGCCGAGCTGGACAGCGCCTCTGGGTAGTTGGAGAGGAACAGTCCAGCCAGCAGTGAGTAGCTGATATGACCGTGGAGCATGCTCGAGCCGATGACCAGCGACTCAGGAATGCCGTCGAGTAGGATGCCCAGCCAGATGGCCATGGGTGCGCTCTCCTGCTCCGTCACATGCTGGTGAACGGCCCGACTTGGCATGATCTGTCCGGCTTCGACGCTGCGGATGGCGTGCCGCGTATAGTCCACGGCTTTTTCCACATCGAATCCGTGCTGGTTTTCGAGATAAGCCGGGATCTCGCGACTTAGGTATTCTTCGACCTTTTTTTCCAGAGATGGGCACCGCTTGAGCAGGCGGTCCATGGCGTGGCGTCGAATCATCCAGCCGTGCATGTCTTCCGAAACAACGACCGTGACGGAATGACAGGACGAAGTCAGAAACGAAAGCATACCAAATGCATGCTGCGCGCTGAGCAAGGTCAGGGTTTTTGATGGATTGTGGGGATCGAGCAGCGCCACTTCGCCCTGCTCGATAATGTACATGCGATCCGCCTGCTCGCCGGACATGAAAAAGATATGACCCTTTTTGCGCTGCATACAGACTACGGTCTCGGCCAAGCAGCGCGCTTCTTCCGCATCCAGGTTCTGGAAAAACGGGGCGCGCTGGATGTTGGGCAGGATATCCATAAACGCTTCGGAGCGGCGCTCCAGTTGGACCGCCGGCAGGTAGTCGTGCCCTTCTTCCAGGGCCGTAACCGCCTGGTCGATCCAGGCATCGGCCTGGTTCTGATCCATGGCGTGGCGTTCCATCAGATAGGTGTGCACCTTGGGGGTGCGCAAAAAGGATTGCAAACCGCGGCGCAACTCGGGCGAATGGGGCAGCATGTCCAGCAGGGCCTGGCGCGGCAGAAGCCAGCAGCGGGCCGGCGTTTGGGTAACCGCGACCGTGGCATGGGGCGCATGGGTCAGAAATGCCATGCGCCCGAATGCATCCCGTTCGTGCAGGTGGCGGAACGCGGCCATATCCGATCCCGGGTCTTTGAGCGTCACGTCGCCATCGTCGATGACAAACAGGAATTCAGCCGGATCGCCGCGGCAATACAAGGTTGTTTTCGGCTCGTATTCGCGCAGGATCATGGCGCGCACCAAGGTTTGCAGGTCGTCTTTGGGCAGATCGCGGAACACGTCGACGCGCTGCAAGTTGCGTAAAATGCCACGCAACCGCCCTTCGCGCAGGTGGCTCATGTGCAGGATGGTGGTCGACGCCTTGCGCAGAAAACCACCGCGATGATTGACGATCTGGTTGAGGATGATGTAGACCAGGCTGCCCAGGATGCAGCCAACGGCCAGGATATTGAAGTGGCCCTTATCCAGAGCCGAACCGACCAGGTCAATGGTTAGCGCAGCCAGCAGCGCACCGCTGCCAAACGCCATCAGAAAGGCGATCGTCCGGTTGCCCGGTTTCCACGCCAGTGTGGTCAGTGTGCCCAGCGGCAACGACGCGGCGCTGAACAAACCCATTAAAAATGCATTGATCATGATACCGTCCCCGCGGCGCAAAGCCGCTTTTCAGCTTGAAAAATCGGGACCAATATAAATCAACTCGGATCAGTTTCGCAACCCCAACCAATATTTTCTACAGATCGATGGAATCGGGAACAAGTGAGCATGCCCAATGACCACTGACCAATGACCACAGACGATGTCGATCATTGCCCGTAATAGGCGTTATTGCCGTGTTTGCGCAGAAAATGTTTGTCCAGCAGCTCCTGCGCTATGGACGGCGCGGTTGGTTGCAGGGTCAGCGTGCGAAAGGCCATGCAGGCCACTTGTTCCAGAACCACGGCGTTGTGCACCGCATCGTCGGTGTCTGCACCCCAGGTAAAGGGGCCGTGTCCATGCACCAGTACGCCGGGAATATGACGCGGATCGATTTTGGCAAACGTTTCCTCAATGACCCGCCCCGTGTTTTCTTCGTAGCTCGCCGCGATCTCGTTTTTGGTCATGGGGCGTGTGCAAGGGATCGCGCCATGGAAATAATCGGCATGGGTCGTGCCCAGCGCCGGGATAGCTTGGCCGGCTTGGGCCCAGCTCGTACTCCAGGGCGCATGGGTATGCACCACGCCGCCGATATCCGCAAACGCCTTGTATAAGACGAGATGGGTGGCCAGGTCAGAGGAGGGCTTGAGCAAACCCTCCACGCACTTGCCGTTCAAATCCACCACGGCCAGGTCTGCCGCGCGCAACCGGTCATAGGCCACGCCGCTGGGCTTGATCGCCACCAGGCCTTGCGCCCGGTCAATTCCGCTGACATTGCCCCAGGTAAACGTCACCAGCCTGTGCGCAGGCAGGGCCAGGTTGGCTGCGAGCACTTTCTGCTTGAGTTGTTCCAGCATGTTGACCGCCCGTTTACAGCTTGCGCAGTTCGTTTTCCAGCAACCCGCCGATAGCGCGATACTTCTCGTATTGCTGCTGGTAGATGGCCGCGTTGTCGGGATCGGGTACATACTGTTTGCTGAAGCCGCTGAGCATTTTTGCCTGGGCCTGGGCTACGTCCGGATACAGCCCCGCGGCCACGGCAGCAAACATGCCGGCGCCCAGGGCGCAGGCCTGTTCCGATTGGACCACGTCAATGGGCCGGTTCAACACGTCCGCGGTAATCTGCATGACAACGTCCGATTTCTTGGCAATGCCGCCTGTGGCGATCACGCGCTCGATCTCCACGCCGTAGGCCATGAACTGGTCGTTGATCGCCCGGGAACCGAACGCGGTCGCTTCGACCAGGGCGCGGAAAATGGCGGGCGCCGAGGAGCCCAGGGTCAAGCCGACAAGTGCGCCTTTGAGCGTCTGGTCGGCGAACGGCGTGCGCCGACCGTTGAGCCAGTCCAGTGCGATCAGCCCGGACGATTTGGGCGGGATGCCAGAGGCTTCCTGCCCGAGCTTGACCAGGATGGCCTCGCCGACCTGTTCGCGCAGTTGCGCCGCGGTCGCGGTATCGACCAGGTCGGTCGCGGGCAGGACCGCTTCCAGCGGCCAGGCCAGCAGGTTGCGGAACCAGGCGTAGACATCGCCAAACGCGGATTGACCGGCCTCTAGTCCGATCATGCCCGGCACGATCGAACCGTCGACCTGGCCGCAGATGCCGGCCACCAGTTTCTCGCCGACCACTTCCGCGGGCGCGACCAGCATATCGCAGGTGGAGGTGCCCATGATTTTGGACAGTGTGCCGCGCGCAATGCCGGCGCCGACCGCGCCCATGTGCGCGTCAAATGCGCCGACAGCCACGGCAATGCCGGCCGGCAAACCCAGGCGCTCGGCCCAGCCGGCAGTCAATTCGCCGTTCTTGATATTGGAGGTGCAGGTTGCGCTGTAGAGTTTATCGCGCACGCCTTTGAGCAGCGGATCGAGTCTGGCTAGAAAGTCTTCATGGGGCAGACCGTCCCACGAAGCGTGCCACATGGCCTTGTGGCCGGCGGCACAGCGGCTGCGCTTCAAGGTCAGCGGATCCGTATTGCCGGTCAACAGCGCCGGCATCCAGTCGCAATGCTCAACCCAGGAAAAAGCGGCTTCACGCACCTTTTCATCGGCTCGCAGTACGTGCAGCATCTTGGCCCAGAACCACTCCGAGGAATAGACACCGCCTTCGTATTTGGTGAAATCGACACCGCCCCAAGAGCGCGCCAGCTTGTTGATCTCGTCAGCCTCGCGCACGCTGGTGTGGTCCTTCCAGAGCACGAACATGGCGTTGGGATTTTCGCGAAACTCCTCTTTCAGGGCCAGCGGCGTGCCGTCACGGTCCACGGCGCAGGGCGTGGAACCGGTGGTGTCGATGCCGATGCCGACGATTCGCGCGGCCACGCCATTGGGCAGTTTGGCCAGCGCTCCTTTAACCGAGCGCTCCAAACCTTCGATGTAATCCAGGGGATGCTGCCTGAACTGGTTTCCGGCTGGATCGCAATAGAGGCCCTGTTTCCACCGCGGGTAATAGACCACTTCGCCTGCCTCTTCTCCGCCAGTTTCGGTATTGACCACGACCGCGCGAACCGAATCCGTACCATAGTCCAGCCCAATCACATACGTTTCCATGCCGTTACTCCATGTTGTTTCTGGTTGTGTTAAAGATGTTTGGACATAATAGGTTCTTGTGCGTTGCGGTCGCAACCGAAATGTCATGTCATATTTTGCCCGAAGCCACAACCATTTCGCTGTTAGCCCGCATGCAGATCCAGAGGCGGGACGTTATCAGCAAAGTTCAGGGGCTGGTTCGTGCAGCAGCTTGTAGAATCAAGCGATACATCGCATCCGGAATGCAATCGGTTTGGCGCCATAGGCTATCGGCTTTTTCGCGCCACTGGCGTTTGATATCCGGATGGCGAACCCATTCGTGGACGCAGGACAGCGCCGCGTCCAGGCTGGGCGTGCGCCGGATGAGCTGAAAGCGTTGTTCCAATACGTCTAGGTAACCAAAACGGTACGGGCCGCAACAAACGGCCGGCGTACCCAGTAGAGCCGCTTCGACCGCAACCGTGCCGCCTTCGGCCACGCACAGCGATGCACAGGCCAGCAGGTCATGCAAACGTCGCGGAGACAGGCTCGGGGCGTGCTTGCGCAGGTCTTCGGGCAGCGGCTGCTCGGAACTGATCAGCACCCGCCCATGCTGTTCCAGAAACCGGATCAAGCTGGTCACGCGCTCGCGCGAAGCTGGGTGCCAACCCAAGTCATGGGTTGCGGCCCGACCGACCAACCGCACCACGCTGTAAGGTTCTGACGGATCCACGCCACTGGCGCGCAAGGCTTCTTGGTCTGGTTGAAAGACTGAGGGATCCAGGTAGGATTGGGCCAGGAACCCGTTCAGCCGGACCGGCTTAAACCATTGTGGCGCGCGACAGCCCAGCCCCAGGCAGAGCACGCTGGCAAAGGGCCATCCCAGCAGTTGCTGTAGCAATGCCCGGTCGACCTGGTCAAACACCACCCGCGGCACACCGAGTATCGCGCCGACCGGCCCGATCGAAACCCCCACTTCAGCCACCATCACGTCCGGTTTGAACTGGCGCGCGCAAGCCAGCAGGCGCATGTTGCGCGCCAACAACTCGCGGCCCTTGCCCCAAAATCCCCGACGCTCTCTGCCTAGCGAACGAAAGGGTATATGCAGCTCCTGCAGCAAGCGCAAGGTCACATCCTTGTCCCGCGCAGTCACCATAACCTCATGGCCCTGGACCTGGAAGCGCGCTGCCAGGCCTTGGAAAAAGTGCACATGCACCGGATGCGTCACATCAAATAAAACGCGCATGGCAGAAATTAGCCTTTTGAGAGCATCTGAATGCTATTCTTATCGCTGTTCATCAACGGTTGAAAGCGGATGTGGCTTTGCCGCGCCGTCCTGCTTCATTTTTTTATGCACATAGACCAGGTATTCCTGGTTCAAGCGGATGCGTTTCAGTATTTCGGCAAACCAGCCGGCCATGAACATGAGCAGCGCGAAAAAGAGCAGCGAACCGCCGACAAACCCGGACCAGATGTGCGGAGTGAACATGCCGAACCAGAAGCGGTGGGCCAGCAGAAACGTCACGAATGCTGTGCCGGGCACGAACGCAATCAGGGCCAGGACGCCAAAGAAACGCATGGGCCAGTAATCGCGAAAAGTCTGCAAAATAATCGTTAACGAGCGCCAGCCATAGGCCCACAGATTCGCGGCCACGCGCGAATCGCCGTGTTTGCGCCGGCCCTGGACAGGCAACGGCACTTCGCTGATGCGCATCCCCTTGACGACCAGTTCCAGGATGCTCTCCTGGGTATAGGTGAAATCGCCCCACAGGTTCAGCCGCATGGCGGCTTCCCGGCTGTAGGCGCGAAAGCCGCAGGATACGTCGTAAAAGGTCTGGCCCGCCATGGCGCTGATGATATGGCTCATCATCTGGTTGCCCCAGAGCTTCATGTACGGCATGTCCGGCATCAGGGCCGACGTTTTGAAGCGCGAAGCTGTTGTGCAATCCGCATGTCCTTCCAGAATGGGCGCGAGCAGCGCTTTCATGCCGGCCGGATCGAACTGACCGTCACCATCGATATTGACCACTAGGTCGGCGTCTTGCTCCACGGCCAGGTTCAGGCCATCCCTGAACGCACGACCCACGCCCATGGCGCGCGTATGGGTTAGCACCTCGGCGCCTGCCTCACGGGCCAACCTGGCAGTCTCGTCGGTCGAGCCATCGTTCACCACCAGCACCGATACGTTTTGGACCAGCGGCAGTGCGGCAGTCAAGCAGCCGCGCACCACCGCGCCGATGGTGGCAGCCTCGTTCAGCGCCGGGATGACAACGACCAACTTCATGTGTTCCCGCGTGCGAAGATGGCGGCATAGGCGGCGTAGAAGGCAGCGGCTTTGACGACCTGGTCCAGCTCGATACGCTCGTTGGGCGCATGCGCGAAACGCTCCTGGCCCGGACCGAACCCGACGCTGGAAATGTTGAACAGGCCGGCCGTGGCCACGCCGTTGGTGCTGAAACACCAGTGCCCCTCGCGGGCTTCAGCGCCGAACAGCGCCGTGTAAGCCTTGCGGGCCAGCGCTATGTGAGGCGCGGTCGCATCGTCGTTCCAGGGCGGGAAATAGGTGCCGGATGAGTACGACAGCCCAGTATACGCTTTTTCCTCGTATTCCGGAAAGCACAGTTCAGCCCCGGCCCGGCGCACGGAATCGAGCGCCTTCAATTCGTCCAGCACGGTCTGGTCCGTCTCGCCTGCGGTCAGGCGCCGGTCCAGGTGAATCACGCAACTGTCCGGAACCGCGCACAAACTGGGCGCGCGGGAACAGATATGGCTGACCACGACCGAACCAGGTCCCAGCGGTTCGCGCGGTTCGAGCCTTTCGTTCAAGGCCTCGATCTCGCTGACGATCGGCGCCATTTTATAAATCGCATTTTCGCCGCGGTCCGGCGCGGACCCGTGACAGGCTACGCCCGAGGTGGCGATCTGGACCTCCATACGACCGCGCTGCCCGCGGTAAACGCCCAGGTCCGTGGGTTCGGTCAGCACAACAATGTCAGGTCGCAAACCTTCTTCGTTGACCAGGTATTGCCAGCACAGCCCCTCGCAATCCTCCTCCTGGGTCGAGGCGACAACCAGCAGGGACAGGTTATCCGGCACGCCCAGCCGTTTAAGCAGAGCAGCGCCATAGACCGCGGCGGCCAGGCCGCCTTTCTGATCGCAGGCGCCCAGGCCATGGAGCCAGCCATCGCGGATTTCCGGTTTCCAGGGATCGGTATCCCACAGGGTGCCGTCGCCCACGTCAACCGTATCGCAATGGCCGTCCAGCGCCATTGTCAGCGGCCCGTTGCCGATGCGGCCGATCAGGTTGCCCAGGCCGTCAACGCGCACGTCGTCGTAGCCGTGTTCGAGCATCTCGCGGCGGAGCAATTCCACCACATCGCCTTCCTGGCGGCTGAGCGATTTGACGGCCACCATGCGGCTCAACAGGCTGGCGACAGCCTCCTGTTCCTTTTGCGCGTGATCGAGGTAGTCGCGAACGTTTGTCGTTGTCATGCCAATCTCCTGTTGTAATGAGTTGAAAATTGGTTGGAATAGCGTGTGTCCCTCATGAGCGCGGGTTCAGACCGGCGGCCTGGTTGAATGCTTCGATCCGCCGATCCCAGGCGTGCAGGGTTTCCGTGGAAAAAAGCTCCTGCCAGAAATCCTGGCTCCACAGGCGCTGCAACTCGGCAACGTCGCGGTTCTGCTGCTCAACCCAGGTGAAATACTTGAGGTTGTGCAGTTGCTTGCGGTCAAAATAGGTCAACTCGCGCATGGTCGCGGTATCCACGCCTTCCAGGTAACGGGCAAAATGGGCCACGGCCTGGTCGCGCGTGTATGCGCCGCGGCATTGGCGCAATTCGGCGATACGCGAACCGTAAAGTTCCATGGAATCGGTCAGCGGCGTAAAGAGCACGTCGTTGCCGGACATATCGTAATAGCGTGCGGTTTTGATGCAGGCGAGCAGGTTGCATATCGAAGAGATGCCGATTAGTGGCAGGGCCTTGATCAGTACGATGGGCACGCCGCGTGCGATGAGCAGCTCGGCGCCGACCGGCTCGTTGAACAGGCGCATCAATTGGATGGTCTGCTCGTCGTCGATGGCGCAGACCATGTCCGTGTTGCGCACATTGTGGATCCAGGGCACATGTTTGTCGCCAATGCCCTCAATGCGGTGCGCGCCAAAGCCA
>CAZOLK010000018.1:0-40563 GCA_964580325.1 uncultured Verrucomicrobiota bacterium | reverse complement strand
TAATCTCAGCAATGCTTACAGCCATTGAATCATTCTCTTCGCATCCGAACGTCGCCCTTGAGCGGCGCGCGATTAGCGCGTACGCTCAAAGGGCTTGTTCGATTTCTATTCTCTTCGTTTGTCATCACTGTTGGTCTTGTCGTTTTCCGCCCAGCGGGCGACCATCATCTTATCATCTTATCATCTTATCATCTTATCATCTTCTCGTCTTCTCGTCTTTTTCGAACATTTAATCACTAACCAGTCGTAAAATACGAACTAGTTTTGTTATATACCGTCTTTTTTGTATTACTGCTTGGTATTGTGATATAGATAGAACCTTTTTGCAAGAAAATTTTATACTATGGCATTAACCATCCGGTTGCTATTATTACTAATCTCAGGATTACTGAAACCGCACATCAGGATGAGCGCGTATAACACGAGGAGAGGAGAGATGGATGTCATTGATTCGAAGGGGTTTACGGATTGGCTTGCCAAGCGTGATTTGACGAAGACGCATTGCCTTCCCTATTATGCCACATGGGTTGAACGGTTTTTGAAGTCGCCAGCCGGCAGCCTGAATGTTTCCGATGCTGATCGAATGCTGTCTTTTGAGGATCTGCTGGCTCGCGATCAACACCGCAAACCGTGGCAGCGGCAGCAGGCCGCGCATGCGGTGAAGCTTAATCTTCATGGGTTTTGCAAGGAACAGGGGGAACAGAAGACAGATGGGGATGGGGAAAAAACTGAAAGTTGAATATCGAAAGTCGAAAGTCGAAACAGATAGAAAGCCAAAGACAGAGGACTTGGAGGCGGGGGTAGCGGAGGGGTTTCGCGAGGCGAATGACAAGTCCCGGGAGTTGCTCCGGTTGCGTCATAATTCGTACTGCAGGGAGACGTCGCATCTGGATTGGCATAGGCGGCATGCCGCCTATGCGGCGGATCACCAGCTTGACTGGCGGCAGGAATCCACGCTGCGCACGTTTCTCTCCTTCCTGGCAACGGTTCGCAATGTGGCGTTCTCCACGCAGAACCAGGCCTTTTGCGCGGTGCTTTTCATGTTCCGGGAGGTGCTGAAGGTCGAGATCAAGGCGGAGCAGGCCGTACGGGCCAAACGTGGGCCTAAGTTGCCGGTCGTGCCGTCCGTTGAGGAGACGAAGCAGATTTTGGATACCTTGACGGGTACCAAGCGGTTGTTGCTGGCGGTGACGTATGGGTCCGGGTTGCGGGTTTCGGAGACGGTTCGCCTATGTGTGAAGGATCTGGATTTCGACAATCTGCTGATGTTCGTGCGCGATGGCAAGGGCAACAAGAAGCGCTCGACGCTGCTTTCGGCGAAAATAGAGGCCCCCATGGTTCTATGGTTCCTTCAAGGGCGACGGGTACGGCGGCTGGTCGATGGCAATCCCAATCCTTACAGCCTGTTTACCATCGATGTAGCCGTTACCGACCAGGCCGAGAAAAAGAAGCTCAAAACGAAATGGTGCGGGAGCATGCCGCGTACTTGCGCGGGGAAAAGACGCCCTGCCCATAATGAGGTTGGGCCGAGCCATGGGCGCCTTCACGCTGCCCACGGCCCTGATTGATTAACCATTGCAACATAATCGGCAAAGAGAAAACCTGTTTTTTTATAAGGTGGAGTCGGACATATCGGACTTGTCGGACAAGTCGGACGTATTTCGGATTACCACCCGCCACTCTCAATACCTGAAGCTGCTGTCGCCGATGAACTCGCGCAGGATCGATGTCATGTTTACGCACTCGGCGGACAGGGGCAGAAAATCTTCGAGGAAATTCATCAACCGGCATGCATGGGCGTATTGCTCGTGATAGGGCTTGACCTGCCAGAGCAACGGTTCGACATAAGTCTTGAGCACCGCCAGTTCGTAGTCCAGCGCCGAATTGAAAGCCACGTCGCTTTCTTGTTGAAAGGGGAAAATCCATTTTTTTTCGCCGCGCCGCACGCTTGGCCACATGCTCAGCGTTCTGAGCGCGTCGTTGCCGCGGAACCGGTTGTCGCGCACCATGCGCCGAATGAGCCGGTTGTCGGTGGTGGAAATGCGGTTGTGCAGATCTACGTTCAACTGGGTCAGGGCACTGATGTATATTTTGAATATATGGCCGGGTGGCAGCTTGGCGTAGACGCGTGGATTCAGACAGTGGATACCTTCGACAATGACCAACTGGTCCGCGGCCAGCATCATTTTATGGCCATGGAACTCGCGCTGGCCAAGGGCGAAATTGAAACTGGGCAGTTCCACCTCACCACCCTGATCGAGCGTCTCGAAATGTTGGTGTAAAAAAGGCAGGTCAACGGTTTCGAGATTTTCAAAGTCGAGTTTACCCTCCTCGTCCAATGGCGTATCGTCGCGATCGACGAAATAATCGTCCACCGAAATGGTTTGGCAGGTCAGGCCGTTGACCTTGAGCTGCACAGCCAAACGCTTGGCAAACGTGGTCTTACCCGAAGACGACGGGCCGGCCAGGAAAATCCACTTGACCTGGCCGCGCCGTTCGGAAATTAGGTCCGCGATCTGGGCTATCTTCTTTTCCTGCAACGCTTCGGCCGTACGGATGAAGTCGTCGATTTTCTTGTCCGCGATGATTTCGTTCAGATCGCCGACCGTGCGTACATTGAGGATCTTACCCCAGGTTTTGTACTCCTTGAAGATCTGAAAAAGATGGGGCTGCATTTCAAATTCAGGCAGTTCCGGAGCATTGTCACGTTCCGGGAACTGGAGCACGAACCCAGGCGGGTAGTCGATCAGCTTGAAGAAGCGCAAATCGCTGGTATTTTTTGCCATAACGCCGTGGGACAGATCGAAAAAGCCGTTACACTCGACCATTTCGACATAAGCTGGATTACGGAAACGCAACAGCTTGTATTTATCCCACTGATCCTCCTGCTCAAAATAGCGTACCGCCTTGACAAAAGGCACCTTACGGCGCCGGATCGGCAAGGCGGCGGCATTGAGTTCGCGCATGCGCCGTTCGATCGCGGCCACCTGTTCGGAATGGGCGCCCTGGCCGTTGCCGTTTTGCAGGGAGCAGAAAAACCCGGTTCCCAGGGAATGCTCCACAGCAAACGCGGCTTTGGGGAAAAGTTCCTGAACAGCTTTGGCCAACAGGAACGAAACCGAACGGCGGTAAATATGCCAGCCAAGCGGGTCTTTCATGGTTAAAAAAGTAACTTTTGCATCCGCCTCCAACAGGCTTGCCAGACTCGTCATTTCGTGGTTGACAAGGGCGCCGATATAAGGCAGGTTATCGGGGGACGTGTCCTGCGACATAATCTCCATGATGGAGGTGTTGTAAGCACACTCCCGTATGGAACCGTCCTCGAATGATATATGGATGGTATCCTTCGCGATCATAATTGTGTTTTCCTGAGAATATGATAGATTTTCAGAAAGATAGGTTCTTTAAAAACTTGAAGTTGTCAAGCGCATACCTAAAATTAGGGAGTGTTTTTTTGCTTGTAGCAAACAAGCGACTATTAACAAACTAAGCCGCCATGAAAAAAAATTTTATTTTAGATACCAATGTCCTTCTTCACGATCCTTACGCCATACATCACTTTGAAGACAACAACGTGATCATCCCCTTAAAGGTTCTGGAAGAGATTGATCAATTCAAACGAGAAGTCAGCGAACGCGGTCGCAATGCCCGTCAGGTTGCGCGTATGTTGGATAAATTGCGCGAGCGCGGTCGCCTGTCCGACGGCATCGTACTGGACCACGGCGGCGTGCTGCGGGTGGCTTTTCCCAAGAAAAACGGCCACGACTATTACAGCAGCGAGGGATCGCTGCTCTCCAATTCGGCTGACAACAGCATCCTGCGCATTGCGCTGGATTGCCATAAAAACAAGACAGAAATATCCACCATTCTCATTACGAAAGACATTAATTTGCGTTTGAAAGCCGATGCATTCGGCATGGATGCGGAGGATTATGAAAACGGGCATATCGTGCACGACGAGATGAACCCCGGGTTTGTCGATCTGCTTGTGGACGAAGAATTCATGAAGCAATTCAAGCAGGACCGCAAGATCGAACCGCCCGAGGAGACCGAGTTGGGCGCCAACCAATACATTATTTTGCACGACAAGGACGAAGAGAAGAGCACGCTGCTAGGCCGCTACGACGCGAAAACCCGGCGCATCGTAACGCTGATCGCGGCACCGGACGCCATGCAACCCATCAAGCCGCGCAACGTCGAACAGCATTTCGCCATTGATGCGCTGCTCAACGATACCATCAAGGTTGTCACGCTGGTGGGCAAAGCCGGCACAGGCAAAACCCTGCTGGCCGTGGCAGCCGGCGTTTATAAAGTGCTGGACGAAAAGGCGTATCAGAAACTGCTGGTCTCGCGGCCCACCTTACCCATGGGTAAGGATCTCGGTTTTCTGCCCGGATCGCTGCAGGAGAAGCTCGATCCCTGGATGCAGCCCATTCACGACGCCCTCGACCTGATCCGTCATGGCCGGCATGGCCAGAAAAAAGACAGGGATTTCCTGCATACCAGCGAAAATATCGAGGTGGAATCGCTCAGCTATATTCGCGGTCGCAGCATTCCGAATCAGTTCATGATAGTCGATGAAGCCCAGAACCTTACGCCTCTGGAAGTCAAAACGGTCATCACGCGAGTCGGACACGGCACGAAAATTGTGTTGACCGGGGATATTTATCAGATTGATAATCCCTATATCGACAGTATGTCGAACGGTATGAACGCGGTCGTGGAACGCTTTCGCGGGCATGAACTTGCGGCGCATATCCTGCTGATTCGAGGCGTGCGTTCGGATGTCGCGGAGTTGGCCGCCAACGTACTCTAACGATGAATCGGCGAGGCGTGTCTTCGCTAAAGGTGCGAAAGTAAGCAGAAGTTGGAATGGGTGGTATGGCCATTGCAGACAGTTATATTGCAGACAGTTATATCAAAATGCTGTCCAAATCGCCGTTAAAGCGCAGGGCTTGGGTTTATTTGCGCGGCTTTTTGAGCAGTGTTCAGACAGGGCGCGGGCTCGATATTGCCACGCGCGAGCCAGGGTTCAGCCTGTTGCTGCGAATCAACGGCGGCCAATGGGAAAGCGTGAGCGGCGATGAGCTTCACGCACGTACACTGGAACACTTATTGGGACAGCAGGTGCATCTGTCAACCGAAAACCGGCTGCCCTTTGACGAAGAAACCTTTGATGTGATCGTACTGCGCAATTTTCTCGAGTGCGTGGAAGACGATTGCGCATTTATCAAGGAGTGCCATCGCGTCCTGAAAAAAGCGGGTCGCATGGTAATTGACGTGCCGCATGCCAAAATGGGCCTGCTCAAAGCCATGGGCAGCCCGCAAGCAGGCGATCACGAGCATCCGCTGGTGCGACCTGGCTATACGTCAAGGCAGATGTTCGATGTGCTCAAAGATGGCTTCAACGTGGAAGATTCCATCACGTACGCAAGGTTTTACGAAGAGGCGTGCGACCGGTTGTTCAATGTCTCGTGCCCAGGCGCGGAAATCCTTGAAGACAGACGGTTACAGCGCGGCATGCGCACCTTGACCATGGCCCAGCCACTGCTCTACATCGCCGTGCTGCTGGATGCGCTGCTGTTCTGGTCCAAAGGCTACCGGCTGATGATCAATGCCAAGCGCCGCCTCTGGATTCCGCGTAAAGTACCGGTATTACGCGACGGACGTTCCATCGCCGACGCCACAATCAACACCAAAATCGGATCGGCGGCGCCTTTTTAAATCAATTTATATTGACAGCGCCGATAAATCTGGTAAATTTCAAAGCTTTTCGAAGTCAAAAAAAAGATTGTAAATATGAATACATACAACCCGTCTAACAAGAAAAGACAGCGTAAACACGGATTTAGAAAACGGATGGCGACCAAAAACGGTCGTAAGGTACTTGGCCGACGGCGGCGCAAAGGACGCAAACAGCTCAGCGTCTGAGCGTTGCGGCAATGTGGACAAGAGGCAGGAAGTACGGCCTGAAAAGGCGCGGAAGCCCCGTGCAAGTCTCGGCAGGTCAGAGCGTCTGATCAAAACGGCCCTGTTCCGGCAAACATTTGCTCAGGACAGGCGCTGGGTCGGCAAGTATATGGTTTTCTGGTTGCGTAAAGGCGATGATGCATCTCTTCGGTTAGGCGTTGTCTCCAGCCGCAAAGTCGGCAAGGCAGTACAACGCAACCGCGCCCGTCGCCGTTTGCGCGAGGCGTTTCGCCTCCATCGCCACCTGTTCAGCGCCGATGTGGATGTGGTCCTGGTTGCGCGCCGCGCCATCCATGCCGCGCCCTGGCCAAGGCTGGTCGAAGAACTGCTGCGGCTGGCGCATCGCGCAGGCGTTGTAAAGGAGGATCGATCATGAAATGGATGTTGTTGGGTTTGATCCGGCTCTATCAACTGACCCTGTCGGGGATGCTGGGACCGGTCTGCCGTTTCTATCCATCCTGCTCCGTTTACGCCGCGGAAGCCATCAAACGTTATGGTTGCTGGCGTGGCGCACTGCTGGGGCTGGTGCGGTTGCTCAAATGTCACCCTTTCCATCCGGGCGGGTATGATCCCGTGCCCGAACGCTTTGAATTATTTAAGAGGAGTCGTTGATGAAACGTAAAGAAATGATCGCGATGCTGGTCATCGTACTGCTCTGCATGCTCTGGATTCCGTTTGATCGCTACGTGATCCTGCGCCTGACGGACCGGGAAAAGTTCGAGGAATATCAGCAATACCAGAAGACCCTGCAACGGGTGCGCGAACTTGGCGAAAACGCGGACGCACAGTCTGAGGAAAATGCATTTTCCACGCCCGAGGCCGCGGTCCTGACAGCACATCCCGGCGCACCGGCTTCCAACTGGACAGTGCAGGCGCGGGATCAGGAAACGCAAACCGCCCGGATCGAGGCAGATTCCGCGGCAACCAATGCACCTGCCGCGCAAGAACCGCAGAACGCCGCCACGGAAGAAGCGCAGGAAGAGCGGCAGCCGGAACAGTTGGTGGTCCTGACCAACAACAGCGTCATCCTCACCTTTACCAGCCGCGGCGGCTGTATTTTCTCGGCCACCATGCGCCAATACCGCGAAACGGTCGACAAGGACAGCAGACCGGTCACCATAAATTTCAGCTCTGTGCCGGCCATGGCCTACAGCGAACTGCCGGACTTGACGCAGTGGCACGATTTCGAACTGCTCCTCAGTGACCTGAGCAACGAAGTCAGGTTTGCCCGCACCACCCACCAGGGCATGCGGCTGGTACGCACCTTTCGCCTGACCGACGAATATCGCATCGAGATTGTGGACCATTTCGAAAACATGGGCGAGCAGCCCATCCATATAAATGACGCGGCCATCACGCTGGGTTCCATGACAGACCTGCCCGGCGACGTATCGTTTCGCGGCATCAACAACCTGGGGGTCGTGACGCTCTCGCCTTCCGATGATCGCGTGCGGTACTGGAGTTCCCAGATCCCCGGCCAGTTTGTGCGGGCCATGAAGGCACGGGAACAACACGAACTGCCCGACGAGATATCTTATGATCCCTGGCGACGCAGCAAATCCATTGATTGGGCCGCGGTACACAACAAATATTTCACCCAGATCCTGCGTCCTGAATTCGGCAGCGAGCAATGCATTATCCAGGCAGAGCGTCTCGTTACCGAACATGAACGAGACGACCCCAAATTCAAACCGACCAAAGCGAGCCATGTCGAACTGGCCTCTGTCGCCGCGAAACTGGAATTCGACAACATGGTGCTCAAAACCGGCGAGATCATGGAGCGCAAGTATTTCCTTTTCATCGGGCCCAAAAAGCTGCGCCTGCTCGAGCAACTGGGCTACCAGCAGGAACTTGTCATGGGATTGGGCCAGACCTTTGTCGTTTTCTCTTTCATGCGCCCGTTCATGCTGTTTATGGAAAACAACCTGCTGCGGCTGCTCAATTTCTTTTATTTGCTTGTGCGCAACTATGGGTTGGCCATTATTCTGCTCACCGTCATAGTCAAGCTGGCGCTGATGCCCATAACCCGCAAAGGCATGAAGAGCATGAAGAGGATGCAGGAACTGCAGCCGATGATGGAGGAAATCAAGAAAAAATACAAAGATCCGCAACGCCAGCAGCAGGAAATCATGGCGCTGTACAAGGAGCACAAGGTCAATCCCATGGCCGGTTGCCTGCCCATGTTCGTCCAGATTCCGGTGCTGATCGCGCTGTGGCGCGTGTTCGGCAAAGCCATTGAACTGCGCTATGCCGAGTTTCTCTGGATCCCGAACCTGAGCGAGGCGGAGAAACTGGTCGACTTTGGCGGATTTCATTTAAACATCCTGCCCATCCTGATGGCGGCCACCATGATGTGGCAGCAGCGCCTGACGCCGACCACCGGTGATGCGCAACAGCAGAAGATGATGGCCCGCATCATGCCGATCATGTTGCTGGTCATGTTCTACAATATGCCTTCAGGCGTCGTTTTATACTGGACGGTATCGCAATGCGTCGCCATAGTGGAACTTTTAACGCAGAAGAAGAATGAACAGCCGGCTCGGGAAGTTAAATTAAAGGCCAAACAATTGAGTTGACCGGCTGAAACATGAAAGACCGGGGGAGTTTCGTCACGCGTTTGACGTGTGGTGAAGGGACGGTTTGAGGTAGGAGAAAGTAGAATGGACCAGGTGTCAGATAAGGCGTGGGAAGTATTAGCCACGCTTCTCGATTTTCTTGAAATAGACGCAAAAGTGGAAGTATTTGAAGATGACGATCAATTATTGCTGCATATCGAATCGCCGGATGCCGGTCGGCTCATCGGGCGCGGCGCTCAAACGCTGAATGCGCTGCAATTCGTCGTCAACCGGATCCTGGTCAAGCAATATGAAGATGCTCCGCGGTGCCAGGTCGATGCGGCGCGCTACCGCGAAAGGCGCAAGGACCAGTTGATCGAAAAAGCGATCTATGCCGCGGATCGCGTGCAGCGCACCGGTACACCCTATCGTTTCGACACCATGAACGCGTTCGACCGCCGGATCGTCCACCAGGCCCTGGCCAACGATCCCCATGTGATCACCGTATCCGAAGGCGATGACTGCCAGCCCTGGAAGACCCTTGTCGTCAAACCAGCCGATGATGACGAACAGGCTGAGCACGCGTCATAGTTGCCTGCACTGAAATCCACACCATGCAGCGCAACCTGGACAGGCTGGCCGACGATGTTTTCGACGTATTGATCCTGGGCGGCGGCATCAACGGCCTGGCCACGGCCTGGGATGCGACGTTGCGCGGACTGAAGGCAGCGCTGATAGAGAAAGACGATTTTGGAGCCGCCACCTCATCTGCCACGCTGAAACTGATTCACGGCGGATTGCGTTATTTGCAGCATCTCGACCTGGTGCGCATGCGCGAATCCATTTACGAACGCTCCACGATGCTGCGCATCGCACCGCATCTGGTCGCCCCGATACCCATCCTGATCGGCGCTCAGGGACATGGGTTCAAGGGTCGCGAAATTCTGTCCATGGGCGTGATGACCAACGATATCATCAGTTGCGACCGCAACCGTTATTTGCCCGACCCGGACCGCCGCATCCCGACGGGACGCATCTGGCTCTCGCGCAAGACGTGCGCTGATATGGCGCCTGTGCTGGACATGGGAAAAAGCACGGGCGGCGTATTGTTCTACGACGCGCAGATGGAAAACTCCGAGCGCTGCTCGCTGTGTTTCGCCCTATCCGCGGATGCACGCGGCGCCAGCTTGGCCAACTATGTCCGGGCCGATGGCTTTGTACGCGAAGACCGCCGCCTGATCGGCGTCAAAGCTCAGGACCTGCTGTCAGACCGCTCGTTGGTCATCCGTGCGCGCTGCTTTGTCAATATGACCGGCCCATGGTCGGACATCACCCTGGGCCTACTGAATCGTCCCGACCCGCCGCGCCAGGTGCTGCGCTCCAAAGGCATTCAGATCATGCTGCCCAGCCTGAGCCGGCGCGTGGGCTTTGGTGTGGTCAGCCGTCACCGCGATCCGGACGCGGTGCTAGACCGCGGCGGTCGCCACTTTTTCGTCATCCCCTGGCGCGGAATCAGCATGGCGGGCACCACGGACACGGTCTATAAAGGGGATCCCGAAGATTTCCGCATCACGGAACGCGATATCCACGAGTTCCTGGACGACCTGAATGCTTCCATGCCCCAGGCCAAACTCCAGCGCGAGGACGTCACTTTCGCGGTCGGCGGGTTGCGACCGGTCACGGAAAAAAACCTGGAATCCGGCTCTACGGTCTCGCGGCGCTACGAAGTCAATGACCACGTCCGCGACCTGGGCATCGACAACCTGGTGACGGCCATTGGGGTCAAATACACGACCTGCCGTTACCTGGCGCAAAAAATGGTGAACCTGGTCTATCGCAAACTGGGCCATGACCCAACGCGCTGCACCACGGACCAGACACCTATATTGGGCGGCGACATCGAGCGTGTCGCCTCTTTTATCGCAAGCGTGATCGAGCAACATCCAGCCTACCCGGAAAAAGTGATGCGCCATCTGGCCGCCACCTATGGAACCGCCTATGGCGAAGTGCTGGCGCTGACGGAACAGGAACCTTGCCTGGCCGCGCTTCTGCCCGGCTCGGACGAAATTCTGAGCGCCGAGGTCGTTCACGCCTGCCGCAACGAATGCGCGGCCCACCTGAACGACATCGTGTTCCGCCGCACCGATCTGGGCACCAAAGGCCATCCCGGCAAAACAGCCCTGGAAGCCTGCGCCAACCTGGCCGCAAAAGAACTCGACTGGACCGACCGGCAAAAAGACGCTGAACTGGCCAACGTTGAACAACGCTACCGATTCGATCCGTGAGTTCGCGGCTGCATTTATGCACCCCGCATTTCGCCATTCCTGATGTGCGCGGCGCTGTGCGTATACTCGGTCGCCTTTGCGACCTCGTCCAGCGTACAATGTTTAAGCGCCCATGTACTTGCCCAGAAACTGCTGCATTTCCTCCACGTCGAAATTGTCGGCAAAGGCGCGCAGACGGCCGGCAAAGGGAGCAAGGTCGTCGCAGGTTTTTTCCAGGGCGTCGACCTTGTCGCGGATCTGGACCACATCGCCGATGAGTGCCAGGTTGTAGAGCGTTCTGAGCATATCGGAACAGGGTGGTTGCAGGCCTTCTTCCTCTACATAGTGCGCGGGCGCGGGTTCGATCAGAACCGTGTCGTCGGCGTAACGCCATTGAAGTTGCAGGTGTTTCTGGATCTTGCTCAACAGCAGATCCAGGCAGAGCGGCTTGGCCATGAAATCGTCGCACCCGCTGTTCAGGCATTTCTGTTGCGTGGAATCGAATGCGCTGGCGGAGATGGCAATGACCACTGTTTTCGCCAGGTCAGGCGATTCGCACAACTGGCGCACCGCCTCCAGGCCGTCCATGCCGGGCATGACCAAGTCCATCAGGATTAGGTCGGGTCTGGTTTTGGCCGCCATTTCGAGCGCGGCGGCGCCATTGACCGCTTCGCGCAGATCGAATCCGAGAGGGATCAAGGCGTCGCGCAACAAGGCGCGGTTTTCTTCTTTATCGTCAACCGCCAGAATGCGGCAAGTGCCCTTGAAACCAACGATTACGGGCTGATCCTCATCCGGTGGAGGTTGAGGAGCCGGCGTAATTTCGTGCAGTTCCAGGTCAAACCAGAACCGGCTGCCACGTTCCAGCTCGCTTTCCACGCATAACTCGCTGTCCATCATGCGCACCAACCGCTTACTGATGGCCAATCCCAGGCCCGTGCCTTCTTCATGCTGCTGGGCGCCCACCTGGTGGAAGGGCAGGAAAATCTCGCGCAACTTGTCTTGCGGAATGCCGATCCCGGTATCGGCGACTTCAAAACGCATCCGGTTGTAATGATGGCCCACTTTGAACGTGACGCTGCCCTGCTCAGTGAACTTGACCGCATTGCCGAGTAGGTTAAGCAATACCTGGCGCAGCCGTTTGGCGTCGCCGTAGACAGTCATCGGCAAATGGGTCAGCACGTCGTAAGAAAACGAAATCCCTTTTTGTCCCGCGCGGATGCTGAGCATGTCGGCAATACTCTCCAGCGTTTCCGGCAAACAGAATTCAGCGGGCTGCAATTCCAGTTTACCGGCTTCGATCTTTGAGACGTCGAGGATATCGTTGATCATCAGCAGCAGGTGCTCGCCGCTGCGCTGGATGATGTCCAGGCCGTCGCGATAACGCGTGGACAGGGATTGGTCACGCTTGAGGATTTGGGCATAGCCCAGGATGCCGTTGAGCGGCGTGCGCAGTTCATGGCTCATATTGGCGATGAATTCGCTTTTGGCCCGGTTTGCGGCTTCGGCCGCCTCCTTGGCCTGCTGCAGTTCCTGCTCAATGGATTTCATGTGGGTGATGTCGGTACTGGTGCCAATGGTGCGATAAGGCCGGTCGTTTGCGTCGCGCACGGTATTGCCGCGAATATTCAGCCAATGCAGCGAACCATCCATGAAAGTCACGCGCACTTCACAGGTGAACATCACGTTGCGATTCGCCTGGTTATCGCGCATGGCTTTTTCCAGCCGCGACCGGTCATCGGGATGAATCTGGCTCATCATCTCGTCGAGGTGGCGCGGCCCGGTGAATTTGCGGTTTTTGTTTTCCAGGTAAAAGTTACCGGTGTCCAAGTTGTAATCCCAGACCGAGATGCCGCTCTCGGCTGTGGCCAGTTTATAGCGCTTGGTCAAAGCCTGCAGGTTGGCTTCGCTCTCCTGGCGCGCTTTTTCCAGTCGGTTGCGCTCGGTCACATCGAACACGGCGCCGATCAGGCCGTGCAGGCGACCATCCATGGTATAGAATTTGGCTTTATTGAAAACCATATCGAACTGGCGGCCATCGGTAACCATTTCGCATTCATAGAGCTGCGTTTCCTCTTGACCGGCGAGAAACGCTTTGTCGCGGTCAGCATGGTAAAGAGCCGTCACTTCATTGAAGATATCGGCGTCGTTCTTGCCGACCACATGGCGCCTTTTCATGCCGACCAGGCTCTCGAACGCCTTATTGCAACCCAGGTAAACGCCGGCGCCGTTTTTATAGTAGATGGGCGCGGGAATCGCATCCAGCAGATCCTGCAAAAAGCGCTGCTCGTGCGACAGTTCGCGCGTGCGATCATCCACAAGTTCCTCGAGATGGTCGCGGTGCTGGCGCAACTCCCGGGACTGCTCCTCCAACTCGAGGGCGTTACGTTCCAGGCTGGTCTGTACCTCGACGAACTTGCTCTCCTGCATGTAGGCCAGGATCGCGATGAACACGACCACGCCCCAGCGGAATACATCGTAGAAGTCGGGCAGCAGGTGCAGGGCGGAGGAGATATCGATCAATCCCGCCACCATCAGGACAAGCATACCCGCGCTGAACAGGCGCGCTTCGGCGCGACCGATGCGCAATGATCGGTACAGATCGGGCGCAATAGCCAGGCAACTAAACGCCAGCAAAAGATAAAGCACGGTCAACGTGCCCCCGCGGATGGGCGCCCAGCCCATCACATCCAGCACAAAAGCCAACACCGTAAAAAAGAGCTGCCCCTGCCAAAGCCGGCGGACAATGCCCAGGTAACCGGAACCGATGGTACTGTCGATATAGGCCCAGAGCCCGAGCGGAAAGAGGAAAAAGGCGAGCACCTTGGCATACCAGAGTGCTGCCGGGTTGCGCAGGTACAATTGGGTGACCGGGCTATCCAGCATATAGTAAAAGCCGAGACAGATGGTCATGAATCCAAAGGGCAGCGAGAGATAGACCTTGTGGGTATGACGTTTGGCATAGGCCAGCATGGAATACAGTCCGGCCAGCACAAACAGGAACCCGAGAATCAGGTTTTTCTTGCCGTACTGAATAGTGCGCAGAAACAGGTCCTTTTGCGAACCCAGGTAAATGCGACCGCGTTCCAGGTCCAGACTCGGCACAGCCGGATTCTCCGCAAACACACGCAAAAGAATGTGGTTGCCGCATGCCTGGGTGGGCAGCGGGACCAGGTGCCAGTAAAAGACGAAGAAGCGATTGGCAAAATCGGGTTCCATGGTACCGAAGCGAAAAAGCAGGCGCTGCTCATAATAAATCTCGAACGCATAGGTGATGGTATCGCACTCGATATCCAATGCCGGATCGACCAGGTCTGCTCGCGGCAAGCGGATGCGAAACCAGGCTTCATTGACCTGGGCGGGAGGCGGGGTGGATCGGGCACCCTGGTATACTTGCCAGAGCGCGTTGCTCAATGCAACGTTGTCATGTTCATCGCACGGCAACGCGCCCCAGTGCACCTGCCAATCGTCGTGCAAACGGAACAGGGTCGCTTCGGGACCCGTATTCAATGTCCTAGTTTGGGAAGCTATAGAGTACGGCGCACCTGACCAGGCGATCAGGAACGCGGCCCAAAAAAGAAAAGGGCTAAAAGCCCTACATGATATACGCAGTGTCAACACACAACCTTTAAAATAAGCACTATATCAAGGATGTAACTGCATAAATGAAGAAAAAGTCAAGTAAAATCGGCGACAGCACGAGTGGCAGGGCAAGGAGGGAAGAGAACCGCAGGGCAAAGCGGTGTCTCGCATGGTCGTGGTGTCGCCGATTAAGTTCATCGAATCCTCGAAATCTCAAAATCAACCAGCGGCCTGCATGATCAACACGACAACGAGGCCAATCGCCAAACCAGTCGCATAACCACCAACCGCAATAGCCGTCGCAATCAAATTTTTAGCACTCATGTTGTTTCTCCGTTTTAGTTTCAAGTTCAACGATTGACAATGCAGAAAGCGTGCCAAGTGGCATAAAAACGAGCATCATATTACGCCGCAATACGTTACGCATAAATTTGCTTTTTCTGTGAGCTATAAAAAATCGCGGTGGTCAACCCAACCACGACATTTCGTTCCAACGGTTCGTAGTTCCGCACAAGCACGTTAAAAAAGACCACTGATGAACAGGCAGTGTCAATCCGTGTCATCGGTGGTTGAATTAAGATTTGGTTGCGGCTTAGACCATCTTTTTTTTGTTAAATTCTTGACATTTTTTGGAGAGAGGCGCAATTTAATA
Organism: uncultured Verrucomicrobiota bacterium; assembly: GCA_964580325.1. Classification (GTDB taxonomy): domain Bacteria; phylum Verrucomicrobiota; class Kiritimatiellia; order CAYTQP01; family CAZOLK01; genus CAZOLK01. Next base: position 25,540 of record CAZOLK010000018.1, on the reverse strand, counting down.
CAAAATGCAACAAACAAGATTTAAGTATAAACGCATGTACACTAAATTAAGCATGATTGGAGACAGATTATGAGAAGAAGGCGCCCCGTACAACCGCAAGTGGAAGATAAAAGCCTTGGCGTGTTCAGTTTCCTGACACTGTTATCCCTGCTTTGTTTCCTCACGCTGGTGATTTTGCAGGTCATCGAACTGCAGCATTACGGCAACCCCGAAAGCGTTTGGCCCGAAGTCTGGATGGAAAATTGGAGATGGTTTTTCAAGAAGATGTAAGCACGCGTTGATCCCCTTTTTTTCCGCGCTCCCGTTCCAGGGGGCGCTTTTTTTGGCCGAAAAGGATTGATTTCCTGCGCGACCTGCGGCATGAATCGACCCATTATGAATTACCAAGCTGTACTTTTTGATCTGGATGGGACACTGCTCGATACCTTGGATGATTTGACTGACGCGGCCAACGCTGCCTTGGTTGAGGTGGGGTATGCGGCCCATGACGCATCCTTTTATAAACACGCGGTGGGCGACGGCGTGGAAATGCTGATCCGCCGCGCCCTGCCCAGCGATGCGGCGGAGGACGACGATATCGTCCAACGCACTATGCAAGCCATGGGCAGGCATTATCATTTGTGCTGGGACCGCAAGACGCGCCCCTACGACGGCATTGCCGATATGCTCGACAACCTGCACGAAAAAGGTTTGCGCATGGCGATCCTCTCAAACAAACCCGACGCGTTCACCCATAAGTGCGTGGATAAGTTGTTGCCTGACTGGTCGTTCGATCGCATTTACGGTGCGCGCGAGAGCATCCCGCGCAAGCCGGACCCGACCGCGGCCTTGGAAATCGCCCGGGAAATGGATGTCCCGCCGGCGCAATGGCTCTACCTGGGCGACACCAATACGGATATGCGCACAGCCTGTTCCGCCGGCATGTATGCCGTGGGCGTGCTCTGGGGTTTTCGCACCGCGGACGAACTGCGGGAACATGGCGCGCAAGCTCTGCTCACCCATCCCCAGGAATTGTCGTCCATCTTATAAGGAGCAGCTTCATGCCCGCAACCATTGCCCGTGATATCCACTGGGTCGGCGCAGCCGATCCGCAACGCGTTGTATTCGATGCGCTCATGCCCCTGCCCGGCGGCACCAGCTACAACGCCTATCTGATCAAAGGCAGCCGGCGGACCGCCCTGCTGGACAGCGTGGATCCTGATCGACGCGAAACGCTATTCAGAAACCTGGAAGGGCTGGGTCCGGTCGATTATGTCATTTCCCATCATGCCGAGCAGGACCATTCCGGCAGCCTGCCGTTCGTGCTCGAGCGCTTCCCGGAAGCCAAACTGGTCTGCACGCCCAAAGCTGTCAAAATGTTGAGCGACCTGATGCCCATTGCCACAGAGCGATTTATGACCGTCAACGACGGCGACACCCTGGACCTGGGCGACCGGACCTTGCGCTTTCTGCATTTCCCCTGGGTGCATTGGCCGGAAACCATGGTCAGTTTGCTGGAACAGGACAGGATCCTGTTCTCCGGCGACCTGTTCGGCGCGCACCTGGCGCCCACGGACCCCTACATGGATGACAGCACTGCCGTGCTCAAAGCCGCACGCATCTATTTTGCCGAAATCATGATGCCGTTCAGCAAACAGATCCGCAAATACATAGAGATTGTCGACAGCCTGGACCTGACCCAGATCGCGCCCAGTCACGGACCCGTTCACCGAAATCCGGCAATGATCCTGGATGCCTATTGCGCCTGGACATCGGAAACGCCGGGTTTAAAAGTGTTGATCCCCTATGTTTCCATGCACGGCAGCACCAAAGCCATGGTTGCCCATCTGGCCATGCGCCTGCGTGAAAAAGGTCTGAGCGTATCCACAGTATCGCTCGAGCAACCCGACCTGAGCGTGCTGGCCTGGGAACTGGTCGATGCCCGGACCCTGGTGGCCGGCTGCGCCGTGGCCATGAACAGCTTGCACCCCAACATGATCTATGTCATGGCCATTGTCAACGGTCTCAAACCGCCCATCCAACACGCGGCGCTGATCGGCTCATACGGCTGGAGCCCAAAAGCGTTCGGCCAACTGGCCGACTGGCTGCCGGACCTGAAAGCGGAAGCGCTGGACGCCGTAACCTGCAAAGGTTACCCGCGTGCGGCGGACCTGGCCAACCTGGATGCGCTGGCCGATGCGATTGCCGTGCGGCATGCGGAATAGACGCCCACGAATTTCATCAGAATAACGGACGCAAAAGGAGTAAACGGAACATGAGCATTGAATTACGCAAAGATTGCAAATATGCCATGCTGGTTGCCACCAGTATGGGAACGCGGCTGACCCCGTTGAACGGACAACCCTTTCACTGCAGCCGGCAGTTCATCATGCAGGCGACCAGCGCCGAATCCAATGTGGCCAGCGTGGCATCGTACCTGGGCCTGCCAGTTAAGGTGTTGACCACGTTTGTCAAGGGAAGCCCGGTCGCCCGCTTCATTAAAGACGACCTGGCCGGTCGTCACATGGATGTCGAAGGTCCGGAAGTCGACCAGGGCGGTCCCTGGGGCTATCGACACCAGTTCAACCTGGCTGACAGCGGCTGCGGATGCCGCGGCCCGCGCGTTCAGAATGACCGCGCGGGCGAAGTGGGCCGCACCTTGAATGTCAAGGATTTCGACCTGGATCGCATTTTCGGTCAGGAAGGCGTACAGATCGTCCATTTATCCGGCTTAATCGGTGCCTTGTCACCGGAAACCGGCGCTTTCTGTCTCGAAATTGCGCATGCGGCAAAGAAACACGGCACGCGCGTTTCGTTTGACCTGAACCATCGTGCTTCGTTCTGGAAGGGCCGCGAAAAGGAATTGCGCACGATCTTTACCGAGATCGCCGGCGTTTCCGATGTGCTGGTGGGCAATGAGGAAGACTTCCAGTTGTGCCTGGGTATCGCGGGTCCGGAAGCGGGCGGCAAAGACTTGGCGGCCAAGATCGATAACTTCAAAGAGATGATCGGCCGAGTCAAAGCAGCCTATCCCAAAGCCTGCGTGTTCGCCACCACCTTGCGCGAAGTGGTCAGTGCCAACTGCCACCGCTGGGGTGCGATCATGCTTGCCGAAGGCAGTTGGCACGTGGTCGAACCGCGCGAAATTACGGTACTGGACCGCATCGGCGGCGGCGACGGGTTTGTCGGCGGCATGCTCTACGCGATCCTCAAAGGCTGGGATGCAGAGAAATGGGTCCAGTTCGGCTGGGCCAACGGTGCTCTGGTCACCACGCTGCTGACTGATTATTCGCAGGCCGCGGATGAAGACCAGATCTGGAGCACCTGGGCCGGCAACGCGCGGGTAAAACGCTGAGTTAAAAACGTGGGTATGATGACCGTGTCTTCGGGATTCCTGGATTGTTCGCAGCACAACCGCAGCCACTGGACATACTGGCGTTCGTGGCCAGGCCATGGCGCTGGCAACCCTAACCTCGACGATACGGTTCAAAATCCGCATACCCTTTTTCGCCAGGTGTATACCACAGCTTCATATCCGGCAGCGGCGCTAGCGGCCAATTGTTGGCAAAGCGTTCGACCAGGTCGGGATTAGCCAGGAACGGCCGACCGAACGAGATCAAGTCAGCGCGATTTTCGCTGACCGCTTGTTCTGCGGTCTCCTGGGTGTAGCCGCAGTTGCCCATCAACGGGCCATTGAACAGCGGTCGCACCTCAGCCAGGGTCATAGGTTCGCCAAGCTTATGGAATCCGAACGCCAGGCCGTCCATCAGATGCAGGAAGGCCAAATCGCGACGGTTCAACTGCTGGATCACATAGCTGAATGTTTCGCGGAAGTCGGGCGAACCCATATCGTTGAAAACGCCGTTGGGCGACAGCCGCACACTGACAGACGAAGCAGGCCAAATATCGAGCACTGCGTCCAGGATCTCGTCCAGAAAGCGGAAACGGTTGGGGGTGCTGCCTCCATACTGGTCTGTACGTAGATTAGTACGCGATTGGAGGAATTGGTCGATCAGGTAACCGTTGGCGCCGTGCACCTCGATGCCGTCGAAACCGGCCTGTTTGGCGCGCAGGGCGGCCTGACGATAGTCCTGCACAATGGCCCGGACCTCCGTGGTCTCCAGGGCGTGCGGGATTTCGTAATCTTTTTTGCCGTCAGGCGTGTGGATGTGGTCTCCGTTCAACGTGACCGCCGACGGAGCGACCGGGAGCGCACCGTCATGGAAACTGCTGTGTGAAGCGCGGCCGCAATGCCATAATTGCAGGAATATGGGCGTATCCTGATCGTGCACGGCAGTCGTGACCAGGCGCCAGCCCTCGGTCTGCGCGTCGTTATAGATGCCCGGACTGTTCAACCAGCCGATCCCCTGTTCCGAGATCACGGTCGCCTCAGTGATCAGCAACCCGGCCGAAGCCCGTTGCGCATAATATTCAGCCATCAAGGCATTGGCGATGCGCTCCTCACCCGCCCGTGAGCGGGTCATCGGCGCCAGCGCCACCCGGTTCTTCAACGACAGCTCCCTCAATGCAAATGAACTCAATAACTTCTGCTCAACCAGCGCTTTCATCAAAACACCCTTTCAATTTAGATTATATCAAAATTTAGATTATATCAAAATAGTTTGATTATGCGAAAATTCAAGTGCGATTGGAGAGTTTTTTTTATTTGTTTGGCTGCGCGCTGTCGCTACTTGACCTTTGAGCAGGCTATATTCGGACTGTCTGGGTTGACCACGAATTGGCGGTCGTTTGGGATGACCACCAAGTCCAAATCCTCCATCAGCGAGTCCCTTCGCTTTGTTTCAAGCTTCAGCTCAAACTATACAAAAGCATGGCGGTTAGGCCAATGCCGACGATCCACACCGAAGCGCAACCCGTTGCCCGGCTCTGGGCAGTCAGGTTGCTGTATCTGACTGGGTCGCGTTCGATCAGTTGCTGCGTCAAGGCGTCGATAAACTTTTTGGCCGCCTTGAGGTCCTTGCCGGTCGCGTCGCGGTAAAGCTTGATGGCTTCGATCTTACGGCCGGCTTCCAAAGCTGCCGCGATTTGCTCCGTCTTTTCCTGGTTGGGTTGTTCTGCCATAGGTTCTGCCTTTCTCTTACGGGTTACTGGGTGCTGACCGATGATCGATGCAGGTTGGTGTAGCGCCTGATCTCATCATAGATCTCCCACTCGTCGCGGCCGTGCGGGTTGCCTTCGTCATCGACGGTACCGAACTGGGTCGGATCGATGCTCTTCAATCCCTGCTGGGTCGTCTCGATGGCCATGTTGATGGCGGTCTGGTAGAGATGGATCTGGGCCTTCAATATGCCATAAATGTTCTCACGGATGGCGGCCATTTCCGATACCGGATCGCAGTAGAACGTGCCGTCGGGAAAATTGAGATGCGCTGCCTGGCTGAACGCTTCGGAACTCAATCCCGTGTCCGGGCGCTGCAATCGCCCGCTCAGCAGCTCGATGATGCACTGTTCCAGCGGTCGGACAAAATACTTCACACCGTAATGATCGGCAATGACCTGGGTGGTCAGCTCGAACAAACCGCCGTAGCCGAGGAACAGCGGCATCAGACCGACCACACCAACGTTGAAAATTGCAGCGTGATCGTTGGTGGAGAAATAGACGCGAAACCGCCGACCCTTGATTTCATAGACATTCATCCGGTCGAAGGTACGCAGAATATCGCCCTTAAAATACTTATCCTTGATTTCTCGTTTATGCTCGTAAACCTTTTTGCCGCCTTCCAGGGCGCGGCTCATGGCCAGTTTCATCCGTTTGCGATGCCCGTCGTCATTGAAATCACTGGTCTCCATAAGAATGCCGGTAAACGTATCGGCTTCCAAGCTCATGTCGTTGATGATGGTATCGTCGCTTGCTTCTTTTTGATTCAACTCTTTAAGACCATTGAACATACTAATATAACCTTTCCAGCAAGAAATTCTACCTATTCGCACCTGACACCAACGGTGCTATCCCTAACCCGGGCTTAAACAGTATAACCGAAACTGGGCAAAAATCAAACAGGAAAGAAATAACGAATTGGCGAAATACCCAGGCACAGGAATCAAGATCCAATATCCAACATGGAATATCCAATGTTCAAGTGAGGAGGGAGTCGGACAGGATCGCATTTCGGATTGCGGATTCCATCGCCATTCCCCACCACTTGCCACCCGCAACGCGACACTTCCCCCGCCCCCCACGCGCCGCTAAAATGAGCAACTAGGCAACATATATATTTATTTTTTCTTGTTTTTTTGTTGATTTGACTAAGTTAATATGCAACTATTTCATTTCAACGATGAGACGCGAACATGCTTAGTAAGATTGAAATTCTGAAATCCAAGATCCTGGCCGACATGAAGGCGGGGCGGTTGAAAAAGGGCGACCCGCTGCCTTCGCGGAACCAGTATATGCGCCGCTTCGGTTGCGCCCGTGGCAGCATCGACGCGGCCATGGCCAGCCTGATCCAATCTGGCCACCTTTATGCCCGGCGCGGTTCAGGTACGTTTGTGGCCGAGGTGACACGTCCCGCCGAGGTGCGTACCGTATTCGTGCTACAGACCATGAGCCCGTCGCACCATGGCGTCTACCGGCCCAACACTGCTTCGCTCATCGTGGACAAGCTGCAGAATAAGGTGCGCTGCCAGCTTTACAGCCAGACCGAATCCGCGGCGCATTGCGAGAAAATGATGATGCCCGGCAGCGTCGTGATCTGGCTGCGGCCGCCTTATGAGCACTTGGCCTTGATGCGCCAGTTGGACAATGCCGGCACGCCGCAACTGCTGGTGGGACGCAGTTACGCCCATTTCAGCCATGTTTCCACCGACCCGACGCCGGCCATCCGTAAAGGACTCGAATGGCTGATCGCCGAGGGGGGCCGCGATCTGTGTTACATCACCACCTTCAACGATTCTGACCGGCCCTACATTGCCGAACGCCAGATCGCATTCTACGAATCGTGCCTCGAACTCGGCATTACGCCGGACATGAACCATGTATACAAACGCGCTTTCGACAACGTATCCCGCGACATCAACGAGGTGGGCGCCATGATATTCAAGACCGGCAGCGCGCACCGTGCCATCTTTCTTGCCGAAATCGTGGCAGCTCCGGCATTCATGACCTACGCCAGGGCGGTCGGCAAGGAGCCGGGCAGAGATTTTCACCTGCTGATTTTCGATGAAGCACCAGGTTTTAGAGAAGAAGAAGGCATTGCCATGCTGCGTCAGCGCTGGTTCGAAATGGAGCAGTTCTGCATCCATTGGGTGGCCAGCGGCGAGTGCATGGCCAGGAAGAAAACAGTCAAATGGGTAGAACCCGAACTGATCATAGGAGCAAAGAACCATGAGTGAGAAAGTAGGAATAGGCGTAATTGGCGTGGGCGGCATTGGTGGCAGTATCCACGTCCCCAACATTGTAAAGAACGAGCGTTGCACGCTGACCGGCGTGTTCGACACTGACGAAGAAACCATGAAGAAGAAGGCAGCCGACAACAACTGCAAAGCCTATGCCGGCATGGACGAAATGATGGATGATCCCGCATTGGAAGCGGTCCTGATCGCTACGCCGCATTATTTCCACACGCCGCTGACCATCCGGGCGTTCGAAGCCGGCAAGCATGTGCTGACCGAAAAACCGATCGCTGTGCACAAGGCGGACGCGGAAAAGATGATTGAAGCCCACGGCAAGCGGCCTGACCTGCGCTTTGCGGCGATGTTCAATCAGCGTACCATCCCATCGCACAAGAAGATCAAGGAGTTGATCGATCAGGGTACGCTGGGCGAAATCAGACGGATCAGTTGGGTGGTGACCGACTGGTTCCGCACCCAGCGCTACTACGATTCCGGCACCTGGCGTGCGACCTGGAAAGGCGAAGGCGGCGGCGTGCTGCTAAACCAGTGCCCGCACCAGCTTGACCTGTTCCAGTGGTTCTTTGGCATGCCCGTGCAGATGCGCGCGTTCTGCGACCTGGGCAAATGGCATGACATCGAGGTCGAAGACGATGTGACCGCTTATTTCAAGTTTACCAACGGCGCCACTGGCGTATTCATCTCCAGCACCGGCGAAGCACCAGGCTCCAACCGGCTCGAGATTGCCGGCGATAACGGCAAACTGGTCTTTGAAAACGGCCTGCACTTCACCCGCAACGAAGTTCCGGCCAGCGAATTCCTGAAAACCTGCACCCAGTCGTTTGCCAAGCCCCCGATCTGGCACTGTGACATCCCCGTACACGGCGATGGCGGCGGCCAGCACATGAACATCCTGGACAACTTTGCCCAGGCCATCCGCAACGAGAAGGTCGATCTGATCGCGCCAGCAGCCGATGGATTGAAGTCCGTGGAACTGGCCAACGCCATGCTGCTCTCCGCCATGAAAGAGAAGACCATTGACCTGCCCATGTATTCGGCGGAGTACGAAACGCTGCTCAACGACCTGATCGAAAAATCGAAATTCGTCAAGAAAGACGCGGTAAAAAATACCGACGGTATCAACAACTCGTTATAATCACCCGAGAACAAACAGAGAGGACAAAGGACCATCATGAAAGCACCTAACACCAAGATCGGCGTGACGCTCTTCAATATCCGGGCGCACGGCAAAACCTATGAAGACCTGGACAAATCACTGGAAAAACTGCGCGCCATCGGTTACCAAGCCGTGCAGGTTTCGGCCATCGGCCTGCCGTCCGAGCAGATCAAGGAACTGCTCGAAAAGCACCAGCTCTTCTGCTGCGCCACCCACGACAACCTGGCCAATTACACCCAGAACCTGGACGAGGTGGTGGCCAAACACAAGACGCTGGAATGCGACTTCACCGCGCTGGGTAGCCCGGGCGGTGATTTCTGGCATCCTGGCGGCGCCGCGGAACTGGCCAAAATTCTGGACGATGTGGCCGAAAAGTTGGCCCAGCAGGATATCCGCCTCGGTTACCACAACCACGCCTGCGAATTCGAGAAGTTCGACGACCGTATTTTCCTGGCTGAGATCTATGACCGCACCGCCAAACTGCAAAGCGAACTGGATGTGCACTGGGTCGCGCGCGGCGGCGGCAGCCCGGTCGTCTGGATCAACAAGCTGGCCGGACGCATGCCGGTCATCCACTTCAAAGACATGACCATGGTCGAGAACCAGCCCTGCTTTGCCGAGATCGGCGAAGGCAACCTGGACTGGCCCGCGATCATCGAAGCCTGCGACAAAACCAGCGTGCGCTGGTTCGTGGTTGAGCAGGACCAGGAAACCAAGGACCGCGATATCTTCACTTCCCTCCAGATTTCGTTTGAGAATATGAAACGCATGGGCATTAAATAAGAAGGAGCAAGGATCATGTACTATACCGGATTTGCCGACGAAGCCAGCGCGGAGCTGGACCATCAAATCAAGGCCACTCAGGAGCTGGGTTGGCAGTATATCGAAACGCGCACGCTGTTCGGGAAGAACCTCGGCACCATCACGGACGAGGAGTTCGACCAGGTCTGCGCCGCGCTGGAAAACAGCGGCGTGAAATTCAACTGCTACGGCAGCGGCATCGCCAACTGGTCCTGCGCACCGCGCAGCGACGAGGATTTTGAAGCCAGTATGCAGGAACTGCGGACAGCGATTCCACGCATGAAGAAACTGGGCACGGACATGGTTCGCGGCATGAGCTTCAAGGTCGCGCCAGACGAACAGCCGGACTCACCCGAAATCGCGCAGATCATTTTCGCCAAGCTCAACAAGCTGGTCAAAGAGTGCGAGGAAAACGGCATCCTGTACCTGCACGAGAATTGCATGAACTATGGCGGCATGTCTTATGAGCATACGTTGAAGATGCTGGACAATGTCAAGTCCGACAACTTCAAGCTGGTCTACGACACGGGCAATCCGGTCTTCACCCACGACCGCCGCGGCGCCGAACCGTATGCCATGCAGAGTTCATGGACGTTCTATTCCAATGTCAAGGACTTCATCCACTACGTCCACATCAAGGACGGCGTATTCAACAATAAGACGGAAAAGGCTATATTCACCTTTCCGGGCGAAGGCGACGGCGATGTCAAGGCTATTGTCAAGGACCTGCTCAAGAACGGTTATGACGGCGGATTCTCCATGGAGCCGCACATGGGCGCGGTATTTCACGAGGGCGACGAATCCTCCACGCCCGAAGAACGCAAGTACAAGATCTACATCGAGTACGGCAACCGGTTCATGAAGTTGGTCGACGAGGCCAAGGCTGAGTTGTAAACCGGCCATAGGCTGGGACGGCTCCCCAGAACCGGGCCGCTATGCCTTCCCCTAATAAGGGCGTGCGCAAAAATAACTTTACCATTGAGGGGCGATTCATCCCATCCAGCTTCGTTGCGAATGTTTCGAAATAGTTCACTATTCCTGCAAATTCGCGCCTTGCTGGTTGGGCGACTTACCTCCACAGTGCTGAAGTTATGTCTGCGCACGCCCTAATGGCGCCCCTTTTGTTGCACCTGCGCCCAATCCTACGAGGAAGGACCAGGACGAGGCGATGTATCCTCTTCACCGGCATCACCTGTTCATTGCCGGCAAGATAAAGCGAAGAGACCTGATTGGCGTTCAGCTCTTCATCGTTATATATAAGACAAGAATAAGACTATCCTGTGAGGAGCATAGCAAAGAGCCGCGGGATATTTTGTATTTGTAACCATGAGTATAAGGCAACATGCCTCAGCACCTTGGTTCATACCAACGCGGTTCAAACTTTCTTGTGCATATGCGCAATGAGCGTTCCCTGAGGAGCTGCGTGATTCACCAACCAACTAAAAGGGACAAATGCCATCAACAACAAGGGTCGGCAACGGTTACCGATGGTTGCCAGGCTGCCGGCCAGGGTATTGGGAAAAACAGCATGGGCAATACGCGTCACCTCAAAGCCGTATTCCTTAGCTAGTTTATCGAGATGACACGCTTCCGGGAATTGGAGATGTCGCGGCGCATCCAAACCATGCCAGCGCCGTTTGAACAGTTGCGCTTCCCATGAGCGAATGTTGGGTACAGCGATATACAACAACCCCCCCGGCTTCAACAGCACTTGAAACGATTTAAATGCCGCGTGTAAGTCCATGACATGTTCCAACACGTAATGAACGGTAATCACATCGATAGCCCCTGCCTGTTCTTCATCCAGTCGTCCGGCATCGACATAGATACAGGCTTGCAGATTTTCGGACAAGGCTTGAGCGTGCTCGGCGCCAGGTTCATAACCGCACATGGATTGGAACAAGCGACCGACCTCGGCCAAGTAGGTGCCGCCGCCGCAACCATAATCCAGCAGTACTTGGCTCTTCGCTTCGGGTGTGGGATGGTAATAGACCTGACGCTGAAATAGTCTGCGAGCCATTTTTTGCAACGCACCGCGCTGTGTGTGCATGGGATACGCGACATACCATGCACGCACATCGTCCGGGCGTGGATGCTGTTGGACCAGCGAACAGACGCAGCACTCGGCATAATGGACAGGTTCGCTTTTACCCAGATATACATCAGAACAGTTTTCCAACCAGGGTCGTCCGTGTTTCGCCGCGCAGAGCATGCATGTGAAGTCATCTAAATTCATCGTGTTTGTTCCTTCCACCAGGCAATGGTTTCGGTTAGCCCCTGCTCCAGCGACAACGCAGGCGACCACACCACTTCGTCGCTCAATCGTTCGTTGGATGCTGTAATCCGGAGCGGCTCTCCTTCACGCATGGGCAAAGCGCCCAGCTTCAGGCGTTCTTCCGCATTCAATACACGGGCGATCGATTGGGCGACCTCGGCTATTTGAACAGGCGAACCCGAGGCGATGTTGACCGGGCCGGTCACCGAACTGAGCAACAGGGCCGCAAATGCGCCGGCAACATCGCGAACATGCATATAGTCGCGCCACTGCAGGCCTGATGTACAGCGGGCCTCTTCACCGTCGAGTAGAGAACAGATCACATTCGGGACAAAACGTTGCGGATGTTCATGCGGCCCATAGAGATGGAACACGCGACCCCAGGCCAGGTCAAAGCCGTGTTGTCGTGCATATGCATCCGCATACTGATGCAACAGCTCTTTACAAGTCCCATAGACGGTAGATGGTTTCAGCGGCGTAACGGTTTCCCGGCACAGCTCATGGCCAAACTCATATTCAGCGCAAGTGCCGGCAAACACGGCGCGACGACCGCCATGGCGATAAAATGCTTCCAGCATCACTTTACCGGCTTGGAGCCAAGCCCGATTCTCCTCCGCCTGCCAGAATTTTCCTGGCACAGTATACCAGGCCAAGTGTAGCAAGACCTCTGGACGTACTGTTTCAAAAAGCGCCGCGATCTCTTCACGTTCGAGCAGGTTATGCCCATACCAACGAACATCAGACGGCACATTACCGGGAACAACGAGACTTGCTGCATGCACCTCGTATCCCGCCTTCAGCAAAGGCGTCAATGTGTGGCGTCCGATAAATCCACCGGCCCCTGTTACCAGCACTTTTTTCATAGCACAAAATCCTCATAGCGGCGGTCGCGCTCCGATAATATAGGATCGGGCAGCGGCCAGCGTATATTGAACGCCGGATCGTTCCAGCGTGCGCCGCGCGCCAATTCCGGATCGTAAAAGGTCGACATCTGGTAAAAAAGCTCCGCATCGTCCCGCAAGGTTTGAAATCCGTGCGCCACGCCAGCGGGGATATAGAGCATGATGCGATTTTCAGCGCTCAATTCCTTGCCCACCCATTTACCGTACGAAATACTGTTGGCGCGCAAATCCAATGCAACATCCCAGACCGCACCACGCGTGCAACGGATCAACTTGGTTTCGGGACATGGTTCCGCCTGCCAATGCATGCCGCGCAAGGTTCCGCGTTTTTTATTGTAGGATATATTACACTGAACGCATTGGGTATCCAGCCCATATTCCTCCGCTTCGTGCGTACACCAGGCACGGGCAAAAAAACCACGGTCATCGCGGTGCGGTTCCAACTCCACCAACCAGACATCGGGGATCTCGGTTCGCCGAAAATTCATGGCATCACCTTCACTTGGGGCACCGGCACAACGAACTGACCGCCCCACTCGCGGATATCAGCCATTTGCTGGATGATCTCGTCTTGAATGTTCCATGGCAGGATCAAAACGTAATCCGGTTTTGTCTCGCGGATGTGATCGGGCGCATGAATGGGGATGTGGCTACCGGGCAGGAAACGGCCGGATTTGTGCGGGCTACGATCCACGGTATAAGGCAACAGGTCGGCGCGAATACCGCAGTAATTCAGCAACGTGTTGCCTTTGGCGGGCGCACCGTATCCCGCGATGGTTTTACCGTCATCGTGCAAAGCAATGAGAAAACTCAGTAATTTTCGTTTTACCGTCTGCACCTGGCTGTGAAAACGGGCATAAAGATCCGGACCGTCATAGCCAAGGTTTGCCTCGCGACGCGCGAGTTCGGCCACGTTTGCGCGATCCGGTTCTCCTGCTCCAGCGTGGCAAACGTAAATACGCAAAGAACCGCCGTGAGTTGGCAATTCCTCGACATCGAAAATGCGCAGGCCGTGTTTGAGCATGACGCGTTGTACGGCGATGAAAGAGAAATAGGAGAAGTGTTCATGATAGATCGTATCGAATTGGCATTGCTCTACCAGACGCTGCAAATGCGGAAACTCCAGCGTGGCCGCCCCCTCTGGTTTGAGAATAATACGAATGGCTTTCACGAAATCGTTAAGGTTCGGGACATGCGCCAACACATTGTTGGCTACGATCAGATCCGCGGTCTGCCCCTTGGCGCGCATGATCGTCGCGGTTTCGACTCCGAAGAAGCGAACCAAGGTTGGAATGCCCTTTCGCTCAGCTTCGGCGGCGACATTGACCGCAGGTTCGACCCCCAGGACCGGAATGCCGCGTTGCTGGAAATACTGCAGCAGGTAACCGTCGTTGCTGGCCAGCTCCACCACCCGGCAGGACGAATCAATGGACCTGCGCGCACATATCTCATCGACATATCCACGGCAATGGTCCAACCAACTATCGGAATAGGAAGAAAAATAAGCATAATGGCTGAAAATGTGCTCGGGACGTTCATGCGCCGGCAATTGAACCAACCGGCAGGAAGAACAGACATAGGCGTGCAAAGGAAAAAACGTCTCGGCATTCCGCAAGTCGTCCCGATTCAGGTAGGCATTGGACAGGGGCGCCATGCCCAGGTCCGTGAAACTTTCGCGCAAAGGTTCCTTGCAAAAACGACAGATCAATTCACTCACAACTTCTCCCATTCGTGTTCATAGGCGCTGATTTGATCGAGCGTAATCACCCGCATGTCAGCGCCGGCATTTCTCGCTTTCCACCAGGCCACGGTCTTTTCCAGGGCGCTATCCACATTCCAGCGCGGTCGCCAGTCCATGGCATCGCGAGCGCGAGCTGAATCCAGGAACAAGTAGCCGGTCTCATGGGGATGCCCCCCGGGCGCCGTCTTCCAGGTTGCGTCACTGCCCCAGAGTGCGCGTACCTTCTCAACCAGGTCACGCACGGTGACATGACTGGAATGATCAGGGCCAAAATTCCAACCCATGCCAAAAGCTTCAGGTTGTTGCGTCAGATGGCGCGCCAGCAACAAGTAACCGAAGAGCGGGTCCAACACATGTTGCCATGGGCGCACGGCCTGGGGATTGCGTATGAGCGGCTTCTCGTGTCGATCAAACGCACGAACGATATCGGTCAGCAAACGGTCTCGTGCACGATCGCCACCTCCGATCACATTGCCCGCCCGTGCCGTGGCCACGGGAGGACAATCGGCGAACGAACGGCGATAGGACGCGGCAACCAACTCGGCGCAGGCCTTGCTGGCCGCATAAGGATCGTGCCCTCCCAAGCGGTCGTCTTCCACATAGCCACGCTGCTGCTCGCGGTTTTCATAGACCTTGTCGGTCGTAATCACCACTGCGGCGCGGACGCCCCCGACGCAGCGCAACGTTTCCAGCACATGAGCGACACCCATAACATTGACGGAAAATGTATCCAGAGGTTGTTCATAGGAGAGCCGCACGAGTGGCTGGGCTGCGAGATGAAAAACGATTTCGGGTTTTGCTTCACGCACTGCGGCTTCGAGTGCATCGCGTTCGCGGACATCGCCGATGACGGAATGCATGCCGTCGACTACGCGGGCATCCTCAAACAAGCTCCCACCCGCTTCCGGTTCGAGCGCGTATCCAGACACCTCGGCTCCGAGTTTACGCAGCCACAAACAGAGCCAGCTTCCCTTGAACCCCGTATGGCCAGTGACCCAAACTCGGCGGTGCTGCCAGAATGCGCGTTCTATGTCCATAATTTCCACGGAGCTTCTCCGGATTTCCACAAAGCTTCAAGTAAACGACGGTCACGCAGGGTATCCATGCACTGCCAGAACCCATGATGGCAATATGCAGTGAGTTGTCCATTCCTGGCCAAGGACTCGAGTGGTTCCTTTTCAAACACCGAATCGTCTCCTGCGATATAATCGACGGCCTCGGGTTCGATTACGAAGAAACCACCGTTGATCCAACCTTCGCCGGCCTGAGGTTTCTCGACGAAGCGACAGACGCGCCCGTCCTGGATATCAAGACCACCGAAGCGCGCCGGCGGTCTTACAGCGGTCACGGTTACGCTGCAACGCTGTCGCTGGTGGAAAGCGAGCAGGGCCGTGATATCGATGGAAGCCAGGCCGTCACCATACGTGGCCATGAACGTTTCGCGACCGATGAATTCCGCTGCGCGTCGCAAGCGTCCACCAGTCTGGGTCATCTCGCCGGTATCGAGCAGATGGATCGTCCAATCATCGGGAGTCGCGCCGTGCACCTCGATCTTACCGCTTTGCAGTTCGATGCTGAGGCTTTGCATCCGATGGCGATAGTTGACGAAAAAATTTTTAATCGCCTCACCTTTATAGCCCAGGGCCACGACAAATTCAGTGACGCCGAACACGGCATATAGCTTCATGATATGCCACAGAATGGGATACCCCCCAATCTCTACCATTGGCTTCGGCTTGACCGTGGTTTCCTCGGCCAGACGCGTGCCGAATCCCCCGGCCAAAATAACAGTCTTCATCTTTATCCCCTCCATTTCAAGAGCCCATAAAAAAACCAGCGCTGCAACATTAGCAAATAGGCCTTCAAACGTCCTACGCGCAAGTCGCCGGGTTGAACGGAAAGCAATCCATCCCCATGGCGACGGGTCAACCATTCACCGAACTCGCGCGCCTGCGAACCAACCAGCGCCATACTCCACGATTGCGGTGAAACGCGAAATGCACAAAGCGCTTCACGACTTACAAACACATCGCCATGTTGCAGGAGTTTGACCCAAACATCAAGATCCATACAGAAACGCCAGGACGGATCGAATCCGTCCGTGCGCAAAACCGTTTCGCGCCGCATCAAGACAGCGGCAGGTTCGCCGAACAGATTGGTGCCGGCACGCACTGTGCGACGTATCGCTTCCGGTCCTGGCAGCATGCCATCCGTGGCCGGAAACGCACGCCGCAACCAGTGTCGTCCTTTAGCGTCTACAATGTCGCGCGCTCCACAAATCATGACCGGTCGTATGGCTTGCGCCGTGGCCCATGCCAATTGGCGCTCGAGACAAGAAGGATAGAGCAAATCGTCGGCGCACAAAATTTTAATCCAATCGCCGCGCGCCTCGTGTAAGGCGGCATTGAAATTGGCGGTTGCGCCGATATTGGTCGCATGGCGCACGACACGCATGCGTTCATCGCAATATTGCTCAAGTATATTGGGCGTAGCGTCCGTCGATTGGTTGTCCAGCACGATCAATTCAAAAAAGCGCATGGTCTGGGCAAAAACCGAATCAATGGCAGCACGAATAAAGTCGGCGCCGTTATAAACGGGAATGCAAACAGATACGGTTGGTTGATCGACCTGCGACACAAATGCTTCTCCGTTGTCTCATGATTTCAATTGGCAAAAACTGGTTTTCATGGCGCCGAAATTAAGAAAAGCACGAAGGCTGATCAAGCCCAAAATGAAAAGAAAGGTGGAAACAAGAAACATGGGCAGCCGTAACGCCGCCGGCCAGTCGCTGTTTGCCACGCGCCACTCGCCAGCGGTTTTGACTTTTCTTGTGTCGCCGGCATGTTATCATACGTTCATGATTTGGAAATTCAGCCGACAGATAAAGGATTTTCTCAGCGATATTGCGAACTCGGACCGGCTTGTGGACGAGGACTATGAGCTGGTGGAAGAGAGCGTTGACGCCGGGGATACCTATAGCTATGAATCCGCGGATGATCCGGGGATGTTCGAACAGGGCGAGTTGGCCGCGGACCTTCTGGAAGGTCCGGATGAGGAGCGGCGCGAAGAGTTGCTGATGCTGAAACAGCGCTTCCAGGCCCGTAAGGAAGCACGCGAACGCCGGCGTCTGCGTGCAGAGATGGCGGAGCAGGCTGAAATCGCGACACTGGAAGATGGGGATATGCGGGAAGCGGAAGCTGAGGAGGTTATGCTTACGCCTGAGGAGCGCGAAGCGCAGGCGCTGGAGCAGGCCCGCGAGGTGCAACAGCAGGGGGATGAAACTGGTGACGAGGGCGGCGGCAACGTCAAACAGGATGGGATCATCGCTTTTCAAGGGCCTTATGAAAAACCCACGACCGCCCTGCTCGAATCAGCCTATTTGAACGAGGAATATACGATCGACGAAGCCGAGATCCAGCGCAAGATGATTGTGTTGCAGGAAACGCTGGACATTTTCGGCATTGACGCGCAGGTGGCCAACGCCATTGTAGGGCCGCGCATCACCCAGTTCATCGTGGATCCCTCGCGCGGGGTCAAGGTGGAGAGCATCACCCAGATCACCAAAAACATTGCCATGGACCTGCAGGCCGAAAGCGTGCGCATCCAGGCGCCGATCCCGGGCGAGTCATCGGTGGGCATTGAAATTCCCAACCGTAAATCCGCGGTGGTCGGTTTTTATGAAATGATCCAGTCCTCTACCTGGCGCGACACCAAGGCCAGAATCCCGCTGGCGTTGGGCAAGAACATCCGCGGCAAGAACATCATCCTGGACCTGGCCAAGGCGCCGCACCTGTTGATCGCGGGCGCCACGGGAAGCGGTAAATCGGTGTGCATGAACGGGTTGATCCTGTCTATGCTCTACCAGTTCACCCCGGAAGACCTGCGCATGATCCTGGTGGATCCGAAAATTGTGGAGTTCAGCATGTATGCCGGCCTGCCGCATCTGATCACTCCGGTGGTCACGGAAACGCGCAAACTGGTGGCCGCCCTGGGCTGGACTATCCGCGAAATGGGGCGGCGTTACCAGTTGCTGGCCGGTGTGGGCGTGCGCAATATCGAGGGTTATAACATGCGCGATACCAGCAGAGATAAACCCAACGAGGAGGGCGAATACCCGGAAGCCAAGCTGCCCTACCTGGTCGTGGTCATCGACGAACTGGCGGATATCATGCTTACCGCACGCGCGGACGTGGAAAATTCGCTGGCGCGAATCGCCCAGTTATCGCGCGCGGTGGGCATCCATACTATCGTAGCCACGCAACGGCCCAGCGTGAACGTGATCACGGGCACGATCAAGGCCAACTACCCGACGCGGATCGCGTTCCAGGTCTCGTCCCAGGTCGACTCGCGCACCATTCTTGACGGCAAGGGCGCGGAGACGTTGTGCGGCCGCGGCGACATGCTGTTCAATCCGCCGGGCACAGCCAAGCTGGAACGCATCCAGAGCCCCATGGTGCACGACCAGGAAGTCATGCGCGTGGTCGAATTCGTGGCTACCCAGGCTCCGCAACAACTGAACGAGGAGATTCTCCAAGGCGCCGAGGAAAGCGAAGGCCTGCCGGACCTGGACAGCAATCTCTCGAACCGCGATGAAGCCCTGATCCGCGAAGCGATCGAAATCATCCGCCAGGATCAACGTGCGACCACGAGTCATTTGCAACGGCGCCTGCGCATCGGTTACAACAAGGCCGCAACTTTTATCGACATACTCGAAGATCGCGGCATTATCGGGCCGCAGGTGGGCAACACGCGACGCGAAATTCTCATCGATTGAGCCGTCATGAGCACGAAAAAAAAGATCAAATGCATGATGTTGGGCGGTGGTGGACATACCAAAGTGCTGATTGACTGCTTGGATCAGGTTGACCTGCTCATCCTGGACGCGAACAAAGACCTGGCGGGAAAGAAATTGCACGGCATACCGATTGTCGGCGACGAGTCGTTGATTCCCGCTTACATGCAGCAAGGCTACACGTGTTTCATTGTCGGCGTGGGCACGCCGCAAGGCCGCACGCAGCTTCGGCAGCGGATCTTTGAGAAAGCCTGCGATCATGGACTGAAACCGTATATTGTCGTACACCGAAGTGCGATAGTATCCTCTCATGCCGTACTCGGGAGGGGCGCGCAATGTCTGCCTGGCAGCGTTGTCAATGCCGGCGCTCAGGTGGGATGCAACGTAATCGTCAATACCGGCGCCATTGTGGAGCACGACTGCAACATAGGAAATCACGCCCACATCGCAACCGGCGCGCGACTGGCCGGAGGCGTGTACGTGGAGGAAGGTTCGCACATAGGCGCGGGCGCCACGGTGCGGGAGGGCATAACGGTCGGCGCCGGCGCCATTGTAGGCGCGGGCGCCGTGGTGGTCAAAAATGTCGCGCCATCAACCGTGGTGGCAGGCGTGCCTGCCCAATTCCTGCGCATGACAAACAACTCTTGACGCACGTACTGAAATCAGCGAAGCTCCTGTTTTCTTATAAATAAGTTAACTACTGGACAAGCCGTTTCATGAAAGAAAATATAAAAAGAAATAGCGTACTGATCTTGAGCATCATCCTTGTCATGCTGGCTGCATGGACGCGTTTTTTTCTGCTTGGCCGGGCGGCATTGCGAGCCGACACGATCCTCTTTTATCAGGCAGCACATAAAGGCGTATCTCCCTTCACACTTTGGAACGACTGGATCGGCGTCATGGGCGCAACCGGTCAATTTCCACTGTCGACCATGCTGTCGCAAGCGCTGGTGGTCTGGTGCAAACTACCTATAACGGAAGCTGTCCTGCGCTTGCCGTTTGCTTTTTTCGGTACTTTAAGCGTAGTGCTATGCATACTCATAGGCCGGCGTATCGGCGGCAATGTATTCGGACTGATCGCAGGGTTGGCAATCACCCTCAGCCCTTTTCATATTCAGCTTTCGCGCGAATGCTACTTCTATGGGACGCTGCTTTTCGGTACGGCTTTGTTGTTGTTCGGCATGCTGGAGTGGTTTTTTCGGCGCCACGAAAAGACCCCGTTGCCCTGGTGGATTTTTGCGGTTGTCATCCTGGGCCATTTTTTCTCTTCTTACAGCCATTTGACCGGTTGGTTTTTCAGTTTTACCTCCGCATTGCTGACCTTGTATCTCCTGGCTTTGCGTTTTCACGTCAAATCACCTGACAGACATCGTGTTCTGATCGTGATCGGCATCAGCTATGCCGTGGTGCTGCTGCCGCTCTTGTTCATCAAATGGGCACTGCCCTATTTCATCAGTACCCATAACGCATCGCACGCGGAATATACCGAGCTGATTTTCGGAAAGAATAATCCCATCGGTTCGCTGGGTCACGTATTCTTGGCTATGCAGTGGGGCCAAACGCCCATGCGTATGGTCTTCACGCTTCTGATTTCCGCACTCGCTTTATTCTATTTCATTCGGGGCGATAAGAAAAAAAGAGATTGCCTTGCAGTGCTCGGCCTGTTTTTGCTTCTTGGCGTCAGCCTCATGATTCTCAGCGCTTTGCGATCGCGCTATCCCATCGGTTTGCGGCACATGTCTTTCCTTTTTCCAATTATCGTCATGTTTATGGCAGCAGGTTTGTATGCACCTTATGAATGGCTGAAAAATAAAAACTGGAAACCACTCCCCAAACATGGCCTTTCGCTGCTGTTACCTTTTATATTTGTCTGTTTTGCGGTCCCGCCATCATGGGCAGCCATGATGATCACCGGCAAACCCACGCCATATAAAAAAATACGGGAATGGGCCGACACACAGGCTCCGCGCGACGCCCTTATACTGGTGGACCGCTGGTTCGAGCCTTGGAACGAATTGCTGATCTATAAATCCACCAACGCCACCTTCACCTTCACGGTCCCGGACGAACCGCTGAGCAATTTCACCAACCTGCACTGGCGGACCACGGCAATGAACTTTTTCGTCAAATACCCGGACGCGGTATTTATGGAAATCCAGAAAAACCATTGGCAAACCCCAGGCATCGGACCTTGGCATTGGCCCAGGCAATACTTTAAACAGCACGCGACCATCCGCAACGAGCACGGCATCTACCTGCGCGAACAGGGCTTATCCTACCGAGAAGGCGGAGGGCCATACACCAACCGGCTGGTCATCGACATATTCTGGAATACGCGTGAGGATGTTCTGGAAAAAGCGCGGCATGCTGGAACGCCCTATGTTCTTTTCTACGGCCAGGGTTGGGGCTATGACAAGTTCTGGCAACGCACCGGCGATTTTCGCGACTGGCGCATCCTGACCGTCCGCGGCGGCACGTTTGACATTTATAATGTGCGGGAACAACCGTTGACCAACGTGGTCCTGAGCATGACCGGCGTGGCCATGGGCAGCCACATTTCCCTGGCCCACGGCCATTCCACGCTGCTGTTCCCACAACAGAAATACGTTCGGCAGACACTGAAACCCATGCGCCTCGAGCCGGGCAAAAACACCATTCCACTCAAAGTGCTGGGCGCACCCGAGGCCGTACTGCTGGTCGACAATGTGTTTTGAGACAGGATCTGAAAACGCCATGAACCGTAAGTTTCCATGCAATCCCTGCACAATCCGGGAGGGCTTTTAGCGTACCCATGATCGCTAATCCCGCACTGAACCACCTGATTTATGCTGACAAACGGCCCGGAGCGGCAAAGGATTTTCTGCGGTGTGCATCATGGAACAATACCCGCCATTCAACATCCGCTCTTATCCAACGGCGCATCCTTCAAATACACCGTGAAGGTTGTGCCCACATCGGGTTCGCTTTCCACTTTGACATCGCCCTCGTACAATAAGGCCAGCTTTTTCATGGTCGATAAGCCCAGGCCACTGCCGGAGATGTTGCGTGTTTTTTCGTTCTTGATGCGCACGAATTCGCCGAATAACTTGGGTGTTTCTTCCTTGCTCATGCCAATGCCCGTGTCGCGGACTTTCAGGATCACGGTGTTCTCCGCGTCGCGCTCAAGCCAGATGTCGACCCGGCCGTTGTCCCGGTTGTATTTCACGGCATTGGTAAACAGGTTGTTGAAAATGATCTCTATTTCGCTCATATCCGCGGTCATCGGGAACTCATCCGAAGCATGCAGCACTATGGTGATTCCGCGCTGGTCCGCCTGCGGTTGCACCGATTCGATACTGTCCCTGGCCTGGCGGGTCAGGTTCAGCAGTACGATGTCGCGCTGTTTCTGACCTGACTCGATGCGGGTCAGATCGAGCATGTCGAAAATCAGTTTGCGCATGCCGTCGATGCGGACCAGGGCGCGGTTGACCATGTAGTCGTAGCTGTGCAGGTCGTCACCGGCCGTGTGATCACGCATGATGTTGAGGTAGCCCTCGATGGCGGCCAGCGGCGCTTTCAGCTCATGGCTCAGCACGGACAGGAACTGGAAGCGCACCTGGCGCTTTTCTTCGGCCAGACGCCGCGCCTGACGCCGCACCAGCAACGTACGCGCCGTCTTGTCCACCACGCCCTTCAATTCGTCGGGGGTAAACGGTTTGGCCAAAAAATCAAAGGCTCCGTTTTTGGTCGCGCTGACAGCCACTTCCAGCGAAGCATAGGCCGTGACCATGATCACCAGCATATCGATGTCGCGCTCCTTGAACCGGGCCAGGATATCCAGACCGCTGATGTCAGGCAGCTTGTAATCCAGCAACATCAGGTCATAAGGTTGCTCGTCCAGCATGGCAAACGTCTGGGCCCCGTCCTCGGCCATGTCAATGACCAGCCCCACATCGGTGCCCAGGTCCGGCACCTGGATGCGATGCCGCTTGAGCGCTTTGCGCGCGCCCATGCGCATACCCAGTTCGTCGTCGACAATCAATACCTTCAAATCGTCCATGACAAGCCTACACCTCCCCGGCCAGGCGCGGCAGGCTGATGATGAACGAGGTCCCGGTTGGCCCTTTTTTCGGGTCCGCGTTGGATTCCACGTCTATTTTGCCGCAGTGCATTTTGATGATGCCGAAGGTCACCGACAAGCCCAGCCCCGTGCCCTGGCCGATCTGCTTGGTGGTGAATAACGGCTCGAAAATCTTCTTCATGATGCCCGGCTGTATGCCACAGCCTGTGTCCTTGATAGAAATGCGAATGTTGTCGGGATCGTCTTCGGTTATAATGCTCAACACGCCGCCCGCAGGCATGGCGTCGTAGGCGTTGGTGATCAGGTTGGTCAGCACCTGGATCATCTGGTCCTTGTCAATATCCGCCACCGGGTTCGCCATCTTGTGTTCAACTTCAATCCGGATTTTGGACGGCGGTTGCGCGACTTTACGGCATTGATCGATCAACTCGCAGACGTTGGCCGGCTGACGCATGACTTTGTTCTTGCGGGCGAAATTGAGCAAATCGCCAACGATTTTTTTGCAGCGAACCGCCTGTTCCGAAATCATTTTCAGATCTTCATACTGCTCCGAATCCACTGACGCATCTTCCAGCATCAACTTGGCGTAGAGCAAAATCACGCCCAGTGGATTATTGACTTCATGGGCGATTCCGGCGGCCAACTGGCCCATGCTGGCCAGTTTTTCCACGTTGATCAGGGCCTTGCGCGTGTCCTCGAGCTGCTCGTTGGATATGCGCAGGTCCTCCAGCGATGTATTCAACCGTTCGATGGTGTTGGGCAGGCACATTTCGTTTTCGGCCAGGCCCTTGAAAATAGCGATGGCATGTTCATGGCAAGTGGGATAGCCGCAAGCGCCGCAGTTGAGTTCATCCTCGGGTTTGAACTTGCCCATCTTGTGTAGGATGTCGCGCAAGTTGGCGTCCGTAGGTATGGGCAGGCGCTGGTCGTCGGCATAGAATGCCGTGCTCAGGTCGATACCGGACAAGCGCGCCAGGTAACCGCGCCACTCGGTTTCGTCCGCCTGACGGATACGGTCGCGCACGTATTGCACCACGCGCGAGCGGCGACTGAACTGGGGTGCCTGTGTGGTGAAGCCGGAGCCCATGATGCAGCCGTTGCAGCAGAGCAGCTCGAGCAGTTGCACATTGAGCGCGCCGGACGCGAATTCCTTGATGGCCTGGACAAAGTTGTTGCGGCCGTCCGCGGCCATGACCGTGTCGCTCAGCAGATTCTCTTCCAGGTTGGCGGCTTGCAGCATACCACGGCTGACCGCGAACAGGGCGCCCAGGTTGGGATGGGGCGGATCGAAATCGTCGGCGTTTTCCGGCTCCGGCGGACTATCGCCCTGTTCGCGCAACATGGAGCGCAACTCAACAAACGTCAGCACCGCATCGATCTCGTTGGAGACCCGCGCGCTCGCTTTGCGGCAACCTTCCACTTTCTTGGCAAAACAGGGGCCGATAAACACAATCTTCAAGTCCGGACCATGCAGCATGCGTAAGGCGCGTGCCTCGGCGATCATAGGCGACACAATCGGCGCCAGTTGCCCCACGGTATCGGGATGATACTTCTCCACGTAGGCCACCACGCCCGGGCAGGATGTGGCGATGAACCGGCGGTCAGGATAGTCACTGAGCAGCTTTTTATAGGCCGCGGCCACCAGGTCGGCGCCAAAAGCCACTTCATGCACGGAATAAAAACCCAGGGCGCGAATCAGGTGGGCGACCTGGCGGTAATCCAGGTCCGCGAATTCAGCGGGAAAACTGGGCGCCACCACAGCCGCCACTTTTGCCGGCGATGCGAGCAATGCTTTGACATCACCGCGCGCGTCGTAACCTTTTTTGGCGTTCTGGCTGCAGACGCGGACGCAATTGCCGCAGCCGATACAGCGCTGAGACAAAACCTCGGCCTGGCCATTGCTGATCCTGATGGCTTTTGCCGGGCAATCGCGCACGCACGTGTAACAGACGCGGCACAGTTCGCCGATGGTCGATATGAGAGGCGTATCTTGTTTCATCACTCAACGGTTCTGTTTGATTGCTTCTTTCTATCAAATCGGATAAGCATA
This sequence comes from uncultured Verrucomicrobiota bacterium, assembly GCA_964580325.1. Taxonomy (GTDB): domain Bacteria; phylum Verrucomicrobiota; class Kiritimatiellia; order CAYTQP01; family CAZOLK01; genus CAZOLK01. The sequence goes on along the minus strand of CAZOLK010000018.1, from coordinate 414 downwards.
CGATTTAAGCCAACTTTTAAAAGGAATTAAAGCGCAATGAAGAAAAAAATCGGATGGCCGGAACACTTTGGCCCAGGAAATCAAAGCAACGAGTAGATGGCCGAGTACAAGGAGATCGACAAAGCTCGCGACAAAGATTGGGACAAAGATTGCGAGATTGCGAGATTGCCACAAAGATTGAAAGACGGATCACACCACTGACGTTCCACAGGAAAGCCTTCGCCGTCGTGGCATTTGTTTTTTTATCGCCGGGAAATCCTGTCCCGCGATCAAAAAACGTTTTTTGTCGCCGGGAAACCCTGTCCCGCGATCAAAAAACGTTTTTTGTCGCCGGGAAACCCTGTCCCGCGAGCGAAAATCGTTTTTTGTCGCCGGGAAACCCTGTCCCGCGAGCGAAAATCGTTTTTTGTCGCC